>NZ_VCKW01000381.1 GCF_005889715.1 Actinomadura soli
CTTAGGGTCTCGTGGGCTCGGAGATGTGTATAAGAGGCAGGGGGTTTGTCGGGGGGCACGCGTTCGAGGACGACCCGCTGAAGGGTGTGGCGGTCGGGATCGGGCTGGCGCTGTCGGTGACGGCGGTGGTGGAGGGTGTGCGGTTCCTGCGGCGCCGCCGGGGTGCGGCGGCCGTGCCGGACGGACGCGGCGTGGAGGCCGCCGACCGGGTGGGGCCGATGTCGGGCGTGTGAGGTCCGCCCGGTTCGTGTGGGTGGCGAGGTTGCCGACAGATGACTCTAAGGTGAACTTCAGTCTTCTGTGTGATGTCTCAAAGGTGTCGGGCAGGGGTCGTTTCGAGTGTGAGGGGGAGCATGGGGGCGCCGGATTTCAGCGCTGAGCTGTACCGGGACATCACCGGGTTCGCCGAGGGCACGCCGTCGTGGGTGCATTCGGCGGCGGAGGTGGGGACCGACGGGGGCCTGCTGCTGTTCGCCGCGCTGTTCGTGGCGGGCTGGTGGCGGGCCCGGGGGCGGGACGCGCGGTCGATGGGCCTGGCGCTGGCGGCGCCGTTCGCGGTGGTGGCGGCGTATCTGGTGAGCGAGGTGTCCAAGACCTTCGTCGGGCAGGAGCGTCCGTGCCGGGCGGTGGCGGGGGCGGTGCACATCGCGGCGTGCCCGTCGCCGGGCGACTGGTCGTTCCCGAGCAATCACGCGACGATCGCGGCGGCGTCGGCCGCGGCGATCGTGGTGGCGTCGCGTGCGCTGGCGCCGCTGGTGCTGCCGCTGGCGGCGCTGATGGCGTTCTCGCGGGTGTTCGTGGGCGTGCACTACCCGCATGACGTGGCCGCGGGGTTCCTGGTCGGGGTGGTGGTGGCGCCGGCGGCGGCGCTGGTGCTGGTGGCGGTGGCGCGGCGGGCGGTGGAGGCGCTGCGCGGCGTGGCGGCTGGGGCGGCGCTGCTGGGCGCGGGTCCCGCGGCGGCGCCGAGCTCGCTCGGCCCGCGCGCCGGTGTCGCAGTCCCGGCCACCGGTGTGGGTGCCGTCCCGCGGGGCGTGCCGGTGCCCGCCGGGGCGGGCCCGGTGAGCCGGGGCGGCGGGCTGCCGGAGCCGCCGGCCGCCGAGGTGACGATGCCGGACGTGATGGGCGGCCTGACCAGCAGGCACGGCCCGCTCCCCTAGTAGGGGTCCCCGCAGCACTCGCCAAAAATCGGGCGGATATGGCTGAGTAGGCTCCCGACCTGCGGATCTGGCGGAGTTGGGGGAGGTCGAGGGCTCCCGGAGATCGGCCGGGACGAGCTGGCGAGGTTCTTCACGCTGACCCCGGCGCATATCGCGTTCGTCGATCCCGGCCGGGGTCGCGGTCCGGCGGACCGGCTCGGTCTGGCCGTGGCGTTGTGCACGTTGCCGTGGCTGGGCTTCGTGCCGGACAAGGTGTCCTCGGCACCGCCAGTTGTGGTGGTACGGCTGGCTGATCAGCTCAGCGTCGCCCCGGACGAGTTGCGGGCCTACGGGCAGCGGGCGAAGACCCGAGCCGAGCATCTGCGGCTGGTAGCGAGGTATCCGGGCTGGCGGCTGCCTACCACCTTGGAACTCAAGGAACCGGACGAGTTCCTGCTGGCGCGGGCGATGGAGCACGATTCGCCGACGCCGCTGTTCCGGCTGGGGTGCGAGTACCTGATCTCGGCGCGGGTGATCCGGCCTGGCCCGGTCACCGTGGTCGAGCGAGTCGCTCACGCCCGTGCCGAGGCGCAGCGGGAGACCTTCGACCGGCCGGCGCACGGGTTCACCGACGGGCGCCGCGCTGGACAGACTGCTCGCCATCGACCCGGAGATCCGCACGACCCGGGCTGCGGTGGCCGGCCAGAGGAGCGGCAGGCGCTGCTGGATGACCGCCGGACAGGACAAGGGTGCCCGGACGAGGGGAAGAGGCCTGGCCCGGTTCCTCGTCGAGGTGGTCTCGCTTCATCAGGCCGGCAGGGCGATCACCGGACGAGCATGAGTTTGCCGCCGGGGCGGCGGGATTGGCTGAGCTTGGCCGCTTCCTGGATCTGGTCGAGGGTGTAGGTGCGGGCGACCGGTACGACGAGGATGCCTTCGCCGGCGAGCCTGGCGAACTCATTCATCTGGTCGTAGCGGATCTCGGTGGTGATCCGGACGCCCAGTTCGGCTGCGGCGGCGAAGTCCGAGACGGTGAGGACACGGTCGGGATCCCCGGTCAGCTCGATCAAAGGTCGGTAGCGAGCCGCCGGCCGGGCTGGGCTGGTCGGCGCGGTCGATCCGGCCCCCGGTCGGCGCGGTGTCCAGGGCGCGGTCCACGGGGCCTGGGGTCAGTGCGCTGACGCGTTCGGCCATGCCCTCGCCGTAGGCGGTCACCTGAGCGCCGATCTCTTCCAGGGCGGCGGCCCGAGTCGGCCCGGCTGTGGCGATCACCCGAATACCCCGGTGCAGCGCGAAGCGCACCGCCGCCTCACCCACGGTGGTGCCCGCGCCGTGGACGAGCAGCAGCTCACCCGGCTGGACGCCGAGGTCGTCGAGTGCGCGCCACGCCGTCTCGGCCGCCATCGGCAGAGCGGCGGCCTGCTCGGCGGTCACGCCCTCGGGAATGCGTGCCCAGGCCGGCATCAGCGCGTACTCGGCGGCGCCGGCCGTCGGGCCGTCGAAAGTGGCCGGGCCGAACACGCGGTCGCCGATCCGGACGCCGGTGACGCCCTCGCCGAGCGCGTCGACGGTGCCCGCGACCTCGAGGCCGAGCCCGCGCGGCAGCGGCGGCAGATGGTCGGCGAGGAGACCGTCGACGACGTGCCAGTCGGCCGGTGTCAGGCCGCACGCCCGCACGGCGATCCGGATCTGGCCGGGTCCCGGCTCCGGCTGTGGGACGTCGCGGAGCACGATCACGTCCGGGGAACCGAACCGGTCGAATTGCAGAGCCTTCATGACGATCTCCTGGCTGATAACAGCATCTGTTGTCATTGACCGTACCAGCTGATAACAGCTCCTGTTGTCGTACCCTGGTGGGTATGCCGCGATGGGAATCCGACGCACAGGGCCGGCTCGAACGCGCGGCGCTCGAGCTGTTCGAGACGCAGGGGTTCGAGCGCACCTCGGTCGCGCAGATCGCAAGCGCCGCCGGTCTGAAGGAGCGCTCCTTCTATCGCTACTTCCGCGACAAGCGGGAAGTCCTCTTCGCCGGCAACGAACTCGAGGCTCACCTCGTCGCCCAGGTCGAGGCGGCAGACCCGGGCCTCACCCCGATCGAGGCGCTGCTGACCGCGCTGGGAACCGCCGAGGATATCTTCCGCCCACGCGAGTTCCTGCTGCGCCGGGGAAGAGTGATCGCCGCCAACCCGGCACTGGCCGAGCGCGATCTGATCAAGCTCGCCGACATCGCCGACGCGCTGGCACCGGCGCTCGAGCGCCGCGGTGTCGAGCCCGGCAAAGCACGCTTCATCATCGACGTGGTGCTGGCGATCCACCGGCGCGCCATGCCCCGCTGGCTAGCCGAGCCGGACAGCACCCTCGCTCAGCTCATGGCCCAAGCCGCCGCCGAGCTGCGCGAGGCGGTCACACTGCCGGCTCCGACAGTCCGCTGAGTCGACCGTGACCAAACTCGGCACTCGGCGGACCGCACCCGGCAAGACCGGCGGGCCGACCATCCGCGCCGTCGTCGGCTCCTGGCTCACCTGGTGCGCGGCCAAGCAGCACTGGACCGAGCCCATCCTGCCGGATTCGGCCGAGCGGCGGCGCGAGAACAACGACGGCACCAAGGCCGTGTCCCGCTCCCGGATCGATCGGCTGTGCCGACCGCCGCGACGTGCCGGTGCGGAAGAAGACGCAAGGGCGGCGACACCATGTGGATCACTTGGGGCACCGACACCGCCCACCTGCTGCCCCGGCTGATCGCGGGCCGCGAACGCGGCCCGCTGTTCCTGTCCGGATACCGCCCCGGCCCGCACCGCCGCGCCACCACCGACCCGGACGACATCTGCCCGGAAACCGGCCGGGCCCGGCTGGGCTACGACCGCGCCCGGATCCTGCTCGGCCACTACGGCGACGGCCTCCGGCTCCAGCGACTCCGGCACAGCTCAGCCACCCACCTCGGAGACACCAACACGTCCGCGAACGCGATCATGGCCAAGACCGGGGCGCAAATCCCTGCGCAGCGTCCAGCGCTGCGTCAACCCGGCCTCGCCGCCGTGCACCAGGCCACCGAGACGCTGTCCGGCCCGCAACGCCGCGGATAACGCCACATCACTGCAGGTCAGGCATGTCCGCCCGTCTTTCGGCGAGTACTACGGGGACCCCTGGTACGCCGCGCCGCCCTGGCCGCGCACGTTCCGCACCGGTCCGGGACGCCGCGCGGCGGGGCCCGGGGCCGGGCGGTGTCAGGTCCTTTCGTCGATGCCGTCGACGAGTCCGGCCTCGTAGGCGATGACGGCGGCCTGGACGCGGTTGCGGACGTCCAGCCGGGTGAGGATCGCGCTGACGTAGGCCTTGACGGTGCCCTCCACGACGTGCAGCCGCGCGGCGATCTCCGCGTTGGACAGGCCGGCGCCCAACAGTGCCAGGACGTCGCGTTCGCGGGGGGTGAGACCAGTGGTGCGGCGGCGGGCGCGGGCACCGCCGGACAGGCGTCCGCCGCCGAGTTCGGTGATGACGCGGTAGGCGACCTTCGGGGACAGGTAGGCGGCGCCGCCGGCGACGGCGCGGACCCCGGCGATGAGCTCGCGGGGGTCGCCGGACTTGAGGAGGAAGCCGCTGGCGCCGCCGGACAGGGCGCGGGCGATGTACTCGTCCTCGCCGAACGTGGTGAGCATGATGAGGGCGGTGCCGGGGGCGGCGCGGCGGAGTTCGGCGGCGGCGGCGAGGCCGTCCAGGCGGGGCATGCGGATGTCCAGGAGGGCGACCTCGGGGCGGTGGCGGAGGGTGAGGTCGACGGCTTCGCGGCCGTCGGCGGCCTCGGCGACCACGTCGATGCCGGGGTCGGCGGCCAGGATCGCGCGGACGCCCGCGCGGATCATCGCCTCGTCGTCGGCGAGCAGTACCCGGATCAATCGGTGCCCTTTCGCTGCTGGGCGCTGAGCTGCCCGGTGTCGTAGGAGTCCTTGCCGGTCAGCCGGCCGCCGGTGAAGCAGAGCCGGTAGTAGCGGTTGACGCCGATGAGGTTGGCGTCGGGCCGGTAGTAGCGGCAGTCGGCGTGCGGGGGTTCGGGGACGGCGGCCTTGACGACGCCGGAGCCCATCGCCTCCATGCGCGGCAGGGCGTCCTGGACGTCGGTCTGGGCGGCGCCGAGGCGCAGCGCGGCGTAGTCGGCGGGCGCGAGGACGGAGTTGAGGGTGGCGTAGATGTAGTAGCCGGCCATGATGACGCCGAGCGCGGCCATGAGCCCGGTGGGGACGGCGATGGCGGTGATCAGGCCGCGGCGGACCTGGCGGCGTTCGCGGGCCAGGTGGCGGGCGGATTCGGAGGACCACTCCCCCGTGCCCGTGCCGGTGAGTCCGAGGGCGCCGCGCAGTGCCGCGCCGGCCGGTGGCGGGGCGGCGGCCGGGCGGGTGG
>NZ_VCKW01000382.1 GCF_005889715.1 Actinomadura soli
CCCCACCCCCGCCCAGCACAGCCGCCCCATCAGGCACGACGGCCGCCCCGCCGGGAGTGAACGCTCCGCCGGGAACGTCCGCTCCACCGGGCACGACCGGCCCGCCCGGCGGGGTCCCGTCCCGCCCGGCCGGTCCGCCCCGAACCGGAGGCCCGGCCTGCGCGGGCCGGCCACCCGGCGCCGATGAGCCGCCCCGCTCAGATCGACCGCCCCACGCGGATCAGTCGCCGCCCCGACCGGATCAGCCGCCCCGAGCAGCCCGCTCGCCGCTCAGTTCACGCCCGGATGCGCCGCATCCGCCCCCCGACCCGAGTCCGCACCCTGAAAGGGGATTGGAGACGATGGCCGTGAGGGAACCCCTGACCTATCTTGGCGAGGCCGGACAGCAGATCGGCAGCTCGCTCGACCACCTGCAGGCCGCCCGGACGCTCGCCGAGGTGCTCGTACCCCGGCTCGCCGACTTCGCCGCCGTCGAACTGCTCGAACGCGTCGTCGCCGACTCGGCGCCGCCCGCCGCCGAGATCGACGAGACCACGCTGATGCGCCGCGTCGCGGTCGTCCACAACGACGAGCCGGGCCGCTGGGACGACACCGCCCCCGAGGGCGAGCCGCTGCTCCTGTCGCCCGGCACGCCGTTCGTCCAGGCCATGCGGACCGGACGGCCCGTCCACATCCCGCGCGTCGGTGCCGGGCGGGCCGCCGAGATCGCCGCCTCGTTCGGCGACCGCCACGACCTCCGGATGCTGCTCACCGGCCGGGCCCTGCTGATCGTCCCGCTGATCGCCCGCGGCCGGGTCCTCGGCACGTTCAAACTGCTCCGCAAGCCCGACCGGCCCGCGTTCGGCGAGCTCGACCTCGCGATGGTCGACGAGCTGGGCCGCCGCGCCGCGCTGTGCATCGACAACGGGCGGCTGTACAGGCGCGAGGTCCAGGTCGCCGAGGAGCTGCAGCGCAGCATGCTGCCCGACGACCCGCCGGACGTCGCGGGCGCGCGCGTCCGGTACCGCTACCGGCCCGCCGAGCAGGCCGCGAAGGTCGGCGGCGACTGGTTCGACGCCATCCCGCTGCCCGGCTGCCGGCTCGGCATCGTCGTCGGCGACGTCATGGGCCACGGCCTCACCTCCGCGGCGATCATGGGCCAGCTGCGCACCGCCGTCCGCACCCTCGCGGCCGAGGACATGCGGCCCGCGCGGCTGCTGCGCCAGCTCGACGGCCTCGCCCGCCGGCTCGGCGAGGACTACCTCGCCACCTGCCTGTACGCCGTGTACGACCCGGTCGGGCGGCGGTGCACGTTCGCGAACGCCGGGCACGTCCCGCCGGTGCTGGTGTCGCCGTTCGGTGACAGCCGCGTGCTGCCCGTCCCGTCCGGGGTGCCGATCGGGGTCGGCGGCGAGCCGTTCGAGGCGATGGAGGTCGAGGTCGAGGACGGGTCGCAGCTCGTCCTGTGCACCGACGGCCTGCTGGAGCGCCGCGGCCATGACATCGACCACGGGCTGGAGGAGCTGCGCGGCCGGCTCGCGGACGCGACCCCCGACCTCGACCTCACCTGCGACACCCTCCTCGACACCCTCGGCACGGCCACGCCCGCCGACGACATCGCCATCGTGGCGGTCGGGTTCGACGGCATCCCCAAGGAGGACGTCGCCGAGTGGGAGCTCGAACCGGATCCGAGCGCCGTCCCGTGGGTGCGCGGCGAGGTCGCCGGCACGCTCGCCGAATGGGGCCTCGAACCGCTCACCGACACCGTCCAGCTGCTGGTCAGCGAGCTGGTCACCAACGCGCTCGTGCACGGCGCCGGTGCCATCGGGCTCCGCGTGATCAAGGGCCGGAACCTGCTCTGCGAGGTCTATGACGACGGCGCCGACCTGCCCCGGCTCCGCCATGCCGAGGCCACCGACGAGACGGGCCGCGGGCTCCAGCTCGTCGCCCACCTCGCCTCGCGCTGGGGCACGCACCGCGCCGAGCCGGGGAAGGTCGTGTGGTTCGAGCACGATTTCCCGATGCCGCCCCCGCCTTGTTGACCTGCATGGACAAGGGATTAATGGCGGCGTTGTGAGGCAAATGTCCCGTTGTGACGGATAGTTTCCAACATCCCCGTGGGCTCTGATCGATATTGCCGACGCTCTTCGATGCCCGCGGGGGAACTGTTGGGTCAGAATCTGACTTTGCCGGTCCCGGAGACGCTCTACGGCACCTACGCCGTGGCGCTCACCGAACCGATCACCGACCCGGCCCGGCTGGCCCACGACGAGGTCGCGCGGCGCACCGCCCCGCCGCTGCGCGGCCTCGTCCTCGGGATGCTGGACAGTCCCATGATGACCCTCGACCAGCGGCCAGCGTCCCAGTTCCCGCCGCTGCCGCGCGACCTCCTCGCCGCCTACGGCGCAGCCCCGTCCGACCTCGTGGCCATTGACGCCGCCCCCCACATCCTCGCCGTCAGCGCCGCCTACCGCCCGGGCCGCCCGCCCGCGCACGAATGGGCCGCCCGCGCGGTCGCCGGCGCCATCGCGGCCGTGCTGCGCGCTCCCGTCGTCGACGTGTTCACCCCGCAGATCCTCACCCTCGGCCACCTGGAGCGCTCCCTGCCCGGCCCCGGCCGGGCCGTCCGGCTCACCGACTGGATGCTGCTCCCGCACACCTCCGGCCCGCACGGCTTCTACTTCACCACCAAGGGCCTCGCCAGGTACGGGCTGCCCGAACTGCAGACGGAGGACGTCCCGCCCGGTCTCGTCGAGGCGTGGGGACGTCTCCTCAACGGCCTCGCCCGCCGCGTCCTCGACCTCTGGCTGGACGAGCTGCCCGCCGGTGAGCAGCCCCTCGTCGTCGACGTCCCCGAGATCATCTCCGTGGGCCTGCGGGACATCGCCGCCGCTCAGGGCGCCGACGAGCCGCTCCACCGGGAGGTGGCCGTCCGGCTGCGCCTCGACACCTCGCCGGAGCCGGCCCTCACCGTCCTGGCCGCGAACGGGGGCCCGGACGGCCTCGAAGCCCTGTGCGAGGCCCTCTTCGGCACACCCGAAAGCAGCCGATGACCTTGCCCATGATCTTGAACTGAGCGCAGGATCGAACCCGTGAGATTCGGCCCGCGTGACCGTCCAAGCCCCGAACCCGAGGACCCCGGCGACGCCGCACCCCCGCCGCGTCCAGGCCCCTACCCGGAAGACGTCCGCGTGGCGGGCGCGAACCCGGCGGGGGCAGGCCCCGCCCCCGAAGACGACCAGCCCGCCTCCGACTGGGTGCCCGTTCAGCCCCAGGCCGAGGTGCCCCTCGAACCGGGCTTCGCGCCGCCGCCGGACCCACCGGGCGCCGAGCCTCAGCCAGACTGGGGCACGCCGACACCGGCCGACACATCATGGACGACCCACGAGCCGGCCGGGCCTTCATGGACGTCCCAGCCCCCGCCTCCGCCCCCTGGGACGGAGCCGGAGATCCCACCGGCACGGGGACGCCACGAAGCAGCCGGCGAGTCCTCACAAGAGACCCCACCGGTGTGGACGCCCCATGAATCCAGCTCCGGCTCAGAGCCGCTGTCCGGTGGCACGCCGCCCGGCGAGCCGTCGCCGGAGACCCCGCCGACATGGGGACGGCACGAGTTCCCGGGCGAAACGGCGGGACGCCACGAACGGATCACCGACGAGCCGTTCCTGCCGGGAAAGGGGCTGGCCACCGAGCCACCGCCCATGACCCCCCCGGACGTGACGGCACCGGACCCGCACTGGGCAGCAGTCCCCGAGCCGCGCTGGGGAGAGGCGCAGGAGACGGCCGCGAGCCCGGGCCCGATGGCCGATCCCGCCCGGCGCAAGGCGCTGGCGGACGCGTTCGTCGCCGAGTTCGTGAACAGCACCACGTGGCGGGCAACGCTCGCGGTCCTGGAGGGGGCGTTCCCCGGCCTGGGCATGGCGGCCAGGCTGTCGCGCCAGACCGACGAGCTGTGGCGGACCATGGACGCCGTCGACCGGAAGGCGTCCGCCAAACTCGGCGTCCCCGTGTGGCTGGACGACGCCGGAATGGTGTTCGACCTCAGCGCCCACCTGCCGTCCGTCCGCGTCCCGATGGGGGCGCCGGCGGGGCCGCCACGGGCGTCGAAGCCGTACGCGGGGGCGTTCGTCATCGACACGCTCGATCCGCTGCGCTACCACCGCGCGGTCGGCGGGCCGCGGGCGCCGCGCGACCTGCCCGGTCAGGGCGCGCCGGTGCCGTCCACGGTGGAGGACGACGACAGCGGCGTCGTGATCGTCGCGAACCTGACGTCGGCGGGCGTCCGCGTCCTGGACTCCGCCGGGCTGTGGCGGTACGCGGATCAGGTCGTCACGGGAACGCTGCACGAGGCGGCGCGTCCGGAGACGCGGGACCTGACCCGCAGGGCCCTGTGGGCGTTGCGGCGCGTGGTCGTCGTCGATCCGGACCTCGGGCTCGGCCTGTGCCTGCAGATCGACGCGGCCCGCGTGCCCCGCTGCCTGCTGGCGTTCGGGGTGGACCGGAAGGAGGGCGCGCCGCGCTTCGTCCGGCCCTGACCGGCGTCAGTCGTCGGAGCGCAGCCAGGACAGGTCGCTCTGCCGGTCGGCGGGAAGCTCGCGGAGCCGGTCCGCGAGCTGCCACGGCTCGGCCGGCGGCGCGCCGTCGTCCGGGAGGACGCCGCAGACGAGCGCGCTCTGCGTGCCCACGGCGGTGAACGGGCCGAACCGCGCCACGCCGCCGCCGCGCAGCGCCGCCAGCTCGGTCAGCAGCGCGTTGAGGGCGGACGAGTCGCGCGGGTCGTACAGGCCGCGGACATAGGAGAGCAGGTCCTCGGCGAGCACCTCGGGGCGGCGTCCGGAAAGGTGGTAGACGGTCCCGCGATAGGCGCCCGTGGCCTGCGCGGAACGCTGGTCGCGGACACGGACGCGCAGCCCGTACTCGGCGGCGCACCGCTCGTACGCCCCGGCGAGCAGCGCCTCCGCCTCGCCCTCCTCGGTGAGCACGACGCCGGTGACGACGCCCTCCTCGCGGTCGAGGCGGTCGAGCATCTCCTGGTGCAGCTCCAGGACGTCGCGCTCCACCGCGTCCAGCGACCGGGCCAGGGCGTGCTGCGAGTCGCGATCGAGATCGACGCCCGCGAGTTCGCCGGAGATGTCACCGAACTCCTTCTCCAGCCGCTCCACCCGCCCGGTGAGCGCGTCGAGCCTGTCCAACACCTCGGTGGACGGGGCCTCGGGCAGCGGCGGCGGGATCGGGATCCCGGCGGGTTCCGTCGCCTCGTCCACCACCGCCGTCAGAGCCTCGTGCCGACGCGCCAGCTCGGACACCTGGTTGCGCAGTTCGCGCAGCTCCGCCTGCGCTCGGGGGAGCCGCTTGTCGGACGCCAGATACAACTCGCGCCCGCCGATGGCAAGGCAGAGCAGGACCAGGATCACGGTGGTCATGGTCACGACGATAACCACCCGCGCCCCCGTTGGCCGAGACAGAAACAGATCTCGTCCAAAAGGCCCCGCATTTTTCCACCCCAGAACCACCACCCACCCCGCAGCGAAGCGACGGCAC
>NZ_VCKW01000383.1 GCF_005889715.1 Actinomadura soli
CCACCGTCACCGGCACGACGACCAGCAGCCCGGCGGCCAGCCCGTAGCGGAGCACCCGGGACGCGGCCGTCCTGTTCCCGAACCCCAGCCAGACGTATCCGAGGTAGGCCGTCCCCTGGCTCATCATCCACGAGAGCAGGAGCGAGAAGACGAGGAGGACGTTGTCGGCCCTGCCGTGCAGCATCGGGGCGCCCACGATGTAGCACAGCCCGGGCATGCCGAACAGGACGCCGCGCAGCAGATGCCGCCAGGGCACGGCCTGCCACGGGGCCGCGGCCGCCCCGGGCGGGCGCGGGCGCCGCGGTGTCCGGGCGTAGAGGTCCTCGGCGAGGGCGAACACGTCCGGGTGGCCGTAGCTCCGGGCCGCCTCGTCGTTGATGCCCTCGGCCTCCAGACCGGCCGTGACCTCCAGCGGGTCGACGGCGCTCGCGCACAGATCCGCCATGCGCTCCCGCAGCGCCTCGACATCCCCCGGCGCACCCGCCTCCGACGCGTCCTCGGGCGCGGAGTCGGGCGCGGGGGCCGTGGCTACCGGGTCGGGCGCGGTCTCCAGCGCGGGCTCGGGCGCGGGCTCGGGGAGCGCGTCGGGTGCGGTGCCGGGCATGGTGCTCTGCGTGGACGCGGTCATGCGGGCCTCGCCTCGGACGCCGGGCGCCTCTCCGCGCCCGGCGTGGTCAGGTCGCTGTAGATGCCGCGGAAGGTGTCCACCGCGCGGTCGACGGTGAACAGCTCCAGCGCCCGGTCCCGGGCGGCGTGCCCGAGGCGCCGCCGCGACACCTCGTCCCCGAGCAGGCGCAGGCAGGCGTCCGCCATCTCCCGCGGCGACCGCGGCGGGACGACGAGGCCGGTGTCGGCGACCGCCTCCCGCACCCCGCCGACATCGGTAGCGACGGTCACGCGGCCGCAGGTCATCGCCTCGATCAGCGTGTAGGGGAAGCCCTCGGAGATGCTGGACAGCGCGACCACGGTCCCGGCCGCGTACGCGTCGTGGACGTCGTCGATCCGTCCCTCGAAGGTGGTCTGCTCGGCGACCCCGAGGTCGGCGGCGAGGGCCTCGCAGCGGGCGTGGTAGCGCTCGCAGCCGGTCGGGGTGCCCCCGAACAGGCGCAGCCTCGCGTCCGGTACCTCCTCCTTGACCAGCGCGAACGCCCGGATGAGCGTCTCCAGGTCCTTGATCGGGTCGACGCGTCCGGCCCAGCTGATCGTGGGGGCCGCGGGCTCGGCGCCGGCGGCGGGGAAGCGCGCCGGGTCGACGCCGTTGTAGACGGTCTCCATGGACCCCGGGTCCGCGCCGCACCGCGCCTCCCACCGCTGGTTGTAGAGGTTGCAGGGCGTCACCAGGTCGGCGGTGCGGTAGCCGACGCAGCACAGCAGGCGGATGAAGCCGAGCAGGACCGACTTGACCGGCCACGCGTACGGGGTCCGCCGCATGCCGATATACCGTTCCCGCAGGTAGATACCGTGTTCGGTGAGGCACAGCGGCGTCCCGTACGTCCATTTGGCGGCCAGCCCCGGCAGGATCGGGATGCCGTTGGACACCGCGTGCGTGAGGTCGGCGCGCGGGGGCGGGCCCTGCAGCGGGCGCAGCAGGTGCTCCAGCAGGTCGATGGCGGTGAGGGCGTCGTGGACGGTGGGCCGGGTCCCGATCTCGTCGAACTCGGCCGCGCGGGCGTTCCAGGCGTCCATCAGCCAGTGCACGGGCGCCTCGGCGCGCAGCGCGGCGCTCAGGTCGGCGGTCTGCCCGTACTCGAAGAGCCCGCGCAGGATCCGCTGGAAGACGTCCGCCTCCTGGACGTTCCGGGGGGAGCCACTGGAGACGGGCACGCTGCGGGACGACGTCCCCCGGCCGGACACCCCGTCGGACGGGGTGAGGATCGCGTGCAGGAAGGCGCGGCACAGCCGCTCGAACCGCCGCGCGTCACTGCGCGACACCTGCCGCCCGCCGGGCGACGCGTGCCGCCCGCCCCGCGACGAGGGCAGCCAGACGCGCGACGGGGGGCGCAGGCCGCGCGACGAGCGCCGTCCGCCCGGCGACGCGTGCCTGCCGCGTGACGAGGGCCGCCCATTGGGCGGCCCCCACATCGGAATGGGCTCGGACGTCACGTGCCCGGGAAGGTCCCAGACCACGGGTTCAGTCCCCGTGGTCGTGAGCGCCCTGACCTGGAAAGAATGTTCCGGCATACCCCGCACGAGCTGGTCGCACCAGACGCTCACGCCGCCGTAGCTGTGCGGATATGTCCCTTCCGTCACCAGGGTGATGTCCAAAGTCAGGCTCCGGGCAGGATGAGCGTGACGTCCCCGGCCCGGTAGGCGGAGCGTTCGCCGGCGTACGCCTGCCCGAACGGCGCGCCGTCCGCGCCCTGCCGCGTGCCCTCCGGCGCGGTCACCGGGACCTCCAGTCCAGAGCGCGCCCGGACGGTGACCGTCCCGTCCTGGACGTAGGCGGTGACGTCGCCCTTGTCCATGGCGCCGTCCTTGATCGCGGCGCTCCACGCGTCCTGCCGGCGTATCTCGTCGCCGAGCGCGGACGTCGGGGCGTTCACGAGCGGGGTGTTGGCGGCGAACGCCGACCAGTACTGGCTCAGCACGCGGTCGAGCAGCGGGTAGAGGATCCGGTCCTCGGCCAGGTTCGACTGGTGCGCGTAGTGCGGCCGGGGGTCGTTGCCGAGGACGTGCGTCAGCGCGATCCGCGTCTCCACCGGGACGATGTACGACGCGTACCCGGTGTCGGGGTCGAGCGGCTCGATGCACGGCGGGTCGTCCTCGCAGAGCCCGCTGCCGCCGTCCGACCGCCGCGTGTGGATCCAGTTGTACTGGTCCACCTCCTCGGCCGCGGTCCCGACGTTGTAGTAGATGTTCAGCGGATGGCGCGGCACCGTCCGCACCGAGCCGATCACGCGCTGCGCCTTCTCGCGGGAGGCGTCGCTGGCCGTCCATTTCACGCCGGCCTTCGCCAGCGCCGGAGCGAGGTTCGGGTTGTCGTCGGGCTGCTGCGGGGTGACCCGCAGGCCCGAATGCTCGCCGGTGACGAGCTCGCCCGCGTCGACCGCGATGCCCCTGCTGGACGCCCATTGGAGGTTCCTGGAGACCTCCCGTTCGATGGTGGCCGCGCTGACGTACACGATCTCCCCGGACTGGTTCCGCGCGCACTGCCACGGGTTGGAGCTCGTGTCCTGCACGCAGCCGAGGAACGGATGGGAGTAGGTGTGGTTCAGCCACCGGAACCGGTCCCGGACGGCGACGAACGCCGTGGTGAGCGGGTCGACGCCGTTCCGCTTGGCCGCCTCGTCGCTGCCGGCGCCGTTGTAGGTCATGTCGAGCGCGAACCCGTGCTGCGTCTGCCATTGCGTGGCGAACGACACGTCGCCGGGCGCCATGCGGATGTCCTCGGTCTCCACGTCGTCGCAGTCCTCGCCGGGCGTGCAGTTGTCCTCGGTGCTCCACCGGGCGTCCGGCATGAAGACGTCGTCGATGTGGACGGCGAAGTAGTTGCGGTCGTAGCCGAGATGGACGCCCTTGGTCAGCCAGCCGACGAGGCCGCGCCCGAGCGTCTGGAAATGCCACTGCTCGCGTTCGGAGGTGAAGCTCAGCACCATCTCGCTGCGGCCGTCGTGGGTGTAGACGCCGGCGATGGTGCCCGCCGTCCCCTTGACGGTCGCGGTGACGAACGGCTGGAAGGACTTCCCGGCGCCGGGGTCGTCCGGCAGCGGGGTCGCGACGAAGCCGCTGGTCTCGCCGACGCCGGGCTCGACGTCGTCGAACCGCACGGGCCCGCCCAGGTAGCGGAACGCGTCCCCCCGCGCGGGCTCGGTGACCTGGGCGGTCACGCCGTCCATGGGGCCGGAGTAGGCGGGCGCGTTCATCCCGACGGCGGCGGACGGGCGGACGTGGGCGTCGAGCTGCCGGATCCCGAACCGCTTCTCGTACGCGGCGAGCGCGGCCATCTCCGCGTCGTTCTGGAACGGCGCCGCGTTCGGCAGGACGACCCCCTGGTACTTCGCGCGCGGGGCCCCGTCCACCGTGTCGGACAGGAACGCCTCGTCGATCACGGGGCGGCCGGAGTCGCGGAGGTCGACGGTCCTGTACGGCACGCCCTCGGCCTGCAGCTGGTGCGCCACCGCCGAGACGGAGGCGGAGCCGTTCGTGACGACGAGGACCTGAAGATCGATGCGGGGGCCCGCGGCCGAGGCGGCCAATGGCGGGACGATGATCAGGACGGCCGCCGCCAGCACCCCGAAAAGGACGCTGAGAGCGGGACGGCGAACGACTTTCACCAAGCCTCCCCGAGACGCATGGACGACGGCGACTGAATTTCAACAGCCGTTCACAACCACGCCAGAAATGGAATTAATGGGCTTTGAGCGCGGCCCAACAGATCATC
This sequence comes from Actinomadura soli, assembly GCF_005889715.1. GTDB lineage: Bacteria > Actinomycetota > Actinomycetes > Streptosporangiales > Streptosporangiaceae > Spirillospora > Spirillospora soli. Next base: position 4,382 of record NZ_VCKW01000383.1, read on the forward strand.
CGGTAACGGACTGTGCAAGTAAAGACCACCCAGGGGCCCATCTTGGCGTGGGCCCGGTCCTAGGACCCTCGGGTGCGCGGTGGCCGGTATCAGCCGCCGGCGGGCCGGAGTTAGCGCAGATTCGTTCCATTGGGCACCGAATTCAATTCGAGCCAACGGGCGACGGCGTGTTCCCGCCCATCGGCGCCCAGCCGTTTGTAGATCTGGTGGGCGTGGTTCTTCACGGTCTTCTCCGTGATGACCAGCCGGCGCGCGATCTCCCGGTTGGTGAGCCCGGCGGCGATCAGCTCCAGGATCTCGGCCTCCCGCGCGGTGAGCCCCGGGTCGGGCCGCGGCCCGCCGCCGTCGTGCACCCACCGCACGAGCGCGGTCACCACGGGCCGCGACAGCGACGACTCGCCCCTACCGGCCGCGACCAGCACGTCCGCGAGCCCGCGGGGCTCGAAATGGCCGTACACGAGGCATCCGTGGGCGCCCGCCGCGACCGCCTGGACGAGCATCAGCGGCTCCTGCTCGGCCGTCACCGCGACCACCCGGACCCCCGACCGCGCCAGCCGCGCGATGCCGTCCGGGGGCGGTGGGGAGGCGTCCAGCAGCACCACGTCGGGCCGGTGCGCGCGGACGCCGGCCACCGAACGCTCGACCGGTCCGCCGCCGACGACGTCCACTCCCGGAGCCGTGCCGAGCAACGCCCGAAACCCGATCCGCGACACCGGATTGTCGCTGACGACGACCACCCTGACCGCCTTCGATTCAGATTCGACCGCGGTCTCGGAACTCATTGAAAAATCACTCTTCATGGCGTCGGCTCACAAAACCGATGCCGCTGCAGACTCAGCGGAGATGTGGCGGGCGATGTCTCCGATGCAAGCCGACACCAGATCATGTGTCCAGAATAAAGGACGGTCCGTCCGGGCCGGTCGGTGGCGGACGCCCGCTCTTATCCGGCCATTGCGAGAACCTTTCGACCTGCACACTCCCGGCCGCTGCGCGGGGACGCCATTTCAGGCCGTCCGGCGGCAGTCCCCGGACGCCGGGCACCACGCACAAGGAGAGGGTGGGCGA
>NZ_VCKW01000384.1 GCF_005889715.1 Actinomadura soli
CCCCCGGCCCCGGCCCCGTGACGTCGGCCAGAGCGCGCAGGATGAGGGCGGTGGACGACGCGCCGGGGTCCATGTGCCCGACGCTGCGCGGCCCCAGGTAGCTGGCCCTTCCCTTGCGCGCCTGCATCGGGACGGTCGCCTCCGCGCCCTCGGACGCGGCGTCGGCGGCGGCGCCCACGCAGGCCGCAAGGGCGGAGCCGTCTGCCAGGCCCGAGCCGTCTGCCAGGGACTCCTCGTAGGCCGTGACGGCGGGGGCCAGCGCGTCGATCATCGTCTTGTCGCCCTCCGCCGCCTTGCCGAGGTCCTGGACGCCGTCCAGCGCGGCCCGGAGTGCGGCACCGAGCGCGGCGGCGTTCACGTCGGCGGCGTCGCCTAGGGCCTTGCCCGCGCGGCGCAGGGCCGTCCCGTAGAGGGGGCCGGACGCGCCGCCGGTCTTGGACACGATGGCCCGGCCCGCGGCGATCAGTACCTTGCCCGGCGGGGCGTCGTCCGGGAGCGTCCCGCCGGACAGCGCCTCGACGGCGGCGCGGAAGCCGCGGTCGAGGTTGTGGCCGTGGTCGCCGTCGCCGATGGCCGCGTCCAGCCGGGTGAGCCGGTCGGCGTCGGCGGAGATCAGGTCGGCGGCGTGCCGGATCCATGACGCGAAATCCGCGGCGTTCACCGGCCCCACCGCAGCCCGGGCGTCTCGACGGGCGCGTCCCAGAGGCGGGTCAGCTCGGGCGTCAGGCGGCACACGCTGATCATGCACCCGGCCATCTCCAGGCTCGTCACGAACGGCCCGACCAGCCGGCGGGCGACGGTCGCGCCGTGCCCCTTCAGCCATTCGGCCGCGGCGGCGTAGGCGATGTACTGCTCGATGAGCGGGGTCCCGCCCATGCCGTTGACCAGCACCAGGACCTCGGACCCTGACAGCGGCATGTCGGCGTCGATCGCGCTCAGCGCCGCGTCCACGATCTCGGCCGCCGTGCCGATCCTGACGCGTTCGCGGCCCGGCTCGCCGTGGATGCCGATGCCGAGCTCCATCTCGTCCTCGCCCAGCTCGAACGTGGGCGTCCCGGCGGCCGGAACGGTGCAGGACGACAGCGCCACGCCGAACGACCGGCTGCGCTCGTTCACTTCGCGCGCCACCGCGGCCACGTCGGCGAGGTCCGCGCCCTCCTCGGCGCGCGCACCGGCGATCTTCTCGGCGAACAGCGTGGCGCCGGTGCCGCGCCGCCCGGCGGTGAACGTGCTGTCCTCGACGGCGACGTCGTCGTTCACGAGGACGGACGTGACCTCGATGTCCTCGTCCTCGGCCAGCTCGGCGGCCAACTGGAAGTTCATGACGTCGCCTGTGTAGTTCTTCACCAGGTGGACGACGCCGGCGCCGCCGTTCACCGCCATCGTCGCCGCGATGATCTGGTCCGGCACCGGGGACGTGAAGACCTCGCCGCAGCAGGCCGCGTCGAGCATCCCGTAACCGACGAACCCGGCGTGCAGCGGCTCGTGCCCGGACCCGCCGCCCGACACCAGGGCGACCTTCCCGGCGCGCGGCGCGTCCCCCCGCACGACCGTCCCGCCGTCCGGGTCGACCTTCAGCGAGGGATGCGCGGCGGCCAGGCCGCGCAGCGCGTCGGAGACCACGTCCGCCGGGGCGTTGATGAGTTTGCGCATGTCTCAGCTCTACCCTGGTGGAGGCGGACGTCCCAGGCCCAATCACCGATCATCGCCCGTTATAGGTTGCATCCGTGACGAAAGCACCTCCGGCGTTCCTCTACGACTGCGACACCGGCATCGACGACGCGATGACGCTGCTGTACCTGGCCTCCCTCGTCCAGGCGGGCGAGGCGACGCTGGTGGGCGTCGGGACGGTCCACGGCAACGTCCATCCGCTGACCGGCGCACTGAACACGCTACGCGTGCTGGAGGCGGCCGGGATCAAGGCGGGCGAGCCGGGCGAGGACGGTGGGCAGAGCGTGCCGGTCGCGGTGGGGGCGGATCGGCCGATGGCGCAGGACGTCCACTACGCGGTCGACTGGCACGGGACGGACGGCCTGGGCAACACGCACCTGCCCGAACCGGCGGGACGGCCCGTCGCCGAACCGGCCGCCGCGCAGATCGTCCGGCTGGCGCGCGCGATGCCCGGCGAGCTGACGCTGCTCGCGACCGGCCCGCTGACGAACCTGGGCGCGGCGCTGCTGCTGGACGCGGAGCTGCCGTCGCTGGTCCGGGAGGTCGTCGTCATGGGCGGCGCGTTCGATCACCCCGGCAACATCACCACGCACGCCGAGGCGAACATCTGGCACGATCCCGAGGCCGCCGACCTGGTGTTCGCGGCGGACTGGCCGGTCGTGCTGGTGCCGCTGGACGCCACGCACCCGTCCGCCGTCCACGACGAGTGGCTGGACCGGCTGGCCGCGCACGGCACCCCGGTCGCCCGGTTCGCGGCCCGCATCCTGGATTTCTACATCGACGCCTACACGCCGACGCTCCGCCGCCGCGGCGCGGTCATCCACGACGCGCTCGCCGCGATGCTGGCGGTCGACCCGGATCTCGGGGAGTACGCGCACCGTCCGGTCCGGGTGGAGCTGCGCGGCGAGCTGACGCGCGGCACGACCGTGTGGGACGCGCGGTCGCTGCCCGCCGAGGACACGCGCCGTCCGGTCAAGGTCGCGGTCGGCAGCGACGTGGCGGCGTTCCAGGAGCGGCTGCTCGCGTCGCTCCAGTCTTTCGAGTCGTGAGAGATCTCTCCTGATCTGCGGGTGTACCAGTTACGGTTCAGAGTCTTTACTGTTGGAACGTGACCGATGTTCTGGACGACGGTGAGCTGCGGCGGATCCTGGTCGTGATGGCCCATCCCGACGACGTCGACTTCGGCGCCGCGGGAACGGTGGCGGGCTGGACGGACCGGGGCATCGAGGTGGTGTACCTCATGGTCACCGACGGCGACGCGGGCGGGTTCGACGACCGGATCACGCGCAAGGAGATGGCCGCGCTGCGCCGGGAGGAACAGCGCTCGGCGGCCAAGTGCGTCGGGGTGAGCGACGTCCGGTGGCTCGGCTACCCGGACGGCCGGGTCGAGGCCACGCTGGAGCTGCGCCGCGACGTCGCGCGCGTCATCAGGCAGGTGCGGCCTGACCGGGTGCTGATGCCGAGCCCCGAGCGCAACTACGAGCGGATCTATCCGAGCCACCCCGACCACCGGGCGGTGGGCTCGGCCGCGCTCGACGCCGTCTACCCGGACGCGCGCAACCCGTACGCGTTCCCGGAGCTGCTCGCCGACGAGGGTCTCGACGCCTGGACGGCGCGCGAGGTGTGGTTCAGCGGCGGGCCGGTCGTGAACCACTACGTCGACGTCACGGAGCGGTTCGACCGGAAGCTGAACGCGCTGCGCGCGCACGTCAGCCAGACCGGGCACATGGGCGACGGGCTGCCGGACATGCTGCGGGGCTGGCTGTCGGCCAACGCCACCGCGGCGGGGTTCCCGGAAGGCCGGCTGGCCGAGTCGTTCCAGGTCATCGACACCGCCTGAGCCGCCGGTCAGGGTCATCACTCGTCAAATATGTTCGCTCACAGGCCGTAATGGCGAGCAGATCGGGCATGTACCCCTTGTGACGGAACTCGGGGGGTTGACATGCCGCATGGGGTCGACAGGACTCAGGAGGGCAGCGGGGCGCAGGAGATCGACGGTGCGCAGGAGATCTCCGGGGCACAGGAGGTCGAGGCCACCGCCATCTCCAGGGCCGCGCCGGACGTGATCTTCAAGCATCTGTGCGTGGCGGAGGCGTGGGGCGAATGGGGCGGATTCTGGACGCGTGCCAGGCGGGAGTCCGCGGGCGAGGAGCATCCGAACGGGATCGGTGCCGTCCGGTACGTCCCGATGCGGCGTGAGGAGGTCGTGGCCTGGGATCCGCCACGGCACTACGGCTACACCGCGCTCGCGAGCTACACGGCGCTCGCCGCCTGCATCATGCTCGCCGGGCCTCTGACGCGCCGCTTCCGGGCCGACGTCACGCTGGAGCCGCACCACGACGGAACGCTGATCCGCTGGCGCGGCGCGTTCCACGGGTTCCCGGGCACCGGCTCGTTCACCCGGGCCATGCTGCGCCGCCGGTTCGGCGCGTACGCCCGCCGCGTGGCACGGCATTCCGAGCACTGCGAGCCCGGCTGCCCTGCCCGCCTGCCAGGCGCCCTATGAGGCGCGCCCTATGACCTGCGTCCTGTAATCGGCGTCCCGGTTATCGGCGTCCCGGTTATCGGCGTCCCGGTTATCGGCGTCCCGGTTATCGGCGTCCCGGTTATCGGCGTCCCGGTTATCGGCGTCTTGTACGGCGTCCTGTAATCGGCGCCTTCTGACCGGCGCCTTCTGACCGGCGCTCTCTGATCGGCGCCGACGGCACAACATCGTCCGCGATATCGCGGAAGCCCCGCATTGCCGGGGGAAGTCGCACGAATTCGGGGGGATCGATGCGACGTCATATCATCGCGCTCGCCGTCGCGGCGGGCGCCACGGGGGCGGGCCTCACCGCCCACTTGCTCGTCTCGGACGGGCCGCAGCGCAAGGGCGTCGTCATGGGCGCCACCGAGCCGACCGGCGGGCCGGCGGCCGGACGGGGAGCGGCCGTGGCCAAGGCCCGCCCGTTCGACCAGGCGGGGCTGCGGCGGGCCGTCCGGGCCTACCTCGGGAGACGTCCGGGCAAGGCGGGGGTGATGGCCACCGACCTGCGCACGGGCCTCTCGTTCGGGGAGAACGAGAAGGGCGACTTCGTCAGCGCCAGCATCATGAAGGTCGACATCCTGGCGAGCCTCATCCTGCAGCGGCAGCGCGGCGCGTCGGGCCAGGCGCACGGCGGGCGCGGCCTGAGCCCGGCGAACGGCGAGCGCGACCTGGGTCTGTCGGCTGGCGAGCGCGACCTGGCGAGCCAGATGATCCGGGAGAGCGACAATTCGGCGGCGAACGCCCTGTATTCCGACGCCGGCCATGGCGAGGGCGTCCGGAAGGCCAACAAGCGCTTCGGAATGACGGACACGAGGCCGTTCTCGACGTCGTGGGGGTCGTCCTGGACGAGCCCGGCCGACCAGGTCCGGCTGCTCACGAACCTGGCGTCGGAGAAGAGCCCGATCGAGGTGTCCGGCCGCCAGTACATCCTGGGCCTGATGGGCACCGTCGTGGGCGAGCAGGCGTGGGGGATCAGCGCGGCGGCGCGTCCGGGCGAGAAGGTGGCGCTGAAGAACGGGTGGACGCCGGTCCACGATCAGGGCAATGGCTGGGCGGTGAACAGCATCGGCCGCATCACCGGACGCGATCACGACTTCCTCGTGGCGGTGTGCAGCGGCGACAGCCCGACGATGGAGGCGGGCGTGGCCACCGTCGAGCACGTGTCGGACATGGTGGTGGACGCCCTGCGCGACTCACGTCCTTAGATTCGGGGTTCGGGGTTCGCGGTCCGGGGCTG
>NZ_VCKW01000385.1 GCF_005889715.1 Actinomadura soli
AGATGTTTATAAGAGACAGCCACCCGCCTCTCGCTGGAACTGGGCCGTGTCTCAAAGTCCCGCCATGGCGCTCGCCTGGCGACTCGCGACCGAGCCGGGCCGTGCGCGAGCGCGGCGTCGCCGCATTCAGGCGAGCAACACGCCCGCGCGAGAGCTGAGGCCCACTTTGAGAGACGTCCTAGCCGGAGCCACACCCGAAGGCCCCACGTCCGCGCATCGGCACGGCTTACGCACCCGAACAGAGCCCACCCCCCGAACGTTCGACACAGCCACGCCTCCACGAGCGCGACCCCTCACACGTGGACGCGCACCCACTCAGGACGGGACACAACGCAAGCGTGGCCACCGGCCGCCGACCTGCACACAGCAAGGACGGACGACGCACACGGCGGCGCAGCAACACACATGCGGACCACTGGTCGGGAGGCATGACGCACAGATGCGGTCACACGCGCCGAACTACACCGAGCTACACATGGTGGGCCAATGATGCGCACACGGCTGCGCGGCATGCACATGGGCGTGGGGCAGGTGGTGGACATGCGACGAGGTGGAAGCGGCCGGGCTTGGCCAGTGGGGCTCCGGGGCGCGCGGTGGGCGTTGGTAAATGGAATGTCGGGTGGATGGTAATTTCTCACGAAGGCGTTGAGCTGCGGGGAAACCGTTTACCAGAGGCGGTAAGAGGAGTGACTCATGTTGTTGAGTCGCCTTCTCCGGGTCATGGCGACACCGTAGACTCGGAGGGTGATCTTCAAGGCGGTGGGTGATGGACGGCCCTATCCCGAGCACGGGTTCTCGTCCCGGGACTGGGCCAAGATCCCGCCTCGCCAGGTCCGCCTCGACCAGCTCGTGAGCACGAAACGCGAGATGGACCTGCAGTCGCTCCTGTCAAAGGACTCCACGTTCTACGGAGACCTGTTCCCGCACGTGGTCCAGTGGCAGGGCGAGCTCTACCTGGAGGACGGGTTGCATCGCGCGCTGCGGGCCGCGCTGCACCAGCGGCTCGTCCTGCACGCCCGCGTCCTGGATCTGGACGCCGTCGACCTGAGCTGATCAGCGGGCCCGGACCGGCTCCCGTGCGTCGATCTCCGGACGGGCCGGACGTGCCGCGACGGCCCGGATCGGACGGACGAACCCCGGACGCGCCGCCAGCAGTCCGAACAGCACTTCCGGCACCACGAGGACGAGCAGCAGCACCAGAGGAACGTTCCAGCCACCGGTCGCATCGTGCAGGACACCGACCGCGAGCGGCCCGAACCCGGCGAGGAGATATCCACCGGTCTGCGCCATCCCGGACAGGCCCGCGGCGATCGAGGGGCTCGGTGCGCGCAGGTTGAGCAGCGTGTAGGCGAGCGGGAACGCGCTACCGGTGCCGAGGCCGAGCACGAGCACCCAGACCCACCCGGCGGACGGGGCCAGCATCAGGCCGCCGAGGCCCGTGACCATGGTGATCGCGACGGCCGCGACGAGGGGACGCTGATCGCGCAGCCGGGCGGCGAACACGGGGACGAGGAAACCCAGCGGAATGCCGGCGATCATCATGACCGACACCATCATCCCGGCGGCCGCGGGCGCGTATCCGGCGTCCCGCATGATCTCCGGCAGCCACGACATCAGGACGTAGAACATCAGCGAGGCCAGGCCCATGAAGACCGCGACATACCAGGCGACCGGCGAGCGCAGCAGCGAACCCGAGGCCGAAGTCCGTGCGGACGAAGCGGACGGACCGGACGGACCGGACGAGGTGGCCGGGGCGCGGCGGCCTCGGACGGCGAGCGGCCCCCAGACGAGCAGCGCGATCACGGACGGGACGGCCCACACTGCGAGGGCCAGCCGCCAGCCTCCCGCCTCGTCCAGCGGCACCGCGAGCCCGGCGGCGACGGCCCCGCTGGCCGCCATGAGCATCATCGCCAGCCCGGTGAGCGACCCGACGCGGGTGGGAAACGCGCGCTTGATGACGGCCGGCATGAGGACGTTGCCCATCGCGATCCCCGCACCCGCCAGGACCGTTCCAACGAACAGCGAGACCGGCGACTCGATCACGCGCAGCAGAATCCCCAGCGTGATCATGATGAGCGATCCGGCGATGGCGATCTCGGTGCCGAGCAGCCGCGCGACCATCGGCGCGACGGAGGCGAAGACGCCCAGGCAGAGCACCGGGAGCGTGGTCAGGACGCCGACCTCGGCGCCGGACAGGCCGAACACGTCGCGCAGGTCGCCGAGCACTGGCGCGATCCCGGTGATGGCGGCGCGCAGGTTGATCGTCAGCAGCACCAGGCCGATGAGCGACCAGACGGCCGTGGCGCGGGGCAGGTGGGTTCTCATCTCGTCCTTCGTCATGCGCCGGCAGAGCGTGCGCGTCCGCAGGGGGGCGCGATCTACCGGCTACGTACGGCTTCGCTATACACCGGCCCGGAGGTGGCCGGCAGGTCGGTCGGTCGGTTTTCGCTGACGCGTCCCGGCTGCCGGCGCGGCCGGTCGGACCTGCTGTCCGCTCGGGCTTGCTGCGCGCTCGGCGCCAGGCGGCCGGTTCCGCCATGCGGCGCCGGGCGGCCCGGCTGCGGGCGGTCGGTCGGCCTCGCTGTGCGACTCCGCTCGGGGTTCGCTTGTGCGGTCGGTTCGGGTGAGGCGGGCGGCGGTTGCGCTATCTGGCGGGTTCGGGACGGCCGGTCGAGGCCAGGATCTGGTCCAGACATGCGTGGGTCGCCCGCGTCGCCGCCTCCGCGTCACCGGCCTCGATCGCGGCGGCGATGGGGCCGTGCGGGACGTCCTCGTGTTCGAGGAGGGTGCCCGCCGCGCCGATGCTGGCCCTGAGCGCGGCGCTGAAGTCGCGGTACAGGTCCGTCAGCACCCGATTGTGGGTGGCCTCGACGACGGCGGTGTGGAAGGTGAGGTCCGCCTCGACGAACGTGGAATGATCGCCCGCCGCCCACGCGGCGTCCCGGCGGGCGAGGGCGACCGCGATGGCGGCGACGTCGGCGTCGGTGCGGCGCGCGGCGGCCAGACGTGCGGCCTCGACTTCCAGCCCGCGCCTCACTTCGAGGATCTCGACGAGCTCCGCCGTCTCCAACCGCCGCCGGACGGCCCCGGACAGCTCGCTCGTGGCCCGGACGTACGTGCCATCGCCCTGGCGGCTCTCAAGGAGCCCCGCATGGGTGAGCGCACGCACGGCTTCGCGGACGGTGTTGCGCCCCACGCCCAGGGTTTCGGACAGCACCGGCTCCGGCGGGATCTTCACGCCGACCGGCCACCCGCCACCGGCGATCTCGTCCCTGAGCTGGTCGATCACCTGATCGACCAGTGAGGACCGCCGAGCCGTCCGCAGCGTAACCCTTACCTCCGATAATCCAGTCATCCTACGTTTCGATGATATGACACTCCTCGGCGCGACTTTATTCCGCCCCGGTCAGCCCGGAACCATGCGCCTGTGACCGGTACCGCTGGCGGAGCGTTGAGGTGGCCCTACGGGAGCGCGACGCCGAAGTGTCGGACGCGGGCTTTAGCGTCAGACGCGGGCTCTGGCGTTGGACGTCGAGGGTGATGCGGACAGGCCGGCGGCCTCCAGGGCTCGGCGGTAGGCGATCGCGGCGCTCTCGGCGTCCTGGACGAGTTCGAACAGTTCGCCCAGCTCACGGAACAGGTGGGCGGACGGGCGCCCGGCAGGCAGCGTCGCCAGCTGCTCGGACGCCGCGCGCAGGACGACCTGGGCGGCCGCCGGGTCTCCCTGCGCGACCCGCGCACGGGCCAGGACGAGACGGGCGAGGACGGTCTTGTGCGTCCGGGCGGCCGCGTCGGCGTCGGGCGGCGGGGTCACGGCATGGGGGTTCTCTGGAGCGGACAGCGCCAGCCCGGTGTCAAGGAACTGTTCCAGGGTGGCGATGGCGTCGTCCAGGTCGCCGACCAGTACGAGCGCGCGCGCTTTGGCGATGGTGCTCTCGGTGGACTCGTCCCCATTGAGACTGGTCGTCCCCTGGAGAAGCCGCAACGCCTCCTGTGCGGCTTCAGGGGAGCCTTCAGGACGCGGACGCTCGAACCCGTACGCACCGGTGGCCACAGCGTCGGGCTGGGTGACGGCCGAGAACGGCGTCACGCCCCTGAGCAGTGCCTTGGCGGCCGCCAGGGAAAGGCGTGCTTGAGACTGCGCCGGGCCGCTGTCGCCGCGCGCGGCCAGCGCCTGGTCGGCAAAGTACAGCGAGTCGCCGATCGTCCCTTCTTCCAGCGAGCGCATGCTGGCCCGCTGGTAGTGGACGCTCGTCGGCTCGTCCGCTGCGCCCTTCGGGTGCAGAAGCCGCCGTCCGAGTTCGTGTGCGCGCGCGGGATCGGAGCGATCCACATAGGCGAGCAGGAGAATACGTCCGACCTCGGTGTACTCCTCGCCGACGCCGAGCCCGAGCTGGTTCAGCCGTTCGACGGCCCGCTCGCCGAGCGCGATGGCCTGGCCCAGGTCGCCGACGGCGTGGTAGCAGCGCGCCAGCGCGATGACGGGCGGCAGCCAGCTCGCCCGTCCCGGGTCACGCTCGGCCTGTTCGCGCAGCTCCTCGAAGACCGCGATCGCGTCGTCGACGCGGCCCAGCTCCTCCAGGGCGCGGGCGCGGCCCCAGCGGGCGCGGGAGGTGAGGTCGGGATCGTCACTGCGCGCGATCACCTCATCGAAGCCCGCCTCGGCGGTGACGGGGTCGCCGCGCAGCAGCGCCAGGTGGGCGTGGCGCTCCCGTACCTCGAGGTGGGCGCGCTGCTCCGGCTCGACGCCCTCGGCGAGGTACTCGGGCGTGCAGCCGAGACGCTCGGCCAGCATGCGCAGGACGGTCGGCGTCGGAGTGCGCTTGCCCGATTCGATCAATGAGATGTAGCTGTCGGAAAGGTCGTGACCGGCGAGCTGTGCCTGCGACAAGCGTCTGGTCAGCCGCAGGTTGCGGACACGTTCGCCGACGTTGCCTGGACCCGGCATGTGGACTCACTTAGCGGAAGTAAACAGGCGGCTGGGGTGCCGACATGATTGCACATTGCGGGTTATCGCACATCGAGAGTAACGAAGCGGCAAGAGAAGAGACCCCCTGGTCGGGCCCGCCGGGGCCCCGTGCGCGCGCCACCGCACCGCTGTGGCGCGCCGGTTCCCGCCGGTGCATGCCCCGGCGACGGCCGCGCCTGTCACTCTCGGACGGTATCTGACCATCCAGAAAAGATCGCCAAAACCGCCGATATTGTCCAGCCGCCCGCGCTCACCGGCCAGCGGCACGGACGTAGGCGCAGACGTGGACCTGGACATGGGGGCAAGCATGGGCGCAGACGTCGGCGCAGGCTTGGGCGCAGAAGGTGCGGAGGTGGGTGCAGGAGAGGACGTGGGCGTAGGCG
>NZ_VCKW01000386.1 GCF_005889715.1 Actinomadura soli
GGCCAGTCCCAGGCGGCGAGGACCTTGACCACGGCGTCGACCAGGTCGGCGGGGACGTCGGTGTCGTCGGCGGCGAACAGCTCGCGGAGGCGGTTGCCCCAGCCGATGTCGGTGAGGCGGCCCAGGGCGCGGCCCGTCTCGGCCTGGAGTTCGATGCGGCCGGAGACGCCCAGGTCGTCCTTGACGCCGGCGGGCCACATGCGGCGGGGTGCGATGTCGACGCCGGGACGGTGCAGGCGGTCCCGGGCCTGCGTGGTGCTCTTCTGGGTGACGTCGGCGGGCCAGTGGCGGCCGGTGCAGTTGTCGCAGCGGCCGCAGGGGGCGGCGGCTGGGTCGTCCAGTTGGCGGCGGAGGTACTCCTCTCGGCAGGCGGGGGTGGATATGTAGTCGAGCATGGCCTGTTGCTCGCGGCGGCGTTCGGCGGTCACGCGCTCGTAGCGTTCGCGGTCGTAGGCCCAGGGCCGGCCGGTCGCCGTCCAGCCGCCCTTGACGCGGCGGGCCGCGCCGTCCACGTCGAGGACCTTCAGCATCATTTCGAGGCGGGTGCGGCTGAGGTCGACCTGGGGTTCGAGGGCGCCGGTGGAGAGGGGGCGGTCGGCGGTCTCCAGGACGTCGAGGGTCCGGCGGACGACGGGTTCCGGCGGGAACGCGAGGCTGGCGAAGTAGGCCCAGATGTCGCGGTCTTCCCGGCCGGGGAGGAGGATCACCTCGGCGCGGTCGACGCCGCGGCCGGCGCGTCCGATCTGCTGGTAGTAGGCCACCGGGGACTGCGGGGCGCCGACATGGACGATGAAGCCGAGGTCGGGTTTGTCGAAGCCCATGCCGAGGGCGCTGGTGGCGACGAGGGCCTTGAGCTTGTTGTCGAGAAGGTCCTGCTCGGCTTGGAGCCGTTCGGCCTGTTCGGTCTGGCCCGAGTAGGCGGCGACCTCGTGGCCGCGGTCGCGGAGGTAGCCGGCGATCTCGTGGGCGGCGGCGACGGTGAGGGTGTAGATGATGCCGGAGCCGGTGAGTTCGCCGATGTGCTCGCCCAGCCAGGCGATGCGCTGCTCGGCGGTCGGCAGTGTGACGACGGCGAGGTGGAGTGAGTCGCGTTCGAGCGGGCCGCGCAGGACGAGGGCCTCGTCGCCGGCGAGCTGCTCGGCGACGTCCTGGGTGACGCGGGCGTTGGCGGTCGCGGTGGTGGCGAGCACCGGGATGCCGGGCGGCAGCTCGGCCAGCAGGGTGCGGAGCCGCCGGTAGTCGGGACGGAAGTCGTGCCCCCAGTCGGAGATGCAGTGCGCCTCGTCCACCACGACCAGCCCGGCCCCGGCGGCGAGCTTCGGCAGGACGAGGTCGCGGAACTCGGGGTTGTTGAGCCGCTCGGGGCTGACCAGCAGGACGTCGACCGCGCCGTCCTCGACCTCGGCGAAGATCTGCTCCCAGTCGCCGGTGTTGGACGAGTTGATCGTGCGGGCGTGGATGCCCGCGCGTCCGGCGGCCTCGATCTGGTTGCGCATCAGCGCCAGCAGCGGCGACACGATCACGGTGGGGCCGGCGCCGCGGTCGCGGAGCAGCCGGGTTGCGACGAAGTAGACGGCGGACTTGCCCCAGCCGGTGCGCTGGACGACCAGCGCCCGCCGCCGCTCGACGACGAGCGCGCTGATCGCCGTCCACTGGTCGTCGCGGAGCCGCGCGTGGTCGCCCGCGAGGGCCCGCAGGCAGCGCTCGGCGTCGTCGCGGAGCAGGTCGGATTCGCTCATGCGTCCTTGGTACCAGCGGCACGGAGCCCCCCGCACCAGAACCGCGTTCTGTGGATAACCGGGCCGCTGATTTGGGACGGGTGGGGCGCGGGTAGCCTGCCAGTCAAGATCGGTTTTCCAGCCGGAAGGAACCTGGGCGGGGAATGGGCGCGGCGGAACGCTTTCGGCGGACGTGGCAGGTCCTGATGGACCACACACCCCCCGAACCGCCCGAAGAGGAGCCCAGCGAGGTCGTCGACCCGAGGGCGGTCGACCTCGTCCTGCGCGTGGGCGAGCTCCTCCTGGCCAGCGGTGAGACGACCGAGCGGGTGAACGAGGCCATGCTCGGCCTGGCGGTCGCCTACGAGCTTCCGCGCTGCGAGGTCCAGGTCACGCTGACGAGTCTCCTGGTGTCGGCCCACCCGGGGAAGGGCGAGCCGCCGGTCACGGGGACGCGGGCCATCCGGCGCCGTACACCGGCGTTCTGGCGGCTCACGGCCCTGCACCAGCTGGTGCAGGACGCGTCCATCGGAATGCTGGAACTTGAAGACGCGCACAGGAGGCTCGCGGACATCAAGAGAGGCCTTCCTCCGTACCCTGCCTGGCTCCTGGTCGTGTCGCTGGGGCTCATCTCGGCCTCGGGCAGTGTGCTGACCGGCGGTGGACCGTTCGTGGCGACCACGGCGTTCATCGCCACCCTGCTCGGCGACCGCGCCGCCGCCGCGCTGGCGCGGCGGGGCATCGCGGAGTTCTTCCAGCTGACGGTGGCGGCCGCGATCGGCGCCGGTGCGGCGGCGATCGTGGTGGCGCTGGGCAGCCCGGGCCAGGCCGCGACGGTCGTCACGGGCGCGATCCTGGCGCTGCTGCCGGGGCGTCCGCTGGTCGCCAGCATCCAGGACGGCATCACCGGCGACCTGGTCAGCGCCGGGGCCCGGATGCTGGAGGTCTTCTTCATGATCGCGGCGATCGTCTCCGGGCTGGGCGCGGTCGTCTACCTCGCGGTCAAGCTGGGCGTGAACATCGACGTCCGGCACCTGCCCACCCCGGCGGCGGAGCTCGAACCGCTCGCGGTCATGGCGGCGGCCGCCATCTCGCTGACGTTCGCGGTGTCGCTCGCCGTCCCCCGGGACGTGCTGACCGCCGCGGCACTGGGCGGTGGGCTGATGTGGGCGCTGTACGTCCTCGCGCGCGGATGGCACGTTCCCCCCGTCCTGGCGGCGGCGATGGCGGCCACCGTCGTCGGCGTTCTGGCGAGCTGGCTGGCGCGCAGGCACGGACAGCCCGTCATGCCGTTCGTCGTCCCGGCCATCGGGCCCCTCCTGCCCGGGACCGCGCTCTACAGGGGCATGGTCGAGCTCAACACCGGTTCTCCCGAGGCGGGTGTGCTGAGCCTCATCGGCGCCGTGTCGGTGGCGCTCGCGCTGGGCGCGGGCGTCAACCTCGGCGGGGAGCTTGTCCGGGCGTTCCAGCACGTCGGGTTGAGCGCGTCCGGACGCTGGGCCCGCCCGGCGGCCCGCCGCACCCGCGGCTTCTAGCACGGCAGTCCCGCGGCTCTCCCGTGCCTCGTCTGCGGACGTCTCCTCGGCGCTCGTTTTGTCGGTGGTGGACGTTACGTTCGCAGCATGTACCGACAGGGAGACATCCTGATCCTGCCCGTGTCCGAGGAGGCGGTCCCGCAGTCCGTCCGCGAGCTGCGGCCGGCGCCGCGGGACGGACGGGGGCGCATGGTTTTGGCGCTCGGAGAGGCCACCGGGCACGCGCACGCGCTGTCCGCGCCCGGGTCGCTGCTGCGCGCCCCCGACCCGCTCGCCCCGGACCACCTGCACCTGCCGTCCGGCGGACGGCTGGTCCACGAGGAGCATGCGGCGATCACCCTCCCCAGGGGCTGGTACCGGGTGATCCGCCAGCGCGAGTACGTGCCCGGCACCGTCCGCGTCGTGGCCGACTGAGGAGGCGAGGGATGCTCACGGCTACAGCACGCGAAGCCCACTACGTGGTCGGCGACTGGCAGTCGGCGGCCTTCAGCACCGGCCCAGCCGACCGCGACCGGGCGGAGGCGGGCGTCGCCGCCGCGTACGCGGCCGCCGGGCTGGACGCTCCCGGACGGTACATCTGGGTGCCCTCCCCCGCGCGCGGGGCCGTGGCGGCGGCCGTTCTGGCCGGGCACGGCGACACGCTGGCGGCGGCAGGGCTCGGCGAACTGGTCGCCCAGGCCCGGGCCGACCTTGGAGACGTCCCCGCGGGGGCGAGCGTCCTCGCCGAGGTGAGGACGCGTCCGTGGGAGGCCGAACGCGCCGCGGCCTGCTCCGAACAGGGGCCGGAGCAGTGGCCGCAGGCGTGGGCCGAGACGGGCGGCCTGCTGTGGAACCAGGTCCAGACCCTGGTCACGCGCGTGCGGGGCGCCATCGGCGACCTCGCAGGGGGCGACGTGACCGACGCCCAGGCGGAGGCGACGGCGTCCCTGCTGCGGGGTGCCACGCTCGACGCCGTCCTCGGCCAGCACGACGCGCCCTGGCTGGCGCTGTTCGAGACGCTCGGACGGTTGGACGGCCCGCTCGCGGGCCTCGCGGAGGCCGCCCGCGCCACCGGCTGGTGGTGGCCCTACGAGCGGCTGGTGATCCTGTCCGAGCGGCCCGGGGAGCTGTACCGCGACGAGCCCGGACGGCTGCACCGCGGCGACGGCCCGGCCCTCGCCTACCCGGACGGTTTCGCCCTGCACGCCTGGCGCGGGATGCCGATCCCGCCGGATTTCGTCGACTCGCTGACCGGTCTCACGGCGGCCCGCATCTCGTCCGAGGAGAACGCCGAGCTGCGCCGGGTGATGCTGGAGATCTTCGGCTACGACCGCTATCTGGCCGAGACCGGCGCGCGTCCCGTCCACCGGGACGAGACGGGCGTGCTGTGGTCGATCGACCTGCCCGGCGACGAACCCGTGGTGATGGTGGAGGTGGTGAATTCGACACCGGAACCTGACGGAACCCGCCGCACCTACTATTTGCGCGTCCCGCCCGGCACGCGCACAGCGCGCGCGGGCGTCGCGTGGACGTTCGGTGTGGACGAGGCCGACTACCACCCCGAGAAGCAGACCTGAGCCTGCGGACGGCCGGGGGCGTCCCCGGCCCCTTGGCGGGTGTCCGTTGGTCGCACTTCCCCAGTCACCAACGGACGCCCGCCCCGCTCCCGCCGCTCACGGCGTCGCGGTCTGCGCCCAGGTGACCTTGCCACCGGCGGTGGAGCGCCAGCCCCACGACCGCGACAGGGCGCCGACGAGCAGGAGGCCGCGGCCGCCTTCGGCGTGGAGGTCGCCCATCGGCGCGGCCGGGCCCTCCGGGTTGTCGTCCCACACCTCGACCATGGCGGTCGTGTCATCGGGCAGGGAGACCACGAGCGTGATGGCGGTCGCGTGCCGGATCGCGTTCGTGACCAGCTCGCTGGTGATGAGTTCGAGGTCGCCGTTGACGTCCTGGCGGTTCCAGCGCTCCATGGCGGCGCGCACCGTGTCGCGCGCCGCGCGTACGGCCCCCTCGACCGGCCTGAGCGCGAGGACGAGGTGAGGACGTTGTAAAGGGTCCACGGGTCCGCCTAAGGTCCACCGGCTAACGCAAGCATGCGCCCTCTCGCGCGCCCGCGCACGGGAACCGCCCCGATCATCATGACCGGCTCGCGCCTCACCCCCGCCGCGCCTG
>NZ_VCKW01000387.1 GCF_005889715.1 Actinomadura soli
GGCGGGTGGTGTTCATCAACGACGGCCTGCAGGTGCCCGAGAAGGCCCCGCCCGGAACAGTGGTCGTGGCGGTCGGGCTGCCGGACCGCGCCGGGACGGTCTGGCGGGTGCGGTTCGACGGGTCGATCGTCATTCCCGCCGATCTGCTGGTGACGGACCCCGGCACGGATGCCGCCGCTCACACCGATACGCCCACGGCCGGGAGGAACTGACGTGCGGGAGAGGATTTCCGTCGCGGTGTACGCGCCCGACCCCATCACCTACGACGGCGTGGTCGGCGGGCTGCGCGCCCGGCCCGAGCTGATGCTGGTCGACGAGGCCGACGCCGTGGTCGTCGTGGTCGTCGCCGAGACCGTGGGCGAGGAGATCAAGACGGCGCTGCGGCGGCTCTCGCGGTCGGTCGGCGCCCGTCCGGTCCTGATCGTCAGCGACCTCAAGGAGGCGCACCTGCTGGAGGTCGTGGAGTGCGGCGTGGTGGCGCTGCTGTGGCGGCGCGAGGCCAGGCCGGACGGCATCGTCCGGGCCGTCGTCGCGGCGGCGCGCGGCAACGGCAGCCTGCCCCCGGACCTGCAGGGCCGCCTGCTGAAGCAGGTCGGCCGCATCCAGCGCGGCATGACCGCCCAGGGCCTCGCCGCCGCCGGGTTGGCGGAGCGGGAACGCGAGGTGCTCTGCCTCATCGCGGAGGGTCTGGACACGTCCGAGATCGCGGGGAAGCTCGCCTACTCGGAGCGGACCGTCAAGAACGTCCTGCATGGCCTGATGACCCGGCTGCACCTGCGGAACCGCGCCCACGCCGTCGCCTACGCCCTGCGGGAGGGCTACATCTGATGCTCCACGAAGTGGACGACGCGCTGCGCACCCTGCTGCGGACGCGCGCGCTCGCCGGCGGCGACGTGCAACTGGCCTTCGACGCGCCGACCCGCGAGTGGGCGGCGCGGCGCAACACCCCGACGATCAACGTCTACCTCTACGACGTCCGGGAGGACATGGGGCGGCGGGAGCACGGGCCGATCCGCGTCCACGACGAGGAAGGACGCGTGACCGGGTACCAGCGGCCGCCCCGCACCTACCGCATCTCCTACCTGGTCAGCGCCTGGACCAAGCAGCCCGAGGACGAGCACCGGCTGCTGTCGGCCGTGCTCGGCTGCCTGCTGCGGCACGACACGCTTCCCCCGGAGATGCTGCCCGCCGAAGGGCTGCTGGCCGCGGCGGGGACCGCCGTCCCGGTCACCGTGGGCGTGCCGCCGGCGGAGCCGCGGGCGATCACCGATCTCTGGTCGGCGCTCGGCGGCGAGCTGAAGCCGTCACTGGACGTCGTCGTGCTCGCGCCGTTCCCCGTGCCGCCGGACCGCGATGCCAAGCCGCCGGTCACGGAGGTGGAGGTGAGGGTGCGCGAGAACGCGTCCACGGTGGTGGAGATGCGCCGGAGGTCGCCGGCGTGACCGACTCGACGGGTTACCTGCTGGCCCGGATCGAGTTGCTCCGCGCCCGCGTGCGGCGGCTGGTCGGGACGCGGTCCGCGGCGGATCCGTCTGCCGGGGACGAGTACCGCGGGCTTTACGTCCCGGACGGCACGGCCCGGCGGCTCGCCGCCGGGCCCGGCCCCGAACCCGCCCGCGACCCGGACTACGAGCGGGCCCTCGCCGACCTGGCGGAGGCCGCCGGTGCCGGGACGCGCCTGCACCGGCTCACCGGGGCGTTCCGCCTCACCGGCCTCGACGTGGAGATCCTGCTCACCGCGCTCGCCCCCGACCTGGACCGCTCATTCGAGGCGCTGTACGGCTATCTCAATGACGATGTGAGCCGCCGCCGCGCCACCGCCGGGCTCGCCCTGGACCTGTGGGGCGTTCCCGTGACGTCGGCGCACGGCCGCGCCCGGTTCGCGGCGGGGGCGCCCCTGGTCGCGGGAAGGCTCGTCGTCATGCAGGACGCCGACCGCCCCTTTCCGAGCCGCGGGCTGCTCGTCCCCGACCGGGTCGCCGCGTTCCTGCTCGGCGACGACGCCCTCGACGGCGAGCTGACCGGCGTGGTGCGCCTCCACGATGAACGCCCCGTCGCGGCGCGCCCCGACGGCGCCCTGACCGGCGCGGTGCGGCCGGACAACGGCGGCGCGGTGCCGCCGGACGGCGGCGGGCGTGCGCGACCGAGCCTGGCCGGGCTGGCGGGACGGCTGCGGGAGGACGATGCCCCGCTGGTCTACCTGCACGAGGCCCGGCCCGGCGCGGGCACCGCGGCGGCCCGCACCGCCGCGGCGTCCGCCGGGCTGCCCGTCCTGGCGGCCGATCCGGAGCGGCTGACGGTGGAGCTGGTTCCGTCCGTCCTGCGCGAGGCGGCGATGCGGGGCGCGGCCGTCGTGGCCGGCCCGTTCCCGGACGGCGGCGCGCTGCTGCGGGCCTTCGCGGACGGGTCCGCGAAGGTTCCGGTGCTGCTGGCGGGGCCGCAGCCGTTCGACCCGGGGTGGAGCGAGTCGCAGCCGCTCGTCCTGGACGTCCCGGCGCAGGATCATGCCGCCGGCGTCTGGCGCGCGGAACTCCCGGACCCGGACGGCCTCGGCTTCGACCTCGACGCCGCCACCGCCGGCTACCGGTTCTCCGCGGAGCAGGTCCGCCGGGCGGTCCGGGCCGCGCTCGACCACGCCGCGCTGGACGGCGTCCCTCTGTCGGCCGCGCACCTGCACCGCGGGGCGCGGCTGCAGAACGCGGGTGGCCTGCACAAGCACGCCAGGCGGATCGTGCCGGCCGTCGGCTGGGACGACCTGGTCCTGCCCGCCGAGCCGGCCGGGCGGCTGCGCGAGCTCGTCCAGCGGGCCCGGCACCGCGACCGTGTGCTCGGCGAATGGCGGCTGCGCAGCGGCGGGGGCCGGGGCCGCGGCGTGGTCGCGATGTTCGCCGGGGAGTCGGGCACCGGCAAGACCATGGCCGCCGAGGTGCTCGCCGCCGAGCTCGGCCTGGAGCTGTACGTCGTCGAACTGCCCGCCGTGGTCGACAAGTACGTCGGCGAGACGGAGAAGAACCTTGAGCGGATCTTCACCGAGGCGGACCGGATGGACGCGGTCCTGCTGTTCGACGAGGCCGACGCGGTGTTCGGCAAGCGCTCGGACGTCAAGGACTCCCACGACAGGTACGCCAACCTGGAGAGCGCCTACCTGCTGCAGCGGCTGGAGTCGTTCGGCGGGATCGCCGTCCTCACCACCAACCTGCGCGCCAACATCGACGACGCCTTCACCCGGCGCCTCGACCTGGTCATCGACTTCCCGTTCCCCGACCCCGCGCAGCGCCGGGCACTGTGGGAGCACTGCCTGGCGCCGCCCGTCCCGGTGGACGGCGGCGCCGACCTCGACCGGTGCGCGCGGGAGTTCGAGCTGGCGGGCGGGGCGATCCGCAGCGCGGCCGTCACGGCCGGGTACCTGGCGGCCGCGGCCGGACGCCCGGTCTCCATGGACGACCTCCTCGCCGGGGCGCGCCGCGAGTACCGCAAGCTGGGCCGCCTGCTGCCCGGCGACATCCCCCAGGCGGCCGTATAGCCCCGCCCGTCGCGTTTCATCGCGGGTCGTAGGGGATGCGCATCGCCGAGATCATTTCCTGGTCCTGCGGCACGTTGGAGCGCACCTCGATCGGGGAACCGCCCGACCTGACCCAGAACCCGACACTCAGCTTGCCGCCGTCGATGTCGCGGAACTCCTCGCCCTCGGCGAACTCCAGGCCGACCTCTTCGGTGTACTTCTGCCATTCCTGGTTCGGTTCGAGTTCGAACGCTTTGAAGACCTCGCGGCGTTGGAGCACCTCTTTGTCACCGTCGAAGTTCCAGTCGAAGATGACGGAGATGCTCGCCTCGGGGTCGCCGTTGGAGCGGACCCAGAAGTCGAACGTCGTCTTGCTGCCCGGGGCGTAGGCGTCCTTCATGCCGCAGAGGGTGTAGCGCACGGAGCTCCACGTGCACTTCCACTCGTCCCCGACCTGCTCGAAACCCGGGCTCTTGACGGGGAACGGCCAGGTGGCGGGCTCTTCGCCCGGCTCCGGTGGGTCAGGCCAGGGAGCGGCCCTGCTCAGGTACAGGAGCCGGTTCCCTGGACCTCCGAGCGGACGTTCCCCGCTCTCGCCGACCGGGGGCTCCTCGCCGCCGCCACCGGCGGGCGGAGCCTTGCGCGGCTCCTGGCCGGGGTCGGGGGCCTTGGCCGGTTTCTGGCCTTCCGGGAGGCTGAGCGGGTTCCCGACCGGGACCATCCCGCCGTCGCGCGCCTTCGAGCCGAAGTCGGGCTTGAAGGTGAACCACGCGATGGTGAACGCGAAGGCGAACGCCACCAGCATTCCGATGAAGCCGAGCAGCCAGCGCGGCATGACCGCCCGCTGGACGAAGACGCCCTCGACCTCGACCGGCTCCGTCCCGGAGCGCATCACGTTCACGGTGTAGGGGTGCGACTCGCGCTGCCCGAACCAGGCGATGGAACCCGGCCTGACACGTCCCCGCACCCACGCGGCCCGGCCGGGCTCCACCTGCACGTTGGCGGGATGGAGCTCGAAGCCGAGCTGCCCGCTGTTGTCCTTGCCGGTCAGCGACGCGGTGAGCCGCGTGTTGCCGAGGTTGTCCACGGCGAACCTGGGCTTGCCCCGGAACCGTCCGCGCACGGTGTGCGGCAGGAGCTCGGCCCGGACCTCGGTGAACGGCGTGACCGTCAGCTGCCCTTCCACGACGGTCTTGTCGCCCGGCTGCTCGGTCGGGACGACCTCCACCGCGAACGGGTGGCCGCCGGCCGTCGCGTCCGGGGTGCGCGGCGGCCGGAAGGTGATCTCGGCGGTGCCGGTCGTCCCCGGGTAGAGGCGCAGCGCCCGCGGCTCGACCCCGGCCCACACCGCGGGCGCGCCGGCGACCGCGATGCGGTACTCCTCCACCAGATCGGTCGTGTTGCGAAGCTTCAGCGTCACGGTCGCGGCTGCGCCGGGATCGACGGTGGCAAACGCCGGATCAAGAGAACTCCAGATACTCACCGCCCGAACGCTAGGCCGCCGCGACCGCCACGAGAACGGCCGACGGTGCACCCCCGGGTGCAAGCCTCGCTGCCCCGAGGGAACTTCCGCCGCTCTCGCGGGAGTACGGCCGGTCCGTCTTGCCCCCGAAGTGCCCTCGTGATCCTACGCGGTCCTGGCGTGCCCGAGGACGATGTCGTACTGATGTGCAACCACCATGAGGGGGGCCTCGTGCGCGCGCAGGACAATGGCAAGGAGCGGGACCGCGGGAACGGACCGGAGGGGCACCGGCCGCACACGCCTCAGGTGCCCGGGTGGGCGGCCCGTGTCCTCTCGCTCCAGCGGCTGGCCGGAAACGCGGCCGTCTCGCGGCGTGCAGCGCGCCGCCGAGGCGTCCACCGGGCATGTCCAGCGGGCACCGGGCAACACCCCCAG
>NZ_VCKW01000388.1 GCF_005889715.1 Actinomadura soli
GTTGTCGGCGGGGGGTGGGGCGCCGCTTGAGCTGATCACCAATGCGGGGCCGATCAGTGGGGTGGGGGACGGGCTGCTGTTCCCGAGTGGTGCGCGGGGAGTGCCCATCGGGGACGGGTGGTTGCGGCAGGCCGAGCGGATGGCGTGGACGCGTTGTCCCGGGCGGCTTGCCCCGCAGGTCGGGCGGGCGGACGTCGGGCCCGGGCTGTTCGAGGCGACGCTCGTGACGTTGATGGAGCGGCCGTTCGGGTGGTTCGTCGTTGCCGATCCGTGCGACGAGCGGTTGATCGACAGTGAGATGCGGGAGCTGCATCACGAACTGCGGATGCTGCGGCGGGGTGAGGATGAGCAGGCGCGGCTGGCCGTCGCGCGGGCGGATCAGCGGCTCGCGGAACTGGACGCGTTCCGCGAGGCGGGGTTGTGGCAGGTCAGGGTTGTCGCGGGGGCGGCGACGCAGGCCGAGCTGGGGCAGATCGCGCCTGTGCTCGTCGGGTCGATGGAGCTGGGCCACCATCCCTATCGGCTGAGGTCGGGGCAGGGTGGTGGGTCGTTCGCCGGGACGTTGCGGCCTGGGGGCGAGGCTGCTCCGGTGCGGTCGGTCGTGGAGCCGGACGAGCGGTTCCCGTTCATCGCGACCGCCGGCACGCTGGCGGCGCTGGCCGGGTTGCCGCGCAGGGAGGTCCCGGGGCTGCGGGTGCTGGACGCCGGGTACTTCGACGTCACGTCCGAGACCGATGGGCAGGCCCCCGCCGAGAGGGCGGAGGAGGCGCAGATCGAGCTGGGCGCCATTCTGGACGGGCAGGACCGGCAGGTCGGGCGGCTCACCGTTCCCCGGTCCACCATCAACCGGCATGTGTTCGTGACGGGGGCGACGGGGGCCGGCAAGTCGCAGACCGTCCGGCATCTGCTGGAGCAGCTCACCCGCGCGGGCATTCCGTGGCTGGCGATCGAGCCGGCCAAGTCGGAGTACGCGGCGATGGCGGGGCGCATTCAGGATCTCGGTGGGCCGGTCACCGTGGTGAATCCGTCCGATCCGGGGTCGGTGCCGCTGTCGGTGAATCCGCTGGCGCCCGAGCCCGGTTATCCGGTGCAGGCGCATATCGACATGGTGCGGGCGCTGTTCCAGGCCGCGTTCGACGCCGAGGAGCCGTTTCCGCAGATCATGGCGCAGGCGCTGCAGCGGGTCTATGAGAACAACGGGTGGGACGTGGTGACGGGCGCGGGCGTGCCCGGGTCGTTGATCGAGCCCGCTGTCCCGACCTTGGAGCAATTGCAGAACGCCGCGCTCCAGGTCATTTCCGATGTCGGGTACGGGCGGGAGTTGATGGCCGACGTCCAGGGGTTCGTGGACGTAAGGCTCCGCTCGCTGCGCATCGGGTCGGCGGGACGGTTCTTCGAGGGTGGGCACCCGGCCGACATCGGCGGGATGCTGCGCGACAACATCGTGCTCGCGATCGAGGACGTCGCGAACGACGAGGACAAGGCGTTCCTCATGGGGACGCTCATCATCCGGATCGTTGAACATCTGCGCATGCGGGAGCGGCGCCGCGACCGGACGGACGGTCCCGCGCTCCGGCACGTCATCGTGATCGAGGAGGCGCACCGGCTGCTGCGCAACCGCGGCCCTGAGCGCACCAGTTCGCATGCCGTCGAGCTGTTCGCCGGGATGCTCGCCGAGATCCGCGCGTACGGCGAGGGGATCATCGTCGCCGAGCAGATCCCGACCAAGCTCGTCCCGGACGTGATCAAGAACACGGCGCTGAAGGTCGTGCACCGGCTGCCCGCGTTCGACGACCGGCACCAGGTCGGCGCGGCGATGAACCTCGACGACGATCAGTCCCGCGAGGTCGTGTCGCTGCGTCCCGGTGTCGCGGCCGTGTTCGCGGACGGCATGGACCGTCCGCTGCGGGTCCGCGTCCCGCTGGGCGAGGGCCGCGAGGCGGAGCTGCCGGGACCGCCGCCCCCGGTGGACGGACGCCGATCGGCCGCGTGCGGCTGCGAATGCCGGTCCGGACGGGCCTGCACGCTGTACGAGCTGCGTGAAGCCGATCTCGTCGCGGGGAATGCCGATTGGGCGTGGCTCCGGCTGTGGGCCGACACGCTGGTCCTTGCGCATGTCGTGAACCGTCCGTTGCCCGCGGTGCCGCTTGAGCTGCTCCGCGCCTGGTCGCGGCTGGCGCCGCGGCTGCGCGAGTGCGTGCTCGCGACGGTGGTGGAGCGTGCGGTGTCGCGGCGGTCGCGGGCGCTGCGGACCGCGTACCCGCCCTCCGAGCTGACCGCCGCCGTCGCGAAGGTCGCCGGACACCTCCTCGGCGGCGGCACCCCCGGCACGGCGCCCGGCCCGAACTGGGTGATCCCGCAGGTGAGATGGCTGCACGAGCTCGACCGCCTCTTCCCCTACGGGGACGAGCGCGTCCCCGACAAGCACGCGTCGGCCCCGCCGCTCGACTACCAGCTCCCCGGCCTGAAGCAGCCGCCCGACCCGAAGCTCGGCCACCGCCTCCGCGCCCTGCGCCGCCATCCGCTGTCGATGGAGCTCGAGCGCAACCGTCCCGTCGCGCTCACCGCGCTCTACGGCGACGACGACCAGGCGGGCTTCTACCAGGACCTTCCCGTCGTCGCGATCGGCTTCGACGAGGACGAGCAGATCGACCACGTCGCCGAGACGATGCGCGTCGGCGAATGGCTGGAACCCGTGCTGAGCTGGTTCGACCGCTTCGTCGCCCCGTTCGGGGACCCGTCCGCCGGCCTTCCCTTCCTCGGCCGTCCGGGCGACGCGCAGTGATGTCTCAGATGCAGTGATGTCTCAGATGCAGTGACGGCTCAGATGTCGTCGGCGGTGCGGGCGGGGAGACCGGCCTGCTGGGCGATCGGGGTCCAGTAGCCCATGAACTCGCTCTTGGCGTCGCTGGCCCGCTGGTTGACGTCCGCGACCTCGCTGTCGGACGGGCAGCCGGGCGCGACGTCGAGGTAGCGCTGGTTCGACTCGGAGGACGCCTCCAGCGCGCGGACGAGCGCGTCCTTCATCTGGGCGCCGTTGTCGAGGGCGGTCACGTCCAGGGCGCGGGCCTTTTCGAGCTGCGAGCGGCGGGCGTCCAGGACGCGTTGCAGGTCGCCCTTCTCGCACCCGGCGACCACGGCCGAGCCGAGGTCGGACCGGGTCGTGCCCATCTCGGCGAGCAGGGCGTCGACCGCCTTGGCCTGCCCGTCGAGGTCGCCGGTCGGCTCCCCGCTCTCGGGGACGACGTCCTGGCTCTGCTGCGTGGACGGCCCGCCGCCGGTTGCGGGATCGGAGGGCGTGCCCGAACCGCTCGGCCAGAACACGATGCCGAGCGCGAGCCCGACGAGCAGGACGACGCCCGCCGCCACCAGGAAGTACGGGACCCTGCTCGCCTTCGGTGGCGGGGGCGGCTGCCAGATCGCGGGTTCGGACGACGAAGGGCCGCCCGGCGGGACGGACCACGGTTCGGGCGAGAGCAGCGTCGACGTCTCGTCGGACGGCGGCATCGGCGTCGTGTACTCGGGCGTCGGCAGGCTGGGGGGCGGCTGGCCCGGGGGGAGCCGGTCGGACGGCCCGTGGGCCTCCCAGAGGGCGGGGCCCTGCGGCGACGGCGTCCAGGGAGGCGCGGGCGGCTCGTCGGGAGCCGTCGCGTCACCGCCCGGAGGCGTCGTGTTGAGCGGCGCGTTGCAGCGTGTGCACCGGGGCAACGCCGACGTGGTGTCGCTACCGCAGCCCGGACACCGCATGAGGGCCCCCTACCCATCGTGTTCGACGGTGACAAGATACTTGCGCGGTCACCGGTCGGGAACCGTCCGTCAGAAGGTCGCAACCGGGTCGTGACCGGCCGTCATACTCGGCGCCAGCTCCGTACCGGCTGGCCGGTCTTCTTCGCGACCGGGTTCCACAGGACGACGAACCGCTTCTTCGCCGACGTCGCGCGCTGCTCGCTGGCCGCACGTCCGGGAACCTGCGCGGCGCTCGGACGGGGCTTGCCGCGGCAGTTCGCCTGGTTCTGCTGCGCCCACTGCAGCAGGACCTGGTCCACCTGCAGCGACGCCGTCAGCGCCTCCGTCAGCGACCTGCGGAGACGCTCGCCGTTGGCCAGCTTGTCCACCTGGAGGTCCCTGGTGCGGTTCAGCTGGCTCTGGCGTTGCTGCGCGACGGTCTGGAAGCCCTGGATGGCCTGCGGCAACGTCGCGCACTTGCCGGCCCTGCCGAGCGCCCCGGCGAGGACGCGCCGCGTGCCGACGCTGTCGTTCAGCACCGCGTTCATCGCCGCGGCCTGCTCCTTCGTCGCGGCCGGAATCGGGTTCTTCTCCGCGACCTGCTTGTTCGACGGGGTAGGGGTCGGGTCGCCGGTCGCGGACGAGTCGTCCCCGGACGGCCATGCCACGAACAGGATGGACCCCACCGCGATCGTGACCAGCGCGGCGACGGCACCGATGAGCGGCTTGCTCGGCCCGCTGCCCCCCGGACGGTCACCCCCCTGGCCAGGCGGATAAGCGCCATACGCGGGGCCGCCGGGCCCGCCCTGCCCCATCGGTCCCATCGGCCCCATGGGCATGGCACTGCCCTGGCCCATGCCCATATGGGGTGCGCCTATCGGAGGCGGACCCATCGGGGAACCGGGATCCATTCGCGTCTGGTCGAGGTCGGCGCCGAAGCCCATCGGCGTTGGGTGCGCGCCGGGCATCCCGGGATTCATCGGCCCGGGGCCGGGGGCGTACTGGGTCGCGTCGGCGTCCAGCATCGTGGGCGGTTGCCCGCCGACCACCTGCGTCGTCTCCGCCTCCATCGGGTCGGGCTTGCGCGGGCGTGCGAACCACGAGTCCGGGACGATCGACTCCGTGCGTTCGGGCAGCGGCTCCAGCCCGAACGTGCTGGGCGGCGGCTCCGCCGAACCGAACGTGTCCGCTGAGCCGGCCGCGGGCAGCGCGGGCGGGCTCGCCGACCAGGCGGGCGGCGCGGGCGCGGTGAAGCCGCCGGAGGTGTCGTCGTCCTCGTGGGGGTTGAAGGTCCAGGCGGCGGTGTCCTCGGGGTCGACGGGCGGCAGCGGCCCGGACTGCGCGGGCGGCCCCGGCGCCGGCGGTACCGATGGTGGCGTCGGCGGCTCCACCGAGAGCTGAAGCGGCGGCTGCGCGGCGGCCGGGGGCTCGGGCGCCGTCTGCGACGGCGACTGCACCGGCGGCTGTGACTGCATCGACGGTGGCTGCGACGGTGGCGGCTGTGGTGGCATCACGAGGTCGGGGGTCACGGGGGGCGCCTCGCTCGGGGCCCAGGACGGCGTGGGCGGCGGCACCATCATCGTCCGCTCGCCGAAGAGGTCCGCCGTCCCGGCCACGGGAGCCGCGGGGGCG
>NZ_VCKW01000389.1 GCF_005889715.1 Actinomadura soli
CCCGCCGCCCCCGCCACCACGGCGAGCGGGTCACCTGCCATGTCACGTTCGTCAAGCGGATCACTCATGACGGACAGCAGACCACAAACGCCCCCCGTCCGGAAGCGGCCTCCCGCCGCCACCACGGCCGCCGGGCCGTCCGGTCACGCCCGGCTTCCGTGCGCCCACTTGTAGTCTCCGAGCAGGTCGGCTACGGTCCCGCCAAGGTTCACGACGCGGCGGCCGGAAGGCCGGAGCCCTCCCGCGCCGCCGTGGGACCGCTCGCTCCCGCACCCCGCACGCGGGACATCAGGGGCCCGGCCACCCACCGCTGGGGTGGCCGGGCCCACCCATTCCCCGGGTGTCCGTTTCCTACAAGACCGGCCGGACGTGGCCGTCCTACGGTCGAGGCATGAAGGTCCTGCATGCCACCGGCCTCGACCGCGCCGCGGAGTTCATGCGCGTCAACGGCCGCCTCATCGACCGGCACCGGTTCGCTCTCCACTTCCGCGGCGGGCCCGCCGGACCCGTCCTCGCGGCCCTCCGCGCCTATGAGAACCCGGACGGCGGCTACGGCCACGCCCTCGAACCCGACCTGCGCGGCGAGGGCAGCCAGCCCATCCCCGCCCAGCACGCCCTCGACTTCCTCCACGAGGCGGGCGCGGACGACGACCCGGCCGTCACCCGCGTCGGCGACTACCTGACGTCGATCACCGCGCCCGGCGGGGGAGTGCCGTTCGTGCTGCCGAGCGTCCGCGACACCCCGCACGCGCCCTGGTGGCAGACCCCCGACGATCCGCCCGGCAACGTCAACCCCACCGGGACCCTCGCCGGAATGCTGTACCGCGCCGGATCCGATCACCCCTGGCTCGGCCCCGCCACCGACTTCTGCTGGCGCCACCTGGAGCACGCGGACGCCGAACCCGGGCCGTACGACGCGCTCTCCATTCTCACGTTCCTCGACCACGTCCCCGACCAGGAACGCGCCGACGCCGCCTTCACCCGCCTCAGGGACGCCCTTGCCGCGCCCGTGGCCCTCGACCCGCACGCAGCGGGAGCCCAGCACCTCCCGCTCGACTTCGCCCCGCACCCGGACGGCCACGGACGCCGGCTGTTCACCGCCGACGTCATCGACGCCCACCTCGACGCGCTGATCGACGCCCAGGACGGCGACGGCGGCTGGGACGTCGCCTTCCCGAGCTGGACGCCCATCACCCGTCCCGAATGGCGCGGTTTCATCACCGTCGAGCGCCTCAGAACGCTCCGCGCCTACGGCCGCCTCAAGCCCTGACCGGCGGCAGGCTCACAGCAGGTTCCGGACGGGCTCGCCCGCCAGGTCCCGCACCTCGTGCGCGAGATGCGCCTGGTCGGCGTAGCCCGCCGCGAACGCCGCACCGGCGAGCGGCTCGCCCGCCCGCGCCAGGCTCAGCGCCCGCTGGAAGCGCAGCACCCGCTGCAGCGTCTTCGGCCCGTACCCGAACGCCGCCAGCGAGCGCCGCCTGAGCTGCCGCTCGCTGATGCTCAGATCGTCCGCCACGTCCCGCACCGAGCCGCCGGCGAGCCCGGACACCACCGCCGGGACGAGCCGATCCGCGGGCCGCATCCGCTCCCGCACCGCCGCGACCAGCGCCGCGAGCGGGTCGGGAGCCGCCGCCACGGCCTCCGCCAGCCGGTCGGCCTCACCGCCCCACAGGTCCCGCAGCGGCACCCGGCCGTCCCGGATCGCGTCCGCCGCGACGCCCAGGACCGGCGGGGCCGTCCCCGGTCCGAACCGCACCGCAACCACCGCGTCGCCCGGCCGCATCACCGCCGGTACCGGCCCCGTGTCCGGCCCGGCCACCAGGATCCCCGACGCCGACCACATCAGGTCCACACATCCGTCGGGGACGACGCGCTGCAGGAACGGCTCCGCGTCCGCCGGGAGCGACGCCGTCCACGAGCACGCCAGCCCCGGCGCGGGGTACTCGCGATAAGTCGGCCGAGCGGAGCTCGTCGTTTGATTGGTGGTGGGTGGGGGCTGGAGGACGGTCGGGTTCACCTCTCCTGCATACCACCCGCGCTGGCGGGCAGGGCCACGGAAAACCCCATCCGAACGGGAGGACGACCATGCCGAACAACGATCTTCAGGGCAGGACCATCGCCTTCCT
This sequence comes from Actinomadura soli, assembly GCF_005889715.1. Classification (GTDB taxonomy): domain Bacteria; phylum Actinomycetota; class Actinomycetes; order Streptosporangiales; family Streptosporangiaceae; genus Spirillospora; species Spirillospora soli. The sequence continues at coordinate 2,127 of NZ_VCKW01000389.1, forward strand.
CTGCGCGCCGGAGGGCACCGAGCAGGTCGAGCTCACCGAACCCTGGGGGGCGGTCGAGCGGGCCGGGGGCACGCCCCGGCTGATCTCCACGGCGCCCGGACACATCCAGGCGTTCGACCACCTCGACAGGGCCGACACCTTCCCCGTCGACGCCACCGTCGGCGAGACCGGCCACAGCGGGTTCGACGGGCTCGTCCTCCCCGGCGGTGTCGCCAACCCCGACTACCTGCGGACGCAGCCCGAGGCCGTCGCGTTCACCAGGGCGTTCTTCGATGCCGGCAAGCCCGTGGCGGTCATCTGCCACGGCCCGTGGACGCTCATCGAGGCGGACGTCGTCAGGCGGCGTACCCTGACCTCCTGGCCGAGCCTCCAGACCGATCTGCGCAACGCGGGGGCGAGCTGGGTGGACGAGGAGGTACGAATCTGCGAGGAGGGGCCGAACGTCCTGGTCAGCAGCCGCAAGCCCGACGACCTCAAGGCGTTCTGCCAGGCCGCCGTCGAGGCGTTCAAACGGTGATCGTCCAGGTGGTCTAGACCTCTGACCTAGACCACTGGGTGAACCCCGGGCGACCATATCCTGCATGAATATCCGTACCGGCGGGTAACTAAGTACGGTTGTGCGGGTGACCCGTCGAGCGAAGATCGTCAGCACCATCGGCCCCGCCTGCTCTAGCACCGAGCAGATCAACGCCCTCGTCGAGGCCGGCATCGACGTCGCGCGCCTCAACATGAGCCACGGCGACCACGCCGTCCACGAGGAGGTCTACCACCGGATCAGGGCCGCCGCCGACGCCACCGGACGCGGTGTCGGCATCCTCGCCGACCTGCAGGGCCCCAAGATCCGCATCGGACGCTTCCCCGACGGGCCCGTCCGCCTCACCCTCGGCGACGAGTTCACGATCACCACCGACGACGTCTCCGGCACCCGCCGTGAGGTCTCCACCACCTACGCGGGCCTGCCCGGCGATGTCGGCCCCGGCGACAGCGTCCTCATCGACGACGGCCGCGTCGCGCTCAAGGTCACCTCCGTCGACGGCACCCGGGTGCGCACCACCGTCACCGTCGGCGGCATGGTCTCCGACAACAAGGGCCTCAACCTCCCCGGCGTCCCGGTCAGCGTCCCCGCCCTGACGGAGAAGGACGAGCGCGACCTGCGCTGGGCCCTGCGCCTCGGCGTCGACCTCGTCGCCCTCTCCTTCGTCCGCACTCCCGCCGACGCCGACATCTGCTACCAGATCATGGAGGAGGAGGGCGTCCGCGTCCCCCTGATCGGCAAGATCGAGAAGCCGCAGGCCGTCGAACGCCTCCCCGAGATCGTCGCCGCCTTCGACGGGATCATGGTCGCCCGCGGCGACCTCGGCGTCGAGCTGCCCCTCGAACAGGTGCCGATCGTCCAGAAGCGCGCCATCGCGCTGTGCCGCGAGAAGGCCCGCCCGGTCATCGTCGCCACCCAGATGCTCGAATCGATGATCTCCGCGCCCCGGCCCACCCGCGCCGAGACCTCCGACGTCGCCAACGCCGTCTTCGAGGGCGCCGACGCCGTGATGCTCTCCGGCGAGACCAGCGTCGGGCAGTACCCGGTCGAGTCCGTCCTGACGATGAGCCGCATCGTGCAGACCGCCGAACAGGCGTCCCTGCACGCCACCCACACCCTGGAGCGCATGCCCGAGACGGTCGGCGGCGCCATCGCCCGCGCCGCCGCCGAGGTCGGCGCGATCGTGGGCGCGGAGGCGCTCGCCGCCTTCACCATGTCCGGCGAGACGGCCCGCCGCCTGTCCCGCTACCGCTCCCCGATCCCGCTGCTGGCCTTCACCTCGGTGCCCGCCGTCCGCGGCCGCCTCGCGCACGTCTGGGGCGTCGAGACCTTCGTCGTCCCCCACGTCGACCACACCGACGCCATGTTCGGCCAGGTCGAGCAGGCCCTCCTCGAACTCGGACGCTGCCAGAAGGGCGACAAGGTCGTCGTCGTCGCGGGCTCGCCCCCCGGCACCCCCGGCTCCACCAACGCGCTCCGCGTGCACAGCATCGGCGACGCCATAGGGATCCAGCACTGACCGCCATCCCGCACTGACCGCCACCCCCTGCCGGGCACCGCGCGATCGCACCCCGCGCGGTGCCCGGCGCTCTACCACCCCGCAACGGGACGCTCCGCCCGACGGATCACCAACCGATCTCATTTCCACGTCACTCTGGAAACGCGCGGGCAGCGATGGACTGATAGGGGAGTAAGGCGGACTTGTCCCCTTTGCCGCGATGTGGATCTTCTCCGACGTGGCCGCCGGACCCGCGGCGAAAGAGCCGGGAACGCGGCGAAGCCGCCTCCCGGTCCGGGCGGCGGCTTCGGCAGGTGTGCCCCGAGTGGGATTCGAACCCACACTAGATGGTGTTTGAGACCATTTCCTCTGCCGTTGGGATATCGGGGCCTATGCCCGGACAAACCGGACATTTGGATGATATTGGCCGGGCTGAGCCCTGGCAGGGGCGGCTCAGGACAGGGTAGCGGGTTTCGGTAGGGTCGTGGGCGTGGAGAGCGCGCGGCGAGTTGTGATCGCGGAAGACGAGGCCCTGATCAGGCTGGACCTGAAGGAGATGCTTCAGGAGGACGGCTACGAGGTCGTCGGCGAGGCCGGGGACGGGGAGACGGCCGTCCGGCTGGCCGGGGAGCTGAAGCCCGACCTGGTGATTCTCGACGTCAAGATGCCCGTGCTGGACGGGATCTCGGCGGCGGAGCGCATCTCGGCGGAGCGGATCGCGCCGGTGGTGATCCTGACCGCGTTCTCGCAGCGCGAACTCGTCCAGCGGGCTACGGACGCGGGGGCGATGGCCTACCTCGTCAAGCCGTTCTCCAAGACCGACCTCGCGCCGGCGATCGAGATGGCGGTCAGCCGCTACACCGAGCTGCGGGCGCTGGAGGCGGAGGTCGCGGGCCTGCAGGAGCGGCTGGAGACCCGGAAGGTGGTCGACCGCGCCAAGGGCCTGCTGCAGGAGGCCCACGGGTGGTCCGAGGCCGAGGCGTTCCGGTGGATCCAGAAGACGTCCATGGACCGGCGCCTCACGATGCGCGCCGTCGCGGAGGCGGTCGTCGCGGGCGCGACGGGCTCCTCGGGCGCGACGGGCTCCTCGGGCGCGACGGGCTCCTCGGGCGCGACGGGCTCCTCGGGCGGGACGGGGGGCTCGGAAGCGGCGGGTTCCGCGGACGGCGGGCCGGAG
>NZ_VCKW01000038.1 GCF_005889715.1 Actinomadura soli
GACGGCATACGAGTTGTCTTAGGGTCTCGTGGGGCTCGGAGATGGGTATAAGAGGCAGCCCTGGCGGCGACCCCCGAGCGCCGTACCCCCGCCGTGATCCGCTTGCTGGTGCTCGCCACGTTCGTGGTCATCCTCAACGAGACGATCATGATCAACGCGATCCCGCGGCTGATGACGGACATGAACATCACCGAGCAGGCGGCGCAATGGCTGTCGACGGCGTTCATGCTGACGATGGCCGCGGTGATCCCGGTGACCGGCTGGTTCCTGCAGCGGGTGACCACCCGCAGCGCCTACGCCACCGCGATGGGCGTGTTCCTCGCCGGGACCGCGCTCGCCGCGGTCGCGCCGGTCTTCGAGGTGCTGCTGCTCGCGCGGATCGTCCAGGCGTCCGGCACGGCGGTGATGATGCCGCTGCTGATGACGACCTTGATGACCGTGGTCCCGGAGCGGGACCGCGGCCGGGTGATGGGCAACGTGACGATGGCGATCTCGGTGGCGCCGGCGTTGGGCCCGGCGGTCTCGGGCGTGATCTTGCAGCTCGGCTCGTGGCGGCTGCTGTTCGCGGCGGTGCTGCCGATCGCGGCCCTGATCGCCTGGCGCGGCCTGGCGCAGCTGGAGAACGTCGGGGAGCCGCAGCTCAGCACCATCGACTGGTTCAGCGTCGGCGCCGCGGCCCTCGGCTTCGGCTCGCTGGTGTACGGGCTGAGCCGGTTCGGTGAGGGCGGCAAGCTGGTCCCCGCGTCGATCGTCCTGTTCGGGCTGGCCACGATCGCGGTGTTCGTCGTCCGGCAGCTCCGCCTGCAGCGCCGCGACGTCCCCCTGCTGGACCTGCGCATCCTCCGCCACCCCACCTACGCGCTCTCCCTGCTCCTCATGTCCCTCGGCTTCATGGCGATGATGGGCTCGATGATCCTGCTGCCGATCTACCTGCAGAACCTGCGCGGCCTCTCCCCGCTGGAGACCGGGCTGCTGGTGATGCCCGGCGGGCTGGCGATGGGCCTGATCGGGCCGGGCGTCGGACGCCTCTTCGACCGCTTCGGCGGCCGCAAGCTGATCATCCCCGGGTCGGCGGGCATCGTGCTCGCCCTGGCCGGCCTCACCCAGATCTCCATGGCGATGCCGTTCTGGCAGGTGCTCGCCCTGCACGCGCTGCTCATGATCTCGCTGGCCGTGGCGTTCACCCCGGTGTTCACCCTCGGCCTCGGCGCGCTGCCGCCCCACCTGTACTCCCACGGCAGCTCGATGCTGGCCACCCTCCAGCAGGTCGCGGCGGCGCTCGGCACGGCGCTGGTGGTGACCGTCATGACCGGACGGGCCGGGTCCCGGATCGCCGACGGCGCCGCCGAGGCCGTCGCCCAGCTCGACGGGATGCGGCTGGCGTTCCTCATCACCGCCGCGCTCTCCGTCCTGATGGTCGGGATCGCGTTCCTGCTGCCCAAGCGGGTCGGCCCGGCGGACGGGGCCGAGACGCCCGGCTCCGGCCACGCCACCGCCGAGCAGCGCCCGGGCGACCTGACCCCCGAACCGGTCGGCTGAGAACCGGAAACCGGAAACCGCCAGACCAGGTCACGGGCCCGGTCGTCCGGCCGAAAGGCCCGGCGACCGGGCCCGCCCGCGTGCCGGGTCTCCCCGCCACCTACTCTCCGGCGGCCTCAGGAGCTTGACTTCGTGGCGGCCTCAGGGGTCTTGACGGGCTCGCGCCGGGCGGACGGCCGTCTGGACGATCTCGGCGATGTTGTAGCCGAGGAGACCGGCCACGTCGGTCAACCCGGGAGTGCTCAGGAGCGCGTTGGCCTCGTCGGCGTTGAGGCTGCGATGCCAGCGCGTGTCCTCCTTGGGCTGCTCGTCGTTCCAGTACGGCCGCGCGGGCCGCACGAACCGCTCCGCCTCCGCGCGCACCGCCCCGCCGCTTCGCTCGATGTGCTGCTCGACCCTCTCCTTGCCCAGGTAGGGGACGAAGGAGCTCCAGTTGCCGCCGGTGTCGTGGATGGCGGTGGTGTCCGGCGCGGCGTTCAGCGGCAGATGCAGGAAGCCGCTCAGGCGTTCCAGCGAGCGTTCGGTGTCCGCCATGTAGTCCTCGTAGCGCATGACGAGCAGCGGCAGGCCGTAGGTGTTGGCGGTGCGGAGAGCGTCGACGTAGGTGTCCCGCCAGATGTTGGCTCCCTGCCACAGCGGCTGGCCCGTCCGGTTCCGGTGGCTGAGCGCGTACGCGATCGGGTTCCGGGCCGTGACGATCACGTTCAGCGGGGTGCGGTCCGCGGGGGCGGCCCGCCCCTGCGCGATGGCGAGCCGGAGCCAGGCGACGTACTTGCTCCCGTCGATGATCAGCGACGCCTTCAGCGACCCCGCGAGCCGCCGGTGCATGCCGGGGATGTCGTCGTAGGTGACGTGGTCGCGGAGCTTGTCGGTGAAGTGGGGGCAGTCCTCGCCGAGCAGGGAGCAGGGCCCGCAGTTCGGCTCCGTGGTCTCGTGGCTGAGGCCGGGGGCCTGCGTGAGGTTGTTCAGCTCGCCGACGTAGTGGGCGCCCTTGATCCGGGTGGTCATGCCGCGCCCGATCAGCGTGGAGCCCGAGAACAGGGTCCCGAGGACGAAGGCCGATGCGCTCATGTTCACGTCCACCGTGCGATCCCTTGTCACCCGCCGGGCCGGGCCGGGCAAGAGTCCAGACCGGGCCGGGCAAGAGTACCGGACGCGGTATCGCACCTGGCGCGGCGCCTGGCGGGCGGGGTACCGGACGGGTGCGAACGTACCTTGACTGGCAAGCATACGTATGTTCTCATTCATCAGACAAAGTACGAACTTGCAGCAACTGACCTACCCAGGCAGCCCCGCGCAGGAACCCTGCGACCACCATTCCGGGCCCGTCACCTCCGAACGCAGGAACCCTGCGAGCGATCGGGCCCGCCTCTCCCGCACGTCCACCCCACTGCTCCACCGGAGGGCGAGGACAAAGCCCCGTTTCACCATCACCACATTCTGGTTCGGAGGACCCCCAGATGCGGAAACAGCTCTTCGTTGCGGCTGCCGCAACATTCCTGATGATCGCGAGCGCGTGTAGCGCCGACAAGGATGATCCGAGCGGCGGCGGCGGGGGTGCGGCCAAACCGAAGCAGAATGTCGCGTGCCCGCCCGTGGACGAGGCCGCGATCGACAAGAGCGCGACGTTCACCTGGATGTACAGCGTCGCCAACACGAGCTTCGACCCGGACAAGATCACGACCAGCAACAGCTGGATGTATCTGTACCCGGTCTACGACACGCTCATCCGCATCGACGCCAACGGCGAGCCGACGCCGATGCTGGCGAAGAAATGGGAGATCACCGACGGCGGCAAGAGCCTGACGCTGAATCTCATCGAGAACTGGAAATACCACGACGGGACCGCGTTCGACGCCGAGTCCGTCAAGGCGAACATCGACCGGCACCGGGCCGGAAAGAGCTTCAACAAGCAGGCCATGAGCGACGTCACGGGGGTCGACGTCGTCAACGCGTCCACGGTGAAGGTGAACACGAAGAGCGGCGCGGCGCCGCTCATCGGCATCCTCTCCAGCTCGGCGGGCATGATGATGAGCCCGAAGGTGTTCGACGACCCGGGCCAGGCGAGCAAGCCCACCGGCGGGTCGGGGGCCTTCAAGGTCACCGCCTACGAGCCCAACACCAAGGTCGAGTACACGCCGGTCCCCGGATACTGGGACCCCAAGGCGGTCAACGTCGCCAAAATGGTGTTCCTGATCTCCAGCAATGACAACGCGCGGCTCAACGCGACCATTACTGGAACGGCGGACTCCACATTCCTGCGGTCCAGCATGTACCAGCCGGCCAAGGACGCGAATCTCGTCGTGTGCCAGAAGCCGAGCCTGGCGAGCTTCACGATCGCGGTGAACACCGCGAAGCCTCCGTTCGACAAGAAGGAGGTCCGCCAGGCGCTGAACTACGCGATCAACCGGGACGCGATCAACGAACTGCAGGGCGGTTTCTGCCAGCCCGGAGTGCAGATGTTCCCGAACAACTACTACGCGTCCGATCCGTCGCTCACTCCGGACGCCTACAAGCACGACCCCGGAAAGGCGAAGGAACTGCTCGCCAAGGCGGGCGTGAAGGACCTCTCCTTCACGCTGGAGACCGACAACCTCGACGCCTACCAGCGGGTCGCGGAGCTCATCCAGGCGAACCTGCAGGAGGTCGGCGTCAAGATGACGATCCGCCCGGTCGAGCTGCCCAAGCTGATGGAGGGCTTCTCGGTGAACAAGTCCGTCGACGCGATCATGGTGCAGCAGAAGGCGGACGCCGACCCGAGCATCCAGATCGCCTCGTACTACCTGCCCGACGGGTTCAGCAACCCGGGCGCGTACTCGAACCCGACGATCACCGACCTCGCGACCAAGGCCAAGGGCGCGGCGAACCGTGACGCCGCCAAGAGCACCTACCAGCAGCTGTTCAAGGCGGCCCACGACGACGCGGCGCAGCCGATCACGCTGTGCCACCTCAACACGCCCCTGGCCATGAACAAGAAGATCATGGGCGTCGAGGTCTACGTGGACGGGTCCCGCCAGTTCCGGGGCGTCGCGGTCAAGAAGTGACGCCTCGCCGATAGCGGAGCGGGTTCCAGCCGGAGCACGGGGCCGGCTGGGACCCGCTCAGACAGAACGGAGGGTTCGGCGTGCTGCGGTTGCTGTGCGTGCGACTCCTGGCGATGATCCCGTTGCTGGTCATCGTCAGCTTCCTGATCTACAGCCTCATCGCGTTGGTGCCGGGCGGCCCTGAGGTGGCGCTGGCCGGGAGCAACCCGACGCCCGAGCGGATCCAGGCGATCCGCGAGGAGCTCGGCCTGGACGAGCCGTTCCTGATCCAGTACTGGAACTGGCTGACGGACGTCCTGCACGGCGACCTGGGGAACTCGTTCGTCGACGACCAGAGCGTCTGGTCGGCGGTGGCGTCCGGGTTCCCGGTGACGCTCTCGCTGGTCGTCCTCACGCTGATCTTCGCGGCGGTCGCGGGGCTGGCGCTCGGCCTGGCCGCGGGCCTGCGCCCGGGCAGCTGGGTGGACCGGCTGTCGACCGTCACCGCGAGCGCGTTCATGGCGCTGCCGTACTTCTGGGTCGGCATGATGCTCGTGCTGATCTTCGCGATCCAGATGCGGGCGCTTCCGGCCGTCGGCTACGTGTCATTCTCCGAGAGCCCACTGGACTGGTTCAGCCATCTGCTCCTGCCCGCCGTGTCGCTGGCGACCGTCCCGACCGCCGTCGTCGCCCGGCAGACCCGCGCGGCGGTGACGTCGGTGATGCAGGAGGACTACATCCGGACGGCCAAGGCCAAGGGGCTGCACCCGAGGCGGGTGGCGGTCAAGCACGTGATGAAGAACGCCGCCGTCCCCGTGGTGACGGCGTTCGGCGTCGAGGCGAACCGGCTGATCGGGGCGACCGTCGTCATCGAGCAGCTGTTCGCGCTGCCCGGCGTCGGGAAGCTCGCCTACTTCTCGGTGTTCTCCCGGGACTTCCCGATGGTGCAGGGCATCCTGCTGATCACCGCCGTGCTGATCATGCTGGTCAACCTCGCGGTCGACCTGTCGTACGGCTACTTCAATCCGAAGGTCAAGGCGTCATGACCCAAAGTGACAGCGTCGACCTCCGCAAGCCGGTGACCGCGCCGGTCGGGGACGGCGCCGACCTCGTCGAGCACGTCTCCCGCGGGCGCGCCACCCTGCGCCGGTTCCGCGCCAACAAGTCGGCCGTCGTCGGCTGCGTGCTGCTCCTGCTGATCATCATCGTCACCGCGGCGGCCCCGCTCATCGCCCCCTACGGACCGGCGCAGGTCGACATCAGCGACCGGCTCTCCGGCCCGACCCCGGAGCACTGGCTCGGCACCGACACGCTGGGACGCGACACGCTGAGCCGCCTCATGCACGGCGGCCGGGTGTCGCTCGCGGCGGCCGGGCTCGCCGTCCTGATCGCGACGGTCATCGGGCTGCCGCTCGGGCTCATCGGCGGCTACTTCGGCGGGCTCGTCGACTGGCTGCTGGACCGGGCCGCGGACGTGCTGATGTCGTTCCCCGCGATCGTCCTGACCATCGCGATCATCGCGGCGGTCGGGCCGGGGCTCACGACCGCGATGGTGTCCCTCGGGATCGTGTACGCGCCGCGCATGTACCGCGTGGTCCGCGGCAGCACGCTCGAGGTCCGGCGCGAGGTCTACATCGAGGCGTCGACGAGCATCGGGACGCCGCACCACATGATCCTGCGGAGACGGGTGCTGCCGAACATCCTCCCGGCGGCGCTCGTCCAGCTGTCGTTCCTGCTCGCGTCCGCGCTCCTGGCCGAGGTGACGATCAGCCTGCTGGGCCTCGGCGCGCTCCCGCCGACGGCGAGCTGGGGCAGCATGCTCGGGCAGGCGTTCCAGGAGATGCGCAGCCAGCCGTCGCTCGCCGTCTATCCCGGGATCGCGATCGCGGTGGCGACGCTGTGCTTCAACCTTGTCGGCGACGGCCTCCGGGACGCCTTCGGACGCGAGACGAGGAAGGCCTGATGACCGGAGCGAAGCGAGGATCTTCAGGCCTTCCCCTCGGGGGTCTGGGGGTCGTCCCCCAGAAAGGCAGGGCCTGATGACCGTGACCTCAGCGAAGAAGGACGGCGACACGCTGTTGCAGATCGAGGATCTCCACGTCGACTTCCTCACCGATCGCGGGTGGACGAACGTCGTCGCGGGAGTGTCCTTCGACGTCGGGCCCGGCGAGATCGTCGGCCTGGTCGGCGAGTCCGGCTCGGGCAAGAGCGTCACGAGCCTGTCGGTGCTGCGGCTGCTCCCCGACGCGTACGCGCGCACGCCGTCCGGACGGGTGCTCTACCAGGGCCGCGACCTGATCGGCATGCCGGCGCGGGCGCTGCGCGACATCCGCGGCAACGAGATCTCGATGATCTTCCAGGAGCCGATGACGAGCCTGAACCCGGCGTTCACCATCGGGGACCAGATCGCCGAGGTCTACCGGCGGCACAAGGGCGGCTCGCGGCGCGCCGCGTTCGCCCGCGCGGCGGAGATGCTCGACCTCGTCGGCATCCCGGACGCGGGCAGCCGCGTCAAGGACTACCCGCACGAGTTCTCGGGCGGGATGCGGCAGCGGGCCATGATCGCGATGGCGCTGGCGTGCGAGCCGAAGCTGCTCATCGCGGACGAGCCCGCCACCGCCCTCGACGTGACGGTCCAGGCGCAGATCGTCGCGCTGCTGTCGCGGCTCCGCGACGAGACGGGCTGCGGCATCCTCTTCATCACCCACGACCTCGGGCTGGTCGTCGAGCTGGCCGACCGGGTCGTCGTGATGTACGCGGGCGAGGTGGTGGAGACCGCGGCCGCGCTCGATCTCTACAACGCGCCGAAACATCCGTACACGGCGGGGCTGCTGAGCGCCATGCCCCATCTGGGGGTCCGCGGGAAGGAGCTGCCGACGATCCCCGGCCGCACCCCGGAGCCCTGGCGGATGCCGGAGGGCTGCAGGTTCAGCCCCCGGTGCGGGTACACGAGCGACGAATGCGTTGCCGCGCCGCCCGCGCTCCGGATCGTCGAGGCAGGCCGCAGCGCCCGCTGCTGCCGTACCGAGCAGTTGCGTTTGGTGGGTTCCCCATGAGCATCAAGAAGGTCGGCCCCTCGGAACCGGGGCCGGAGCCGGGGCCGGTGGCCGATTCAGGACCGGCGTCCAAGGCCGAGTCAGGACCGGCGTCCAAGGCCGAGCCGGGGCCCACGGCGGGCACGGGGTCGCTCGTGGACGTCCGCGACGTCAGCGTGGTGTTCCGGAAGAGGCGGACGCTGGCGGCGGCGCGGCAGGTGCGCGCGGTCAACGACGTCACCTTCCACATCGCCGAGGGTGAGACGTTCGGGCTGGTCGGCGAGTCGGGGTCGGGCAAGTCGACGACCGGGCGGGCGCTGCTGAAGCTGGTGCCGACGGTGAGCGGGTCCATCAAGGTGGCCGGGCACGACGTCACGGCCCTGCACGGCGGCGCCCTGCGCAGGGCGCGGCGCAGCATGCAGATGGTGTTCCAGGACCCCTACTCCTCGCTGGACCCGTCGGCCACGGTCGCGGCGAGCATCGCCGAGCCGCTCATCGTCCACGAGAGGCTCTCGGCGAGGGCGGCGCGCACCCGGGTGCACGAGCTGATCGAGATGGTCGGGCTCCGCGCGAGCTACGCCGACCGGTACCCCTACGAGTTCTCCGGCGGGCAGCGCCAGCGCCTCGCCATCGCGCGTGCCATCGCGCTGAACCCGCGGTTCGTCGTCTGCGACGAGGCCGTGTCCGCGCTGGACGTCTCCACCCAGAACCAGGTGATCAACCTGCTGGAGCGGCTGCGGTCGGAGTTCAAGCTGACGTACCTTTTCATCGCGCACGACCTGGCGATCGTCCGGCACATCTCGCACCGGGTCGGGGTCATGTACCTCGGCCGGATCGTGGAGACCGGCCCGGCGGAGCGGGTCTACAGCGCGCCGGCGCATCCGTACACCCAGGCGCTGCTGTCGGCGATCCCCGACCCGCGCCGGGAGTCGGAGCGGATCGTCCTGGAGGGGGACCTCCCCGATCCGGCGAAGCCGCCGGTGGGATGCCCCTTCCAGACGCGGTGCAGGTTCGTCATGGACGTCTGCCGGCAGCAGGTGCCCGAGCACACCGCCGTCGAGGGCGGTGGGGAGGTCGCGTGCCATCTGCAGACCAGCGGTCCCACGCTGGCGGGCTCGCCGCTGAACGATCTCGCGCCGACCCGCGTCGCGGCGGCGCCGTGAGGATGTCTTGCCCGTGACCTGACCCACATTGACCGTCATATACTGGCAGACGTAATCTGTAGTACGTCAGACAAAAGCGAAGGACTACCGTGACCGACCCGAAGCTCGACCTGACGATCGACCGCCCCGCCGAATCCGTCCCGGAGATGGTCGTGCGGCGAATACGCGACGCGATCGCCGCGGGCCTGCTCCCTCCCGGTCGCCAGCTCACCGAGCGCGAGCTCGTCGAACTGACCGGCGTGAGCCGGACGTCCGTACGGGAGGCCATGCGGCACCTGCAGACCCTGGGGCTCGTGGAGCCGTCGCCGAGCCGCGGCGTCCGCGTCGCCAGGCTCGGCAGCGACGAGGTCCGGGAGATCTACGAGGTGCGCGACGCGCTGGAGCCCGCCGTGGCGGAGCTGTTCGTGCTGCGCGCGACCGACGAGGAGGTCGCCGCGCTCGTGGAGAAGGTCCAGCCGCGCGAGTCCGGCGACAAGCGGCTCCAGGCCATATACGAATTCGACGAACTGCTCCTCGCGGGCGCCCGCAACTCGCTGCTGAAGTCCATGCTGGAGCCCCTGCACACGCGGATCCACGCGCTGCGCAGCCTTTCGGTGACCATTCCCGGACGGCACGAGGCGTCCGCGCGGGAATACCTCGAAATCGCCGAGGCGATCGCCGCCCGATCGCCCGAGCGCGCGGCCGAGGCAGCGCATCGCCATGTCCGTGCGGCCGCCAAGGCAGCCCTTGAAGCAGTGGAGATCCTCGAGAAGAAGCACCCGAATTCATAGCGCAAAACTCCGGTGGCCCAGAGCCACGTCGGCACGAGCACGAGAGTGATATCGCCATGGCCATGAAGGATGTGGCAATCGTCGGCGTCGGGTCGTCGGATTTCCGGCGGCTGTACGCGGACAAGAGCCAGCCGAACGATGTGTACCAACTCGCCGCGGAGGCGTTCAGGGACGCCCTGGACGACTGCGGCGCGACCCAGCAGGACATCGACGGACTGATCTGCACCAATATCAAGTACGGCCAGTTCGGGGAGACGGTCGGGCTCACCGGGCCGGGATTCGTCCATGACCTTGAGGGCACCGGGCGGATGGCCGGGATCTCCTTGCAGGAGGCGTGCGCGCTCGTGCGCTCGGGCATGGCGGACATGGTCGCCTGCGTGTACGCGACGAATGGCAGGACCGCGGGCACGAAGTACGGCGGCGGCGACGCCGATCCGGCGGGCGCCTACGACGCCATGTACGGAATGACGTCCACGGGCGCTTACGTGTCGATGATGTACCAGCGCTACCAGGCCATGTACGGAGCCCCGGACGACGCGCTGGCCCCGCTCGCCATCAACAACCGCGCCAACGGCGCCCGCAACCCGATCGCGGTGTTCCAGAAGGAGATCGACCACGACGAGTACCTGTCGTCGCGGTTCATCGCCGAGCCGCTGCGCCTGCTGGACTACTGCATCATCAATGACGGCGCCGTCGCGTTCATCGTCACGTCCCTCGACCGTGCCCGCGACATGCGGAAGAAGCCCGTGCGGGTCGCCGCCACGGCGGGCAAGGCCGAGTTGAGCCGCAGCTACATCAGCCCCGACTTCTACTTCGAGACGAGCGTGGCCGTGGCCGACCGCCTCTACCAGGCGGCGGGAATCGGCCCGGACCAGATCGACTGCATGCAGGTGTACGACAACTTCCTCCCGACGATCCTTTTCACCCTGGAGGGCTTCGGTCACGCGCCTCGCGGCGGCTCTTGGGAATGGATCCGGGACGGCTGGATCGAACTCGGCGGGAAACGTCCGCTGAACACGTCGGGCGGCCACACGAGCGAGAGCTACATGCAGGGCTTCGCGTTCCACGTGGAAGCGGTACGGCAACTGCGCGGCGAGGCCGGTGACCGGCAGGTCGAGAACTGCAACACCGTGCAGTACATGTGCGTCTCGCCCATCGTGACATCGCACATCTTCGTGGCCGACTAGAGGGGGGCAAGACGATGGACGTCGCGGCCTACGCGAAACTCCTGCCGGACATCACGCCGCGCAACAAGCCGTTCTGGGACGGCTGCGCCGCCGGCGAGCTCCGCCTCCAGAAATGCGCGGACTGCGGACGGTACCGCTTCCCGGACGCGCCCGTCTGCCCGGAGTGCCTTTCCAGCTCGGCCTCCTGGGAGACCGCGAGCGGCGCGGGGACCATCTGGTCGTGGTGCACGATGCACCAGAAATACTTCGCCGCCTTCGCCGACGAGGTCCCCTACCGGCTCGTTTACGTGCGGTTGGCCGAGGGCCCTCTTGTGATCAGCGTACTGGCCGAAGATTCCGACGACTCCGCCGCTGACTCCGGCGGCACATCGTCCAAGGAATTGCGTCTCGACCAGCCGGTTCACGCGGTGTTCCGGCCGCGTCCCGGCGGACGGGTCATTCCACAGTTCAGTACCGGCGCAGCCGCAGGCATGTGAGGTTGAATTCCCATGGATCCGATCGCTGACCATGATCTCGTCCGGTACGAGGACCTGTCCGACGGCGTCGCGCGCATCACGCTGAACCGCCCCGAGAAGCGGAACGCGATGAGCCGGGCCGCGCGGGCGGCGCTGCTGGACGTGCTGGACCGCTGCGACGGCGACGCCAAGGTGATCGTCCTCACCGGCGCCGGGCCGGCGTTCTGCGCGGGCGTCGACCTCAAGGAGTCCGCCGAGGAGGACATCGACGCCGACCGCCGCGGCGCGGGCCGGCGGACGAGCTGGCTGACCGTCCAGGAGCGCATCCGGCAGCATTCGGCGATCGTCATCGCGGCCGTCAACGGGTACGCGCTCGGCGGCGGGCTGACCCTCATCAACTCGAGCGACCTCGCCGTAGCCGCCGACGACGCGCCGATCGGGATGCCCGAGGTCGGCTTCGGCCTGTACCCGGGGCTCGCGGGCCCGTCCACGCAGCTCCGGCTCGGGGCGAAGCGGGCCGCGTGGATGGTGCTGACCGCCGACCGGATCACCGGGGCGACGGCGGCGGAATGGGGGCTGGTGAACGCCGCCGTCCCGGCCGCCGAGCTGCAGTCCGCCGCGCTCGACCTGGCGCGGCGCGTCGCCCGGCACAACGCGGTGACGCTGACGTGGGCGAAGCGCGCCCTGCACGAGATCCCCATGTACATCTCGGACTGGACGAAGGCCCTCGAATACGGCGAGGACGTGCGGAACCAGATCACGGCGCGCTCGAACGTGCTCGACGACCGGCACGCGACGCACCGGATGGCGGTCGGCCGGACGGGCGACGGCGCGCGATGAACCGTCCAGACGCGGCGAACCGTCCGGGCGCGGCCGGGGGAGTGGACGGGCGCGGCAGCGTCCTCCGGGTGGTCGAACTCGCCGAAGGCGTCGCCGGCCAGGTCTGCGGGCGGCTGTTCGCCGGCCTCGGCCACGCGGTCACCAAGTGCGAACCGCCCGGCGGCGATCCGCTGCGCACACGCGAACCGGTCGGCGCCGACGGCCTGAGCTACACGTTCGCCGCGCTGAACGCCGACAAGCGGAGCGTCCAGCTCGACCCGTCCACCCCGGACGGTCGTGACCGCTTGGCGGAGCTGCTCGCGGCGGCCGACATCCTGATCACCGACGCGGGGCCGCGCGGGTCGGCGGAGGCCGACCTGTCCCCGGCCCGCCTGCGCGCCGCGCACCCCCGGCTGGTCGTCGTCACGATCACGCCCTACGGCGCCACCGACCCGCGCTCCGACATGTACGGCGACAGCCTGCTCGCCGAGTGCTACGGGGGCCTGGCGGCGATGGTCGGCGAACCGGACCGGCGGCCGCTGAGCCTCGGCGGCGAGCAGGTGGCGCACGCCGCCGCGTTCGTGGCCTTCTACGGAGCGATGCTCGCGCTCCGCCGTCCGGGCGGCGACGTCGTGGACGTCGCGCTCTGCGACGTGGCGGCGTACATCGACTGGAAGAGCGACATCGTCTACACCGAGACGGGCCAGATCCCCGTCCGGACGGGCACGAGCATCGGGCGCTGGCGGACGGTCGAGGCCGCGGACGGCTGGGTCGGGTTCATCTTCCAGCCCGAGCAGTGGGACAGCGTCATCACCCTCGTCGGCGACCCGGCGCTCGAAGACCCCCGGCTCCGCGGCGACAAGGAGCGCTTCGAGCTCGTGGACTCCTGGTGGCCGGCCGTCGAAAGGTGGGCCGCGCAGCGCACCAAGCGGGAGATCTACCACGCCGCGCAGCGGCTCGGCCTGCCGTTCGGCTACGGCGCCGACCTCGCCGACCTCGCCGCGGACCCGCAGTACCGGGCGCGGTCGTTCATCTCCGACGGCGGTGGAACGCTGGCCCCCGTCGTCGGCCTGCCGTGGCGCTTCGGCGAACCGCCGAGCCTGGACGACGCCGAGCCGGACGCGCCGCGACCCGCCCCCCGCACGGTGGACGGTCCGGCGGGCGGGCGCGATCGGGCCCCGCTCGCCGGGCTCGTCGTCCTGGACCTCGGCACCATCACGGCGGGAGCCGCCACGGGCCGGCTGCTCGCGGACTACGGCGCCACCGTCATCAAGATCGAGACGATGGAGCGGCCGGACGCGTTCCGCGTGTGGCCGGTGCCCGGCGCGGGCGACGCCGAGGTCATGGAGGAGTCGCCGCTCTTCGAGTCGAACAACGCCGGCAAGCTCGGCATCACGCTCGATCTGAAGACCGAGGCCGGGCGGGCGGAGATCCGGCGGCTCGTCGCGCGGTCCGACGCGCTGATCGAGAACTTCACCGTCGGCGTCACGCGCCGCCTCGGCATCGACTTCCCGACGCTGATCGAGGTCAACCCGCGCCTGATCTACCTGTCGCTGTCCAGCCAGGGGCAGTCGGGCCCCGAGTCGGGCACCCGCTCCTACGGCTCCAGCCTCGACCTGCTGTCCGGACTCGCGTCGGTCACCGGGTACGCGGGGGAGCGCCCGATGTGGTCGTCGGCCGACATCAACTACCCCGACCAGATCGTCTCGCTGTTCGGCGCCGGGCTGATCGCGTACTGCGCGGCCCTGGACCTGCGCGGGACGTACCTCGACGTGTCGCAGCGCGAGCTCGTGAGCTGGACGCTCGCCGACCGCATCATCGAGCATCTCGCCGCCGGGACCGTTCCGGGGCCCTCCGGCAACCGGCGTCCCGGCAGCACGCCGCACGACGTGTACCGGTGCGACGGCGACGACCAGTGGATCGCCGTCGCCTGCCGGACGGACGCGGAGCGCGCCGCACTCGCGGCGCTCATCGGCGCCGGCCGGATGGCGGGTGAGCCCGCCCGCTGGTGGGAGGAGAACCACCGGGAGGTCGACGCGGCGATCAGTGCCTGGACCCGGCGGCGCCCGAAGGATGAGTGCGTTCGCGAGCTGACCCGGGCCGGCGTACCGTCCGCGCCGGTCCAGTCCGCCCGCGAACGCGCCGAAGATCCGCATTTCCGGCGCCGCCGGGTCTTCCTCGACGAACCACGGCGGCAGAAGGGGTTCCCGCTGCGGCTGTTCGGCTACGAGCCGCCGCAGCCCCGTCCGGCCCCGGGCCTCGGCCAGCACGACGCCGAGATACGTGGCGCCGCCCTGAGCGGTGGCCACGTGCCGGGCGCCGGGGACGTGCCCGCGCCGCGGCCCGCCGAATTCCCGTCCCCGCGTCCGGGAGGATCGAAATGAACGAACGATTTCCATCCTCGGCAGGCCGCCCTAGTCCATGTCCTCGCGGAAAGGCCGGATGAGAATGTTCAATGCCAACGATGCCGCCGTCATCATCGGAGCGTACGAGCATCCGGGACGCGAGCTGCCGGACAAGTCGCTGGCGCAGATCCACGCCGAGGTCGCGATCGGGGCGCTCGCGGACGCGGGCCTCACCCTGGACGACGTCGACGGCTACTTCTGCGGCCATGACGCGCCGGGGTACGGCGGCGGCTGGGTCACGATGGCCGAGTACCTGGGCCTGCGCGACCTCACCTACATGGACTCGACGGAGAGCGGCGGCGCCTCGCCGATCTACCACGTGTCGCACGCGGCGGCGGCGATCGCGGCCGGGAAGTGCAGCGTCGCGCTGATCACGCTCGCGGGCAAGCCGCGGACGGGCATCCAGCCGGGCGGCGGCGGGCCGGCCCGTCCGGAGGACGACTTCGAGACCGCGATCTTCACCGGCGCCGGGCTGGTCAGCACGTACGCGCTGGCGGCCCGCAGGCACATGTACGAGTTCGGCACGACGAGCGAGCAGCTCGCCGAGATCAAGGTGGCGGCGTCGAAGCACGCGTCCCACAACCCGAACGCCTTCCTGCAGAAGGTGATGACGGTCGAGGACGTCGTCAACTCGCCGATGGTCGCCGACCCGCTGCACCGCGCCGACTGCTGCGTGGTGACCGACGGCGGCGGCGCCGTGGTCGTGGTCAGCCGCGAGGTCGCGCGTAGCCTGGACCGGCAGCCGGTGAGAATCATGGGCCAGGGCGAGTCGGCGAAGCTGACCAACGGCGGCAAGCTCGACCTGACGTACACGAGCGCGGTGTGGTCCGGGCCGCGGGCGTTCGAGCAAGCCGGGGTCACGCCGCAGGACGTCGACTACGTGTCGATCTACGACAGCTTCACGATCACCGTCCTGGAGATCCTGGAGGACCTCGGCTTCTGCGCGAAGGGCGAGGGCGGCCGCTTCGTCATGGACGGGACGCTCGTCGCCCCGCACGGGAGGCTCCCGTTCAACACCGACGGCGGCGGGCTGAGCAACAACCATCCCGGACACCGCGGCGGGATCACCAAGACCATCGAGGCGGTGCGGCAGCTCCGGGGCGAGGCGAACCAGGGCGTGCAGATCCCCGACTGCGAGATCGCCCTGGTGCACGGCAACGGCGGCGACCTGGGCACCCGGATGCGCAGCGCCACGATGATTTTGGGGAGGGACGCCTAATGAGCGAGGTACGGAGCCCGGTGCTGCCCGCGCCTGCGCCGGTGATCAATCCGGATACCGCGGAGTTCTGGAAGGCGACCACCGAGGGGACGTTCCTCGGCCGGCGCTGCGGCGACTGCGGGTCCGCGATCTGGTACCCGCGGCCGATCTGCCCGTTCTGCCACAGCACGAACACGCGGTGGGAGGAGTTCAGCGGGCGCGGCACCGTCTACTCCTACAGCGTCGTCCACCGGGCGGGCGGCGACTGGAAGGGCGTCACGCCGTACGTCCTCGCCTACGTGGAGCTTGAGGAAGGTCCCCGCGTGATGACCAACATCGTCGACTGCGACGTCGCGAAGGTCGCCATCGGGGACGCGGTGGACGTGGTGTTCGAGGACACCGGGAAAGGCAGCGCGCTGCCCCGGTTCCGTCCGGTGCAGAGCGCGAATGAAAAGGGACAGGCATGACCATCAACAAGGTGTACGAGTCTCCGCAGGCGGCCGTCGCGGACGTCCCGGACGGCGCGAGCGTGTCGATCGCCGGGTTCGGCAAGACCCACAGTTTCCCGACGAGCCTCACCGTCGCCCTCCGCGAGCAGGGCGCCCGGCAGCTGTGCCTGGTCGCCAACTCGCTCGGCGAGGGCCCCTACCGTTCCATCACTCTCGTTGAGAACCGCCAGGTCAACCGCTTGATCGTGTCGTTTTCGGCGCGGGCGGGGGAGGCGACGTCGGCGGCCGAGAAGCAGATCGCCGCGGGCGAGATCGAGGTCGAGCTGGTGCCGCAGGGCACGCTGGTCGAGCGGCTGCGCGCGGGCGGCGCCGGGATCGGCGCGTTCTTCACCCGCACCGCCGTCGGCACCGCGGTCGCGGACGGCAAGGAAACCCGCGTGATCGACGGTGTCGAGCACGTCCTGGAAATGGGGCTGAAGGTCGACTACGCGCTGATCCGCGCCGCCCGCGCCGACCGTTTCGGGAACCTGGAGTTCGACGGCGTCGGACGCAATTTCATGCCCGCCTTCGCCAAGGGCGCCCACATCACGATCGCCGAAGTGGACGAGATCGTCGAAGGCGAGCTGCACCCTGAGCGCATCGGCTTGCCGGGTATTTTCGTGAGCCGGGTCGTCCGCAAGACGGTCGACGTCGAGCACGACTTCCCGGTGGTGCGGGAGGGGCGCGGCGCCGACAGCGCCCGCACGTACAACGGCAAGCAGGCGCTGACCCGCAAGCAGATGGCGGAGGTCGCGGCCGGGCTCGTGCCCAACGGCAGCTACATGAATCTGGGCCTTGGAATTCCCACGCTCATCTCTGACTACATTTCCGGGCGCGACATCGTCCTGCATTCGGAGAACGGCGTGCTCGGCTACGGGACGATCGCGTCGCGCGACGACTACGACCCCGAGATCTACAACGCGGGCGGCCAGTACGTGCACCTGGAGAAGGGCGCGTCGTTCTTCGAGAGCGTGACGTCCTTCGAGATGGTGCGCGGCGGCAAGGTCGACTTCGTCGCGCTCGGGGCGTTCCAGGTGGACGCCGACGCCAACCTCGCCAACTGGAGCACCCCGAACATGGTGGGCGGCGGCATCGGCGGCGCGATGGACCTGGTCGCGGGCGACGTCAACGTGATGGTGCTGATGATGCACCTGGACTCCAAGGGGAACCCGAAGCTCGTCAACTCGTGCGAGTACCCGCTGACCGGGCTCAACTGCGTCAACATCGTCGTCACCGACCTGTGCGTGCTGCGCCGCGTCGGCGACGCCTTCAAGCTCGAATACGTGGCGCCGGGATTCACCGCCGACGAGGTCGCCGCCCTGACCGAGTTCGACATCGACGTCTCGGACTTCGAGTCGGCGGCGTAGAGGCCACCGTGTCGGATCTCGCTGGAATGACGGCCGCGGAGCTGGCCGGGGCGTACGCGCGGCGCGAGACGTCGCCGGTGGAGGCGACCCGCGCCGCGCTGGCCGCGATCGAGGAGCGGGACGCCGAGCTGAACGCGTTCGTCCTGGTCGACGCCGACGCCGCGCTGCGGGACGCGGCCGAGTCCGAGGCCCGCTGGTCGGCGGGCACGCAGCGCGGCCGTGCCGACGGCGTCCCGACGTCCGTCAAGGACCTCGAACGGACCCGCGGGTGGCCGACGCTGCGCGGCACCTGGCTCGCGGACGAGGCGGGCCCGTGGCCGGAGGACTCGCCGAGCGTGGCCCGGCTGCGGGAGGCGGGCGCCGTCCTCATCGGCAAGACGACGACGCCGGAGTTCGGGTGGAAGGGCGTCACCGACTCCGGCCGGTTCGGGATCACCAGGCATCCGCTGGACCCCGCGCTGACGCCCGGCGGGTCCAGCGGCGGCTCCGCGGCGGCGGTCGCGGCCGGGATGGGCACGTGGTCGGTCGGCACCGACGGCGGCGGGTCCGTCCGGGTGCCGGCGTCCTTCACCGGGACGGTCGGCCTCAAACCGACCGGCGACCTGATCTCGTCGTATCCGCCGGGCAGCAACGGCCTGCTGTCCCATCGCGGGCCGATCACCCGGACGGTCCTGGACGCCGCCATCATGCTCGACGTGATCGGACGCCCCGACCACCGCGACTGGGCGGCGCTGCCCGCCAGGGACGGATCGTTCACCGACGGCATCGAAGCGGGCATCGAGGGCCTGACGATCGGCTACTCGCCCGACCTCGGCTACGGGAGCAACGACCCCGAGGTCGCGTCGCTGGTCGCCGAGGCGGTCGGCGTCCTGTCCGGGCTGGGCGCGCACGTGACGGAGATCGAGCCGCTCTTCGACGATCCCGTCGAGGCGTTCCAGACGCTGTGGTGCGCCGGGGTCGCGCGGACGCTCGATCCGTACGGCCCGGACGACCTCGCCCGCGTCGACCCGGCCCTGCTGGAGTACGCGGAGAAGGGCCGCGGCATCACCGCCGTCGAGTACCTGGACGCGCTGGCCGTCTGCGCCGACCTCGGCCTCCGGATGGCGCGGTTCCACGAGACCTACGACGTGCTCGTCACGCCGACCGTCCCGGGCGTCGCGTTCCCGGCGGGCCAGAACGGGCCCACCCCGGAGCAGTCGCGGGTGTGGGCGTCGTGGACGCCGTACACCTATCCGTTCAACATGACCAGGCAACCGGCGCTGAGCGTGCCGTGCGGCCGCACGCGTTCCGGACTTCCCGTCGGACTCCAGCTGGTGGGCCCCCGCCACCAGGACGCCCGCGTGCTCAGGGCGGGACGCGCCTACGAGACGAGAGGACAGCAGTCATGACGGAGCTACCCACGGTCGAGAACCTGATCAACGGGGAGTGGCTGCGCAGCGACCATGAACGCACGGTGCACCACAAGTTCACCGGCGCGCCGCTCGCGACGTCCTACGACGCGACGTCCGGCATGGTGACCGACGCCGTGACCGTCGCGCGCGAGGCCAGCCGGACCCCGCTGAACCCGCTGCAGCGCTTCGAGATCCTGCGGGCGGTCGCCGACCAGATCGCGGCGAACCGGGAGCGGCTCGCCCTCGACGTGGCGCGCGAGTCCGGGTTCAGCGTGAAGGACTGCCTGGGCGACACCGACCGGGCGGTGCAGACGATGCTGACGTCCGCCGAGGAGGCGAAGCGGATCGACGGTGAGGTCGTCCCGATCCAGGCCGCGCCCGGGTTCGCGCACCGGCTCGCGTTCACGATCCGCACGCCGGTCGGCGTGGTCGGCGCGATCACGCCGTTCAACTCGCCGCTGAACACCGTCGCCCACAAGATCGGACCGGCGCTCGCGGCCGGGAACGCGGCGATCGTCAAGCCGTCGCCGTTCACGCCGATCGCCGCCGCCGCGCTGTGCCGGATGCTGCTGGACGCCGGGCTGCCGCCGGGCCTGATCGGGCTGGTGCTCGGCCCGGGCGACCCGGTCGGGCAGGCCCTCGTCGACGACGAGCGCGTCGACTTCATCACGTTCACCGGCAGCACTGCCGCCGGGAAGGCCATCTCCGCGCGGCTCGGCATGCGCCGGGCGACGATGGAGTGCGGCAACGTGTCCGCGACGATCGTGTGCCGGGACGCCGACGTCCTGTCCGCCGCGCAGCAGTGCGCCCGCGGCGCGTTCCGCAAGTCGGGGCAGGTGTGCACGTCGGTGCAGCGGCTCTACGTGCACGCGTCCGTCCTGGACGAGTTCCTCGGCGAGCTGTCCGCCACCGCGTCGAAGCTCGTCCTCGGGGACCCGGAGGACCCGGCGACCGACATCGGCCCGATGATCAGCGAGGCGGCGGCGAAGCGCGCCGAGGAATGGGTGAACGCCGCCGTCGACCAGGGCGCCCGGATCGTGACCGGCGGCGAGCGGACCGGCCCGGTGATGACCCCGACGATCCTGGTGGACGTCGCGCCGGAGGCCCGGCTGCTCTGCGAGGAGGCGTTCGCGCCCGTCGTGTCGGTCGTCCCGTTCGACGACCTCGACACCGTGATCGACAAGGTCAACGACACCCCGTACGGCCTCCAGGCGGGCATCTTCACCCGGGACCTCGACACCGCCCTCACCGCCGCCAAGACCCTCCGGATGGGCGGCGTCGTGATCAACTCGACGTCGAGCACGCGGGCCGACCTGATGCCGTACGGCGGCGTCAAGGACAGCGGCTACGGGGTCGAGGGCCCCCGCTACGCCATCCGGGACATGACGGAAGAGCGGCTGATCCTGATGGAGCCCGCCGGCGGGGCGAGGTAGGCGGCGATGGCGACCGTCCGGATCTCCGCCGCCGAGCTGCGGGACGCCGCGACGCGGATCTTCACCGCGTCCGGGGTCCCGCCGGACGACGCCCGGCTGGTCGCGGACAGCCTCGTCCAGGCCGACCTGTGGGGACACCAGTCCCACGGCGTGCTGCGCGTGGGCTGGTACGTCGACCGCATCCGGTCGGGCGTCATGTCCGGCGAGACGAAGGCGGAGCTCGTCACCGACCACGGCGCCGTCGCGACCCTGGACGGCCACGACGGCATCGGCCAGGTCATCACGGCCCGCGCCGCAGAAGAGGCCATCTCCCGGGCCCGGAACCACGGGATCGGCGCCGTGTCGGTGCGGAACTCGAACCATTTCGGGACCGCCGCCTACTTCACCAGAATGGCGCCGCCGCGCGGCTGCATCGGCATCCTCACGACGAATTCGAGCCCGGCGATGGCGCCCTGGGACGGACGCGGCAAACTCGTCGGCAGCAACCCGTGGTCGATAGCCGCCCCTGTAGACGCCGGCAACCAGATGGTGCTGGACATCGCCAACACCGCCGTCGCCCGAGGAAAGATCTACCTCGCCCGGAACAGGGGCGAGGAGATCCCCGACGGATGGGCGGTCAGCGCGGAAGGCGCCCCGACCCGGGACCCGGCGCAGGCCCTGCTCGGCACCGTCCTGCCCATGGCAGGCCACAAGGGATACGGCATCTCGGTGATGATGGACGTCCTTTCGGGCGTGCTCAGTGGAAGCGGCTTCGGCTCCGGCGTCAGCGGCCCCTACCAGTCCGAACTGCCGGGCAAGTCGGGCCACCTGTACCTGGCTTTGAACATCGCCTCGTTCAGCCCGGTGCCGGAATTCGAGGACCGCATGCAAGCCCTGGTCGCGGAACTGAAATCCGGTTCGCGTGAAGACGCCGAAGAAGTGCACTACCCGGGCGAACTCGAAAGCCTCGCCGAGACGCGGAACGCGCGAGACGGGCTGCTGCTGCCCGCCCGGACCATCGCCGACCTGCGCCAGGTCGCCCGCGACCTGGGAATTGACGTGGACCTAGGAGCCGACGCGCTGGAGGACCGATGAGCGTCACCGTCACCCCGATACGCGTCGGACGGTCGAAGAACGTCCCGTTCGCCGCCGCCGTCTACGGCTCGGCCAGCGACGCGACCATCGACATCCACATGTTCATGTTCGTGATCGAGGCGGACGGGACGCGGGTCGTCGTCGACACCGGGACGCTGGACCCCGAATACGTCCGGCGGCACCACCCGTACGCGTTCGTGCGCACCCCCGAGGAACTTCCCGAGACCGCACTGCGCGAATGCGGGTTCGACCCCGACGACGTCGACTACGTCGTCAACACGCATCTGCATTGGGACCACTGCTCGAACAACAACCTGTTCCGGAACGCCCAGATCCTGGTGCACCGGCGGGAACTCGAATACGCGCTGAACCCGCTGCCGCTGCACGAGCGCGCGTACGAGAAACTGCCCGGGCTGCAGGCGCCGTGGATGTCGGCCTGGGACCGCATCGAAGCCATATCGCGGGAGCAGCAGATCTGCCCTGGCGTTACCGTCGTCCCGTTGCCGGGCCACACGCCCGGCTCCCAAGGCGTGCTCGTCGAAACGGAAACCGGACGCTACCTGCTCGCCGGCGACGCCATGGGCGTCTACGAGAACTGGAACCCGGAGGACTGGCGAAGGAGCGTCGCGCCGACCATCCACACCAATCTCTTCGAATGCTACGAGACGTTCGAGTTCGTCGCCGGCCTGGACTGCGAAGTGGTCCCGAGCCACGACGACCGCATAGTCGAGAGCACCCTGTTCCAACACTCCGTCACGACAGCCAGCCCACACGCAGCCCCTTAACGCGTGCGCGGGGGTACCGACGGGCGACCCCCGCCGCACGCTTGCGGATTCAGGGGATATCCGCCCGCCTGACGGAATGTTCGTCGGCGCGCCCGATGGCAGTGCACGAAGAGCCGGGCCCACCAGGCAACACGTCGCGGATTCGTGTGATTGATTCCCGCGCATTGGCCGGTAGAGGTGCAATTCTCGGACGTGCGCGGTTTCATTGACGGGCGGCGTTTCCTGGCGTTGGCCCCGCGCGTTCCGGGTGGCGTCCGACCATGTCCGGGCCGGTCGGAGAGCAACCGGTCCGGTGCCGTCCGGCGGAAGGGCTGATGGTGGGCGTCGACCACACCAGCGGGACCGACACCAAGGCAGAGACCCCCGACCAGCCGCAGCCGTCCCAGCCGCCCCCAGACCGGCCAGGCACTCAGGGACACCCCACACGCGCCGAAAGCAGGGCAGCCGCCCGCGCCCCCGAGGAGCCGACGTCCGAGGGCGACCCGAAGAACACGAACGAGACACAGGCCGACGAGCCCAGCACGGACGACAGCGAAGCCCCGCAGGCGATGGAGAACGCAGGCCAACCCAGCGAGCGGGGGACGAACAGGGGACCGAGGGCGGAGTCGTGGGCCCGCGCGATGGAGCCACAAGAGGCGGCACAGGCACCGGAAACGCCCGGCACCGAGGCGCGCGACGACACCGAGCCGTCTCCGGAGACTGCTGAGGAAAGACCGGACGAAATCCCAGACGGCACCGGCGAAGACCGTGGTACTAACTCTGAGGACGAGCCCGAGTCCCCGGAATCAGAGGAGAACGACCCCGACCGATTCGCCGGACTCCCGACCCGCGCCGCCCTCGACCCCGCCGGCGCCGGCGAACTCACCCGCGAACGCGGCGCCCCCCTCACCCCGATCAACGAAAACCAGGACCTGTCCGAACCCGAAGACGCGGAAAAGTTGAGGCATATTCTGCGTCGCAACAGAGAAAATCCGGATGACGCGGAGAAGAATCTAAATAATTTGACCTCCAATATGGATGAGCTTTTGGAGAGGCCGCCATCCGGTAATCCGATCAGCACGCAGGACACGAGCAACCGGGGGGGCCAACTTCATGGCGATCAGCAGCCGGGCGTGCAGGGCGGGAGTGTATTCTACGCCACCGTGGCCATCGCCATGGTGACGTGGAAACTGCACGAAAAACTAAGTGGACGGATAAGGGAGCGTGTAGGAAGAGATGACGATAGCGATCGATAAGCAGGTTTCCGCACTGCGCGCGCAGCTCGCGGGGCGCGCCGACGAGAACAGGCGGCTGCTGGGTGAACTGAGCCACGAAGAGCTGAACGTAGGCTATGCAGCAGTCATATCTGCCGCCTTCTTTGAGCTTGCGCGGCGACGCTTCATCAAGGATGGCAAACCTGCCAGTGACGTCGAGATCATCGAGTTCGTAGCGGAGGCGCGCGGTCGGACGACGGACGCCGCCGAGATCATCGATCCAGCGGTTGCCGAGATCGCAATCAATTACGTGCTCGGCAAGCTCCCGTTGGATGCTTATGACGACGTGGACGATAATGTCGGGTTCCGGGTCAAAAGTCTGCTGGTGGCGGTCATGGTCGCAGACGAAGACTTCAGCGAGGCCGAACTGGACGCCTTCATGACCAAGGTGCGGGAACTCACTCTGGACTCGCTTCGGTGATCGATTGGTCAACCGTAGAGATCGAGGACAAGCACGTTACTGCGCTGCGTCTGCTCTTACGTGAAGGCCCCGACGCCTGGCAGCGATTGCAGGATGAGGCGATGATGTCAGACCAGGCCGCGGCCGGTTATATGCAAATGTTCCACGCCGCGTTCTCCGTCGCAGTACGGCGGAAGTTCACCCCAGACCACAGTGTCCATGAGGTAGTTCGTTATGTGGCAGAACTGCGGATTGAGCTCAAGAAGCATAGCAATGAGGACTTGAGTCCGCGCATAGCGGAGAACGCCATCCGCGGCAGCCTCGGGAATGCGGCCCTTCAAAAGGAGAACGAGGCGCTGGTTGACGAGGACATCAAGAATCTCGAGCACCTCATGACCGCGGAGTCGCTCGTGTTGTTCGACGTGCTGCTAACGGAAGAGAAGTCCGGCGAGGGCGAAGTGGAGGCCTACGTCCGGGAGGCCACCGACCTTGCGCGGCGGTGGGTGAGCGAGAAGCAGGATGCCCAGGCGGAGGAGCGAGGGTCGGCGGGGGAGCCGTTTTCTCCAGGGACGGTCAGCGAGCCGGGCCCTGCTTGATCTTCTCCAGCACGTCGGCGGACAATGTTCGAAACAGTGGACCGAGCGGCTCTGATTATCTTCCCGCACTGAGTGAGGGCCCAGGTCGTAGGGAAAAGGCGTTTGCAGTAAATGCGATGGGTCCCCGGCCCGCCGGGCGGTATCGCTCGGCGGGCCGGGGACCCGGGTTTGTCAGGTCAGTCGAAGTAGTTCGGCTGGGACTGGGCGTTGAGAATGTCCAGTCTGACGCGCTTGGCTGCGTCGGTTCTGCGGTCCCGGAGGTCGATGACGTCCAGGCCGCGCTGGATCTCGTTGGAGTAGATGTAGCCGTTGTAGTAGTACGTCGACCACGTTCCGGCCAGGTACTGCAGGTTGTTCGCCCACTCGCCGCGGTCGAGCCAGGCGATCTCCTTCGGGTTCCGCGAGTCGGTGAAGTCCATCACCGAGATGCCGCCCTGGTACCAGGACTGCACCATGATGTCCTTGCCCTTCACCGGGATCAGCGAGCCGTTGTGGGCCACGCAGTTCTCGTTGACGGTGTTGTGGCGCGGAATCTTGTAGTAGCTGCGGAACTTCAGCTGGCGGTGTTTGCCCTTCCCGACGATGTCGTAGATGGCGTTGGCGCCCTTTTCCGGCCCGATCTCCGGGTTGCAGGTCGCCGCCGAGCCGCCGCCCAGCTCATCGGTGAACACGATCTTCGTGGCGCTGTTGTTGAACGTCGCCGAGTGCCAGAACGCGAAGTTGTCGTCGTCGCGCACGGTGGTGATGGTGCGCGGCTCCAGCGGGTCGGAGATGTCGAACAGCACGCCGTCGCCCATGCAGGCCCCGGCCATCAGGTCACGGTCGGGGTAGGCGGTCAGGTCGTGGCAGCCCGAGGTGGCCCGGGTCTGGTTCGGCCACTGCGTGTCCGGCGGGTCGCCGGGGTTGCCGCCGTCCGGGAACAGCACCGGCTCGGCCGCGACCTCGGCCGCCTCCGGGTTCCGCAGCGGGACCTTCACGATCGAGATCAGGTCGTGCGGGGTCTTGCAGTCCGGGTAGGTGTCGTTCGGTGAGTACGAGGACACGTAGATGTAGGCGTTGCGCCTGCTCGGGACGAGCGTGTTGGTGTGCGAGCCGCACTTGGTCTCGACGGCCTTGACGTAGCGCGGGTTGCGCACGTCGCTGATGTCGAAGATCTTGATGCCCTCCCACGCCGACTTCTCGGTCGCGGGCTTCGGCACGGACTGGCACGAGTCGTCGCTCCGTGAGCTGTCCGTCGACAGGAACAGCAGGTCCCCGGCGATGGACACGTCGTTCTGCGAGCCCGGGCAGTGCACGACGGTGACGACCTGCGGACGCCACGGCTTGCTGATGTCGTAGACGGTGAAGCCCTCGTAGTTGCCGCCGAAGGCGTACCGGCCCTTGAAGGCCCAGTCCGAGCCGTAGGCGGCCGGCGCGGCGAGCGGTCCCTGCTTGGGGATGTTCGCCAGGTGGTGCATGTTCGGGGTCTTGGTGATCTCGTCGCTCGGGGCGCGGCCCGTCGCCGACGCCGCCGGGACGAGCACGGTGGACATCACCAGGACGATGCCGGTGAGGGTCCCCAAGATGGTTCTGCGTCTGGTTCTTCGGTGGGGAGCAGGCGTCACCCCGGACTCCTTTGTCTGCGCGGCTCCGTGAATGGATCCTGATCTCCCGGAGTATGGAGTGTTTTGGGTTCAATGTATAGGTCTGAACATGTCTGTATACGACTTGATACCAAAGGTCCCTTTTGTTTAACCCTGTTCGATGGATACGGTCCGGGGAGCGGCTGGACGCGCGGGAGGTTGGATGAGGCACCGGATCGCGGTGGCGGGCGCGGCGGTCGCGATGGCCGCCGGTGTCCTGACGGGATGTGGCGGCGATGGCGAGCCCGAAGCCGCCCCGTCGCGGACCGTGGTGGTCCCTGGTCGCCCCGGCGAACCCAACAAGACGCAGGTCGCGGGCCCGCGGACGGCCGCGCCGCCCACCGCCGCCGAGGTCAGGTTCGTGCAGATGATGATCCCGCACCATGCCCAGGCGCTGGAGATGTCGGCGCTGGCCCCGGGCCGGGCGTCCGACAAGCGGGTGCGGTCGCTGGCCTCCCGCATCGACACGGCGCAGAAGGTCGAGATCTCGGCGATGCGGTCGTGGCTGGAACAGAACGCCGAGGCCGTCCTGAAGGCGTCCGGGCGCAACCACGGCGGGCACACCGGGATGCCGGGGATGGCGACGTCGGCGCAGCTCAAGCAGTTGCGGGACGCGAACGGCGCCGCGTTCGACAAGCTCTACCTGACGTTGATGATCACCCATCACCAGGGTGCGCTCACCATGGTGAAGGACGTTCTGGACAGGGGGACCGACGTCACCGTCCAGGAGATGGCGCGCGACGTCCAGTCCACGCAGATGGCCGAGATCGGCCGCATGCAGGGGCTGATGGCGGGCTGACCGGCCGCCTTGCATATCATTCGACGGTGATGTCAGTCAGAACTGATGTGTTGAAGGTGCTGGCGGACCCGCTGCGCGCCCGGATCGTGACATTGCTCGCGGGTGAGGCGCTGTGCACCTGCCACCTGGTCCAGGAGACCGGAGCGAAGCAGACCAATATCTCGAACCACCTGCGCGTCCTCCGGGACGCGGGCCTGGTGGACGCCGAGCCGTGCGGCCGGTTCACCTATTACCGGCTCCGCCCGGAGGCGCTGGACGGTCTCGCCGCGCAACTCGGTGAGCTGGCCGATGCCGCCCGCGCCGCCCGCGCCGAAGGCCGGAAGAGGCCGTGCCCGTGACCGCCGCCGAACCCGCCGCCGCGGGCGCCGGAGCGGACGCGTCCGGGCTGGTGGGCAGGCTGTCCATGCTGGATCGGTTTCTGCCTGTGTGGATCATCGCCGCGATGGTGGTCGGTCTCGGCCTGGGGCGGGCTGTGCCCGGGCTGGACGACGCGCTGGCCAAGGTCGAGATCGGCGGTGTCTCGCTGCCGATCGGGCTCGGGCTGCTGGTCATGATGTATCCGGTGCTGGCCAAGGTCCGCTACGACCGGCTCGACACCGTCACCGGCGACCGCCGCCTCATGGTCGCCTCGCTGGCGCTGAACTGGCTGGCCGGCCCGGCGGTGATGTTCGCGCTGGCCTGGATCTTCCTGCCCGACCTGCCCGAGTACCGCACCGGCCTGATCATCGTGGGGCTGGCCCGCTGCATCGCCATGGTCATCATCTGGAACGACCTGGCCTGCGGCGACCGCGAGGCCGCCGCCGTCCTGGTCGCGCTGAACTCGGTCTTCCAGGTCATCGCGTTCGGCGCGCTGGGCTGGTTCTACCTCAAGGTCCTGCCCGGATGGCTCGGCCTGGAGACCGACGACCTGCACTTCTCCACCGGAGAGATCGTGGTGAACGTGCTGGTGTTCCTCGGCGTCCCGCTGCTGGCCGGGTACCTCACCCGCCGCACCGGCGAGAAGGCCCGCGGACGTGAGTGGTACGAGACCCGGTTCCTGCCCCGCATCGGCCCCGTCGCCCTGTACGGGCTGCTGTTCACCATCGTCATCCTGTTCGCGCTCCAGGGCGACACGATCACCGGGCGGCCCGCCGACGTGGCGCGGATCGCGCTGCCGCTGCTGGTGTACTTCGCGCTGATGTGGGGCGGCGCGTTCGCGCTCGGCCGCGCCGTCCGGCTGCCCTACCCGCGGGTCGCGACGCTGGCGTTCACCGCCGCCGGGAACAACTTCGAGCTTGCCATCGCGGTCGCCATCGGCACGTTCGGTGTCACGTCGGGCCAGGCGCTGTCCGGCGTGGTCGGGCCGCTGATCGAGGTGCCGGTGCTGGTCGCGCTGGTCTACGTGTCGCTGTGGCTGCGCCGCCGGATGCCCCGAGCGGGCTGAGGCGAGGTCAGATCCAGCCCTCTTCCCAGGCGCGGTGCGCGGCGGCGTGCCGGGAATTCGCGCCCAGCTTCGCCATCGCGGACGACAGGTAGTTGCGGACCGTGCCGGGCGCGAGGTGCACCTCGGCGGCGATCTCGGTGACCGAGGCGCCCGTCCGGGACGCGCGGAGCACCTCCAGCTCCCGGCCGGTGAGCGGGCGGTCGTTCTCGGTCAGCGCGGACGCGGCGATGTCGGGGTCGACGTAGCGGCGGCCCGCCGCGACGTCCCGGACGATCTCGGCCAGCCGGGTCGCGGGCGTCGTCTTCGGCACGAAACCCCGGACCCCGGCGGCCAGCGCCCGCCGCAGCACCCCCGGACGGGCATGCCGGGTGACGAGGATGATCTGGGTGGGCAGCTCGGCGCGGATCCGCTCGGCGGCGTGCAGCCCGTCCGCGGGCGGCATCTCCAGGTCGAGCACCGCGATGTCGGGACGGTGCTCGCGGGCCAGCCGGACGGCGTCGGTGCTGGTCGCGGCCTCGGCGGCGACGGTCAGATCGTCTTCGAGCTCCAGCAGGGCCGCGAGCGCGCCGCGGAGCAGGTCCTCGTCGTCGGCGATCAGCAACCGGATCATCGGGCGCCCGCCCCGGCGGGCAGCGGCAGGGAGCCGGTCAGCTCGAACCATCCGCCGTCGTGCCGCCAGGTCAGCGTGCCGCCCGCCTGCTCCAGCCGTTCCGCCAGGCCGCGCAGGCCGGTGCCCGAGCCGGCGGGCTCGGTCGCGCCGTCGTTGCGGATCCGGATGCGGGCCGAGCCGTCCGCCACCCGGTAGCCGATCGTGGCGTGCTGTGCCCGGCTGTGCCGCAGCATGTTGGTGGTCGCCTCGCGCGTCACCAGTCCGAGGAGGTGCCGGGCGGTGTCCGGCAGGACGTCCGGGCTCGTTTCCTGCTCCACGCGGGCGTCGATTCCGGCAGCCGACAGCACTTTGGCGGCGTTGGCGAGTTCCGCGTCCAGCGTCGTGCGGCGGTAGCCCTGGACGACCGCGCGGGTGTCGCGCAGCGCGTCGACCGCAAGGCGCTGAACTTCCGTCATCTGCGCCGCCGCCCGCGCCGGGTCGGCATCCGCGAGGCGCGCCGCCAGCTCGCTCTTGAGCGCGATGACCTGCAGGTGGTGGCCCTGGATGTCGTGCAGGTCGGCGGCGAAGCGCAGCCGTTCGTCCTTGACCGCCAGCTCGGCCGCCATCGCGCGGGCCCGGTTCAGCCGGTCGGCGACGTCCCAGGCCCAGAGCATCCCGAGCATCGTCCAGGCGGTGAAGGCGACCAGCCCGGCTGGGAACGCGGTCGCGAGCCGCCATCCGTCGCCGGTGGCCGCGCCCGCTGTCCCGCCGATCAGCGCGGCGGCGACGATCGCGGCGGCGATGAGCACCCGGCGCCGCTCCGGCGGGAGGAACGTCGCGGTGACCGACACCATGATCGCGGGCGCGAGCGGCCAGAGCCGCTGGCCGGGCAGCGTCAGCGGGATCACCCCGAGCACGGCCGCGGCCGCCCCTCCGGCCGCCAGCCACGCCATCGGCGGACGGCCCGCGGCCGTACCGGCGGACGGCATCCGCCGCCCGATCAGCACCACCAGCGCGACGGTCATGACGATCAGCGCGGCGGCGGCGACGGCGCGAGCCCAGACGGCCAGCTCCGGAAGCGCGATCCAGTCCTTGGCGAACAGGGCGAGGAAGAGGACGAACATGCTGGTCAGCGTCCAGCGGGTGTGATGGCGGAACCGGTCCAGGTTCGTCTCGCGGGCGGCCGCGCCGCCGAGCGGGAGGCGGACTCCGGCGCCGTGGGGCGCATGACAAATGTCATCGGATTCCATGACGACTCCCTGCCCTTCCGTGCGGTTCCGGCACTGCCGGACGTTCCGGGCGTCCGGCACCGTAGAACGCGAAGATACCCCACCCCCGTACCGAAGGGACACCGTCATGACGACACGGACCGGCCGCCCGAGCACGATCGGCCGGCGGCACTTCCTGCGCCACTACCTGGAGATGATCGCGGCGATGTTCGTCGGGATGGCCGTCTTCGGCATCGCCGTCCAGGGCCTTCTCGCCCTCGCGGGGCTGGAGCCTCCCGGGAGCGCGGAGTGGGGCTCCCTGGAGATGGCCGCCGAGATGTCGGCCGGGATGGTCATCTGGATGCGCTACCGGGGGCACGGCTGGGCGAGTTCCCTGGAGATGACGGGTGCGATGTTCGCGCCGCTGGCCGTCCTGTTCCCGCTGCTGTGGCTGGGGGTGGTCTCGGAGGGCTCGCTGATGCTCCTGGAGCATCTCGTGATGCTGCCGGCGATGTTCCTGCTCATGCTCCGCCGTCGCGCCGAGTACGGGAGCGCCGCTCATGTCTGACATCGCCCCCGCCGCACGGCGCTTCCGGCCCGCCGTGGGGCGCTTCTGGCCCGCGGCCCTCGCCGCCGCGATGGTCCTCCCGACCTGGAACGGCGGAGGGCCGGAGCAGGTCACCTCCCTGGCCCAGGCGCTCTCGCTGCTGCCCCTGCTGTATCTGCTGGTCGAGACGTTCCACTGGCGCCGTGGGACGTGGGCCGTGCTCGCCACCCTGCTCGTGTCCTTCACCGCGCTGCAGGCGGTGGACGTGGTCGACCCGGCGGCGGTCGTGGCCGCCGTGGCGCTGGCCGTCCTGGTGTGGGGCGGTGTCCGGGGACGCCTGTTCACGTCGACGGCGCTCCAGGCCCAGGCACTCGGCATGATCGGGTTCGGGGCGGTGACGCTGGCCGGGCTGATCGTCGCCCCGGACGCGGGACGCTACATCGTCGCGGCCGGCTGGTTCGCGCACGGCCTGTGGGACCTCGTCCACCTGAAGCGCGACAAGGTCGTGCTCCGCTCGTACGCCCAGTGGTGCGCGGTGGTGGACGTCCTCATCGCCGCCAACCTGGTCCTGGTTCATTGACCGCTCGCGCCGCGCCGATCACGCCAGGGCCTGGACGTGATCGGCGCGGCCGTCCGTGGGGCTATCCGGCCTGGGCTAGCCGGCCTCGGCGAGCAGGCCGTCCTTGCGGATCGTGCGGAGGACGTCGTGGGCCCGCGATCAGGTAGCCGTTGCCCATCGCCTTGCCGAAGGTCGTCAGGTCGGGCATGACGCCGCAGACCTGCTGGTAGCCGCCGAGCGCGTGCCGGGACCCAGTGATGCCCCCTGTATTTCGTGTACGGCGACCAGGCCACCGAACGCCACCCGATCGAAGCACGCCACTAGGGCCCCGGCCCCCGCCCTAGGTGGGCGGACGCGGCATGCCGATCAGGTTGGGGAATGGCATTTCGCCGTTCTCCACGACGGTGCGGGCGAGGGGGAGGAGCGTCCGGTGGAGGCCGTCGGGGTCGTCCAGTGCCTGGTAGGGCGGGGTGGCGAGCGCGTCGGTCCGGTGCTCGATGTCCGCTCTCAGGGCCCGGCCCGCATCGGTCGCGCCGTCCCCGTCCATGAGCCCGCGGGCGGCGAGGGCGGTGGTGGCCTCGTCCCAGTCCTCCTGCGACCATCCGCGGCTCTGCTTCAACTCCTCCGCGGGGACGTTGCCGATGGCCGAGGCCAGGACATTGGCCTCCAGCCCGTTCAGACCCTCGACCGCCAGGACGGCGATATGCCCGTCGCCACGGTGCTCCCGCAGCGTTGTCGCCAGTTGCCAGAGCGCCGCCACGGGATCGTCCGGGAGGGGCAGGTCGCGGTTGGCGGCGAACAGCACCCGCCCGGCTCCGTCCACCGCGTCGACCGCCGGGCGCAGCCGCCGCACCGCCTCGGCCGCCATTGCGTCGATGTCCGGTGCCACGCGCCGGAGCGCCTTCGCCGCGGTCGCGTTCCGCATTCGCAGGATGCTTTCGGGCGGGGCGAACGTCCAGGCGTCCGGGATCGCGCGCCGCACCCGGGCCGGATTGAAACCGTAGAAGGATGCCTCGATCACCCCGGCGGGAACGGGGCCGAGCGGTGCGCCGCGGCTTCCGAAGTACCCCATCCAGAATCCCCTGAGGCCGACGTCCTTGTTCCCGTCGACGCACTCGGGCGAGAAGTACGTCACCGTGTGGAGGGGTTCGAGAACCATCCAGAAATCCCGCGCGATGGACACATTGATCCAGATTCCCCGTTCCCACCGCGATCAACCGGCACCGCGATCAACCGGCACCGCGGCCCCCGCGCCGCGGTGCCGGGGACGCATCACTTGAACGGGGGCATCAGGTGTTCGTGGATCAGGCGGAGCTGGCCGTCCACGCCGGGGACACCGGTGAGGTCCCGTCCGGTGAACGACTTCACCAGCGCCGGGTCCGTGATCGCGCAGATCATGTGGTTGACGCCGGTCGGGGCGATGTCGCTCTCGATCTTGGCGCGGACCTCGTCCGGGGTGCCTGCCAGGGACAGCCTCTCGGTGATCTCCGGGGTGGTCTTCTCGATGGCCCCGGCGAGGTCGCCCGCGCCGATCGCCTCGATGATCGGGACCATGTCCGCCGGGTCGACGCCGTTGCGCTCCAACTGCTCGGCCGGCATCGCCGACGCGTACAGGCCGACCATGCTGCGGGCCGCCTCCTTGGCCGCGGCCGAGTCGGGCCCGACCGCGAACACCACCCAGGCGCCGATGTCGAGCGTCCGCCAGTCCTTGCCCGCGCGCTCGGCGCCCGCCTTGACGTGCTCGACCGCGTACTCGTACGCGGCGCGCGAGTAGCTCAGCGCGTGGTGGACGCCGTCGGACAGCTCACCGGCCGCCTCGAACGACTTCGGCCCGCGCATCGCGCCGATCTTGACCGGCACGTGCTCCTGGACGGGACGCGCGAACGTGAACAGCCCGTCGTAGGAGTAGAACTCGCCGTCGCGGGTGATGGAGCCCTCGTCCAGCAGGGTCCGGACGACCCCGACGGCCTCCTTCACCCGGGTGAGCGGCTTGGTCGTCGTCCAGTCGATCTTGTACTGGGCGAGCACGCCGAAGTTGCCGCTGCCGAGGACGACCTCGGCCCGGCCGCCGGTCAGCTCGTCCAGCGTCGCGGCGGCCTGGGCGATCAGCGACGGCTCGCGCAGCGTCACCGCCGACACCGACGGGCCGAGCCGGATCTGCGAGGTGTCCGCCGCGGCCGCCGCGAACAGCAGCCACAGGTCCTTGTGCCACGGCTCGTCGGCCGCGTAGACGGCGTGGAAGCCGAGTTCGTCCGCGAGCCTGATCGAGGCCAGCGACTCCGAGAGGGGGTAGTCGGGGAGCATGGCGTAGCTGAACTTCACGGGATACGTCTCCTTGCGGTGCGCGCCGTTCGCGCACGTTTGGGGGGCCGTGGGAGATCGTAGGTGTTCCGTTGTGTTCAGTCGCTCACTTTTCGCACACTCGCGTTCGGGGGCTCAGCCGGCGCGGAGTTTGGCCGCCCGGGCCTCTCCCAGCGCGGTGATCGCCTCGGCGAGGAGCGTCATCTGGTCGGCCAGGCCGCGGCCGGGCTCGGCCTGCAGCGCGACGAAGGCGCCGTCGAATCCGGCGATGCCGAAGTAGTCCAGCTCGTCGGCGACGGCCTGGGCGATCTCCTCGCCCGCCGGGGCGAAGGACGCCGCGATCATCGCGTTCATGTGCGCGCGGCCGTCCCGCCGGACCTGCTCGATGATGGCGTCCACCTCGGCCTCGGCGGCCTCGGCGCTGATGACCAGGAGCAGGTGCAGGCGCAGGAAGTCCGGACGCGCCATGAAGACCTCGCCGGTGCGCCGCAGGAACCAGGTGAGCCGTTCGCGCGGTGTGGTCCCGTCCGGCCCGTCCGCCTGCGCCGCCCGCATCGCCGCGAAGAACTCGTAGGCGCCGCGCGCCATGACCGCCGACAGCAGCCCGGCCTTCGAGTGGAAGTGGTGGTAGACGGCGCTCTTGGGCAGGCCGCTCTCCCGGCTCAGCACCGACAGCGAGGTGGCGGCGTAACCGCGCTCCGCCATGATCCGGGAAGCGGCGTCCAGGATCTCCTCCCGGGACCGGTGACCGCGGCGTCGCCGACCTGATCTTCCTGCGCTGCAACCCGCGCCACCACTCCGTCGCGTTCGGGGACATGCCGCACCCGAAGAAGACCCACCACTTCATGGTCGAGGTCACCGACATCCGCGACGTCGGCACGGCCTACGACCGCTGCATGGACGCCGGGCAGCCGTTCGAGATGACCCTCGGCATGCACCCGAACGACCACATGTTCAGCTTCTACGTCCGGACGCCGTCGGGCTTCAGCGTGGAGTACGGCTGGGGCGGCCTGCTCGTGGACGACGACACCTGGCAGGTCAAGACGCTGGACCGCCTGCACAGCTGGGGCCACCGCCCGCCCGAGGTCGTCGCCGGGCTGCTCTCCCAGGCGGGAAAGGACGCCCACTGATGCCGCTGACCCAGGCCGACACGGCGCGCACCGTCCAGACCAAGGACTGGAAGCTCCGCTACTACGAAGCGGGCGACGGACACCCGGTCGTCCTGCTGCACGGGAGCGGCCCGGGCGCGACGGGCTCGTCGAGACCTACCGGGAGCCGAGCCCCGGGAACATGCGCCGGCTCGTCGAGATCATGTGCTTCGACAAGGCCCGGTTCGCCACCCCGGAGCTGTGCCGGGCCCGTTCGGACGCGGCCCTCGCCCGCCCCGAGCACCTGCGCAACTACGTCGAAGGACTGCCGAAGGGCGCGCCGCTCCCGATCTGGGTCAAGCCCGAACTGCTCCCGACGATCCAGGTCCCCAC
This sequence comes from Actinomadura soli, assembly GCF_005889715.1. Lineage (GTDB taxonomy): Bacteria > Actinomycetota > Actinomycetes > Streptosporangiales > Streptosporangiaceae > Spirillospora > Spirillospora soli. Next base: position 34,911 of record NZ_VCKW01000038.1, read on the forward strand.
CCTCCTCATCCACGGCCGCGACGACCGCGTCGTGCCCTTCGAGAGCTCCCTCTACCTGCTCGCCTCCATCCCCGACAGCCGCCTGGTCCTGCTCAACCGATGCGGGCACTGGGCCATGATCGAGCACGCCGACGAATTCAACCGCCTGGTCACCGACTTCCTCCGCAACACCCCCACGCGCTGACGCCGAAATTCTGGGGGCTGGCCGCCTCAGGTGCGCCAGGTTGTTGTGGTGTAGGTGATGCCGGTTTTGGTCAGGTGGTCGGCTATGTGGTCCATTTCGCCGGGGTTGGGGATGCCGATGAACCAGAGGCGGTTGCCGTCCTGGACGGCCTGCAGGCGGGGGCCGTCGGGTGGGACGGTGCGGTAGCGGTCCTCGCCGAGCGGGGTGAGCGGCACCAGGCGCTGGTTGGACGATCCGCGCCATGGCTCGTCGGTGGTGCGGCGGGCCACGTACGGGCCCGTCAGCACCGCGTCGCACAGGGTCAGGACGCGGCGGGCGGACGCGTCGCGGCGCAGCAGGCTCAGCGGGTATCCGGAATAGACGAGGACGTCGATCGGGCGTCCGGCACGCCATTCGTGGATGCCGAGGAGGAGTTCGGCCACCGCTGGGGCCTGCTGGAATGGTTCTCCGCCGGAGATGGTGATGCCCGTGACGTCGTCTACCGAGTCCAGCCATTCCAGGATGGCCGTGACCTTGACCGGGGAGGTGTAATCCGTTGCCCAGGTGTCCTTGGCCACGCAGCCGTCGCATCCGATGGTGCATCCCTGGACCCAGATTCCGACCCGACGGCCCGGGCCCAGCGTTGTGACAGGGTAGTGGATTCGGTTGAGGAAAAGGTCGGTCATTGCGGCATTTCTCGTTCCCGGGCCTTGGGCCGCGGACGGGACCGGGCCGGCGCCGCGGCCTTCGTGACGGGGACCCGGTCGCGTTCGCCGGGGCGCAGCTCCATCCGGGTGCCGACCTGGACGCCGTTGACGGCCAGGCGCTCGCGCACCTCCTCGAAGCTGTCGCACCAGTCCTGCTCGCGTTCCCGGTCGACGCGGCGCGCGTCCTGGCCGTCGCGGTGCTCGGTGCGGAACACCATCGAGCGGAGCTCGCCGTCGTCCAGGACGAGGGCGACGGCGTGTTCGGGCCAGTCGTCGCGGGACAGTTCCAGGCGGCCGTTCCCGCCGGTCAGCGTCGTCACGTCCGCGGACACCTCGAAGCCGAGGTCGTCCGCGGCGGTCAGCACGGCCTGGCGGAGGTACTCCTGTTCGGCGGCGGCCTGGATCTGCGCGCAGCGGCTCAGGGTTCGTGTCCGGAGGGCGGGGTCGAGGTCGCGGCGGCGGGCGACGACGTCGGTGAGCGCCTGCTTGAGCTCCAGACCGTCCTGGTCGGTGGCGTCCGCGAGTGCCTGCAGCATGACCGCGGCGTCCAGCGCGTCCGACCGGCGGATGGCGGCGCGCGTGTCCGCGGCGTCGACCCGCTGGCGCAGGTCGGCCAGCCGGGTGCGGGCCTCGCCGAGGTCGCGGACCAGGGCCTTCCCGGCGGCGCGGCGGACGGCGGCGAGATCCTCCGCGGCGACGTCGGCGGGGAGGCGCGCGACGATGCGGGCGACGTCGGCCGACAGCGACTCCGGGTCGCGCGCGGCCGTCAGCCGGGTCCCGGGCCGGGACGCGGCGCGCATCGCCTCCGCGACCTTCTCGGCGGAGAAGATCTCGGGTCGCGGCTCACCCGGCCGGACGACCTGCCACGCCTCGGCCAGGTGCCGTCCGATCTCGATCGCCGCGGCATCGGTCAGCCAGGACTCGACCTCCGCGATGGCGGCGTCCGCGCTCGCGCACCAGGCGGCGAGGTCGTCGATCTCGCAGGCCAGCGGCATCGGGGCGGGCAGCGAGAGCGGGCATTCCCCGGACGTCACGGCCGCGCACTCGGCGGCCAGCACCGCGATGCGGGCGTTGCGGTCGAGCACGCGCAGCGCCGCGTGCTCCCATTCGGATCTGCATTCGTGCTGCCGTTCCCATTCCGCCTGAGCGGCCTCCAGGCGCTCGCCGAGCGACGCCATCACCCCGCCGGTCGCCGCCGTGAGGGCCCCGGCCGCTCTCGCCGCAAGGACGGTGCCGCCCGCGGCCAGGACGACGGCGCCCCCGAGCAGCACGCCCACCTCGTAGATTCCGGCGGCGCTCATCAGCCCTCCAATGCCTTGCGCTTCTCGTCCTCGTGCCATCGCGTCCAGCCCGACCAGCGCCGGTACGTCCACGCGCCGTAGACCGCCGTGACGACGAGCGGCACCATCGGCGGGAACACCTTCGTGAGGACGCTGAGCACGGCGGCCGACAGGACGACGATCAGGCAGCCGACGCAGCCTCCCGTGTCGCTGACGGCGTCCCCGGCGCGGCCGCCCAGCACGCCGACCTTCTGCAGCAGCGAATACCGCGGGTGATACATCGCGCCCATCGTGACGGCCAGCGTGATCTCCGTGGCGGCCTGGCAGATCAGCACCCCGGCGGCCACCACCGTGGCGATGTCGCTGCTGCCGGAGAACACCGACAGCAGGAGGAACCCCGCCCAGACGACCGCCATCAGCACGCAGCCGGCCACGGCCACGGCGACCGCGGCGACGCGCCCGCCGAGGCGGTCCGCCTCCCGCTGCTGCCAGCGCATCATGCGCTCCTGCTCCTGGCGCTGCCGGGCGGTCAGCTCCCGGTGGATCCGCCCGGCCTCCGCCGCGGCGGCGGGCAGCGCCTGCCGGACGACCAGCAGCCCGGCGGCGTCATCGCCGGCCTCACGGGCCAGCTCATCGAACCAGGGGACGGGGACGGGCAGCGACTCCCGGCCGGCCGGGATCTGCTCCGCCAGCCGGGCCTTGGCCTCGTCGGCGTCCAGCGCGATCAGGAGCAGCTCGGCCTTGACGTCCGCGGTGCGGGAGGTCCCGAGTTCTGGACGGCGCTCGCGTGCCCGGGCGGTGATCTCCTGCCAGCGGCGGGTGGCGTCGTCCAGCCTGGCCTTCACCTCACCGAGGTCCTCCCCGCCGGGGCATTGCGCGAGTGTCGAGAGAACGTTGTGCTCGGTCAGGTCGTCCACCACGCGTTGCGATCTGCGGTGCTGGCCGGCGGCTGGGTCCAGCGCGGCGGCGGCCAGCGCGCCCAGGTTGGCGGCGGTGATGGCGCCGCCCGCGTAGATCGGCGGCATGCCGGGGTTCAGCCAGCGCAGAAGCATGAGCAGGCGGACGTCGGCCGGAAGCAGGCCCTCCATTCGGTCCAGCAATTCGTCGCGCGCCTGGACGTCATGAATCCGGGGGTCGTCGAACTGCCGGAGCCAGGTCTTCAGCGTCTCGCGTGCGGCCCCGCCGCGGGCGAAATAGCGCTCGGCGGTCTCGTCCCAGCGTTCGGCCATCGCGGCCGCCAGTTCCGCCCGGTCCGTGTAGAGCTGCTCGCCGAAAAGGAAAGGCTTGACCTCCGCGGTCGTCAATGGCGAATCGACGCTTTCGTGAACCGGTGGAGATCCTCCGGCGAGCCATTCCGCCACTTCGCCGCCGCCCCAGCGGTCGTCAGGGTCGCGGACGAGAAGGCCCCGGCAGAGGAGCCGCAGCCGTTCGTCCTCGACCCCGGACACGTCGATCGGACGGGACGCGAGGTGCAGCATCACCGCTTCGGGGACCAGGTCGGCGAAGGGCGGCTCACCGAGCGCGAGTTCACGCACGATCATCCCGAGCGACCACCAGTCGCGCATGACGGAGACGAATCCCGCGAAGGTCTCCGGGGCCGAATAGGCGAGGGTGTGGCCGGCGGAGGAGAACATCGCGGTCTGCTTCACGTAGCGGCTGAGCCCGAAGTCCGCCAGCGCGAGCCGCAGCGGGTCGCGAAACCGCAGCAGGATGTTCTCCGGCTTCAGGTCCCGGTGGATGACGCGATGCTCGTGCAGGACGGTCAGCCCGTCGGCGACCTGCCGCACCACCTCGGTGATCACCTCCGGGGAGGCGGCCCCTCCTTCGTTCGCGAGGTCGCGCAGCGTCCCGTGCGGCAGGTACTCCATGACCTCGAACGCGCGTCCGCCGGCCTGGCCGGTGTCGCGCAGGCGCACGATGTGCGGCGAGCGCACGCCCCGCAGCGTCTCCCACATCTCGCGGTTCGGCGTGATCCCGCGCCGGTAGAGCTTGAGCACCAGCTCCTCGCCCGCCTGATCGCGCACCCGCAGCATGTCGGCCTCGGCGCCGGCCGCGTCCAGCTCCGCCACGATGGCGAAGCGGACGGCGAGTTCGGGCGGCAGCGTCAGCAGCGACTCCGCACCGGCCACGGGGACGTCCTCGCGCCGCGTCCTCCCGGCCGAGTCATCGTCCGCCGATGCGGTGCCGCCCCCGCCGATCGGATCCAGTGAGGTCGCCGTGGTCTCCCGTCGTGTTTCCCCGGACTCGGCGGGATCCTGCATCTTCTCGACCCCCTGGGGCGTCAGCGGCTCGCCGTCCCGTCCACGCGGAGACGAGCCGGGTCCGGTACGCGAGGACCCTCGGTGGATCGATGCACTGGGAGCACCAATGAGGACGCGCCTGGTACGGGCACACAAATGCTAGCCAGCCACGGCGACCCATTGCGAGCACGCACCCGGACGAAATGATTGGCCGCCATCGGCCCCAGGCTCCCGCCGCCCTGTGGGTAAAACGCCATGGTCCAGGGCCGGGATTCGTGTTGTACTGCCCCCGGTCGCCAGACGCGCCATTAAACCGTCACCTCACGGATACAGGACGGGAATGGTGTCAGCGTCCGGTGCTGCCGTCGATCAGTTCTCGCAAGATGTCGGCGTGTCCCGCATGCCGTGCGGTTTCCTCGATCAGGTGGGTCAGCGTCCAGCGCCTGGACGGCCCGGGACGGCCGCCTCCGCCCGAACGGGGACCCGGCCGGCTGAGGTCGTCCCAGGACGCGATCTCCGCGTTCGCTTCGACGATGGTCTCCCGGTAACCGGCGAGGATCATGTCGGCGGTCTCGTCCGGCGTGGGGTGAAAGGTGGCCTGCCAGTCGGTCACGTCGTGGCCGAGCAGCCAGCTCTGCTCCACGTAGGTGAGGTGCTTGATCAGCCCGAGCAGGTTCGTCCCGGACGGCACCCCGGGAGTACGGGCCTCGGGCTGCCGCGCCCCCTCCGCTTTCGCTGCGACCGAGGCGCGCAGGTAGTCCAGAAAGCCGATGAGCACGTCCTTCTCGCCGGGCCCGGTCTTAGGAGGTCCTGTGTCGCGGTTGCGCTTGGTGCTCATCGCCGTCCTTTCGAGTGTGCCGCCGCGTGGTGAATGACCACCCTCGCCCGGCCTGCAACGACCAGCCAAAGATATTGCCGACATGGCAAGCCCGGGTGCCATGGCCCCCTTGCGGGTTCACGGGGTGTCGGACGTGCGAAGTAGCGTTGATGTGGTGTTCGAGGGTTTCGATGAGTTCGACGTTCGGACGTCGCAGACGACGATTCACGGTGTCCGGGGCGGGTCCGGGCCGCCGGTCCTGCTGCTGCACGGCATCCCTGAGACGCATTTGATGTGGCATCGGGTCGCGCCGGTTCTGGCCGAACGGTTCACCGTCGTCGCGACCGACCTGCGCGGTTATGGCGCGAGCGGTAAGCCGCCCAGCGCGCCCGACCACGGGCCCTACCGGATGCGGGTGATCGCCGCCGATCAGCTGGAGGTGATGGCGGCGCTGGGCTTCGACCGGTTCGCGGTGGTCGGCCACGACCGCGGTGCCCGGTGCGCGTACCGGATGGCGCTCGATCACCCGGCGGCCGTCAGCCACCTGGCGGTGCTGGACATCGTGCCCACGGGTGAGGCGTACGCCCGCGCCGACGCCGATTTCAGCCTCGGCTACTGGGTCTGGTCGTTCCTGGCGGCTCCGGCCCCGGTACCGGAGAACATGATCGCGGCTGCGCCGCGGGTGCTGGTCGACCACATGCTCGACGACTGGTCAGCCGTGCCCGGGGCGTTTCCCGATCGGGTGCGGGCCGCGTATGTCGAGGCTTTCAGCGACCCTGACACGGTTCATGCCATCTGCGAGGAGTATCGCGCGGCCGCGTCCCTGGACGTGGCCGACGATCGGGCCGATCTCGGGCGACGGCGCATCGCGTGCCCGACGCTGGTGCTGTGGAGCGCCACCGGCCCGGTCGGGCAGTGGTACGACCCGCTCGGCGTCTGGCGGGTATGGGCGTCTGATGTGCGCGGCGGCCCGATCCAGGCCGGGCATTTCCTGCCGGAGGAGGCGCCTGAAGAAACGGTGCGCCATTTGCTGCGACTGCTTGTGTGAGCCTTCGCGGGAGAATGCCGGGATGCATTGCTCGCGATACGGGCGGGTGGCTGTCGGTCAGGGGGTGAGGGGGGTTCTTGAGATGGCGCGGATTTCGTCGTCGGTCAGGAGGCGTCCCAGCCGCGTCAGTTCCGCGTGGCATCGCGCCGTGATGGACGGAAGCGAGGCCGGGTCTACCTTGATGCCGAGGCGGTGCAGGGTGGCGGCGATGACGCGCGGGCCGCTCTGGGATGTCAAAGGAATTCGGCGCTCGTTGCCGAACAGGGCCGGTTGGACGCAGTTGTGCATCAGCGGGTCCACGTCGGACTCGACGATGACCCAGTCGCCGCCGCCCCAGCAGAACGCGTCCGGGCCGGTGATGGGCTGGTTGGTCGCCGGTGTGCGGCCGGTCAGTTCCGCGGCCGTCCGGGACAGTTCTGTCAGTGCGGTAAGGCGGATTCCCGTCTGCACGCCGTAGAGCGCCTCGAAGGCGGCGGCGGTCGCGGCGAGGTCGGCGTTGCCGGGGCCGCCGCAGTAGCCGTTCACCGAGGATTCGACGACGGCCGCGCCGGCCCGCGCCGCGCTCACGGCGCACGCGACGCCGAGGCCGAAGGTGTTGTGCGGGTGGAGGCCGATCGTCAGATCCGGTGCGGCGGTCGCGGTCGCCTGGACGAGGCGCCCGAACGCCTCCGGGCCGAGGGCGCCCGGCCCGTCGAAGAGGGTGATCTCGTCGGCGCCCGCGCTGGCCATGGCCGTCGCGGTTTCGGCGAGTTCTTCGTCCGTCAGGAACGAGACCATTGTGAAGGCGACGGCGACGCGTAGGCCCTGCGTGCGGGCGTGCCCGACGACGTCGGCCATCTGCCCGACGACCTCGTCCCGGGAGGCCGGGATGGACGATCGGTAGATGCCCGCCGCCGGGCCGAACGCGGGCACGGCCACCTGCACGCCGTCGAACCCGAGGTCGCGGGCGAGGTCGACGCCGTCCGTCGCGGACACGAAGGGGCAGTACACGACGCAGTCCGGGTGCTCCCGCCTGACCAGCGCCAGGTCGGCCCGGACCGTGTCCAGGCCGCGTCCGTCACCGTGGTGCCCGGACCGGGACGGGGTGGCGAGGACGATCTCCGGCACCCCCGAGCGGGCCAGCAGGCGCAGGAACCCGGACTTCGCCTCGCGGGAGGCCGTGACGCCGGGCAGCGACTCGATCGCCCGCATGGACGTGTCGCGGAGCCGGACGCGCTCGGGCATCCCGCCGGTCACCGCGGGGTCGCGGTTCGCGGGGCCCACCGACCAGCGCCCCGGTTCGTAGGCGCCGGGCGTCCTCGCACGGTTGATGTCCGCGCGGAACCGTTCGAGCTGGGCTTCGGTGAGGTCGTCCATGGCTAGCGGCCCTTCTTGGCCGCGAGCGCGCCGATCGCTTCGGCGAACAGCGCGCCGTGCAGTTCGACGTCGGACTCGGCTGTCATCGGCGACATCAGCGCCGCGCCGCTCATGGCGTTGATGACGACGCCCCGGTTGGCCAGGTACAGCCATAGCGCCTGGCGCGCCGACGAGCCGACGCGCGGGTAGAGCTGCCCGGCGTTGCGCGGCGGGGCGGGGGTGAACGCGTACGAGACGCGGCCGCCGAGACGTCCGACGTGCCACGGAAGGCCGTGCTCGGCGATGACCGCCGCGACGTCGCGTTCGTAGCGTGCGGCCAGGCGGCTCATGTGGGCGTAGTTCTTGTCGGTCATGACCTCGGTGAGCACCGCGCGCATGGCGCGGACGGCCAGCGGCCCGCCCGCCATGGTGCTGCCGAGGCCGCCGTCCCCGTGCTCGGTGTAGCGCTCCGCCGCCGCGGCGACCTCGCCGGACATCCCGTACAGGCCCGCCGGGACGCCGCCCGCGATCGACTTGCCCATGGTGATCAGGTCGGGGTCCAGGCCGAACTCCCGGGTGCAGCCGCCCGGCCCGGCCGGGATCGTCTGCGTCTCGTCGATGATCAGCAGCGTGCCGGTGCGCCGGGTGAGGTCGCGCAGGGCGGCGTGGAAGCCCGGCTCCGGCCGGATCACCGCGCCGCCGTTGGTCAGCACCGGTTCGGCGAGCACCGCGGCGACGTCGCGCGGGGCGAGGGCCCGTTCGAGCGCGTCGAGGTCGTTGAACTCCACGACCTTCGTGGTCTGGCGGACGTCCACGCCGTTGGGATCGACGCCCGGTTCCGGCGCCACCTCACCGTCGGCGGTCAGGACGACCCCGGCCTGCTCCAGCGAACCGTGGTACGCGCGGTGGAAGACGAGGATCTTCTGCCGCCCGGTGGTCACCCGGGCCAGCAGCAGGGCGAAGCGGTTGGCGTCCGACGCCGACACGGTGAACTGCCAGAACGGCAGGCCGAAGCGGCGCGCCAGCTCCTCGGTCACCGCGACGTGGTCCTCGCCCGCCCAGAGGGTGACGCTTCCCCTGTCGAGCTGGTCGCGTAGTGCCGCGACGACTGCGGGATGGTCGTGCCCCCAGAGCGCCGCCGTCGCGGCCAGTCCGAAGTCGGCGTACTCGTGGCCGTCGGTGTCGTACAGGCGTGCGCCGACCGCGCGGTCCACCACCAGCGGGATGGGCGGCGGGAACTGGCTGATCCAATGCTGCGGGGTGCCGTGCAGCTGGGACAGGCGTGCCCGCTCGCGCAGCGCCGCCGCCCGTGGCCGGGCCTGGACCCACCTGGCGCGCTCCGCGTCCAGCAGCGCGGCGAGCCGGTCGGGGTCGATGCCCGGCGGCACTGTGCTCGGTCGGTCGCTCGTCATCGCTCTCCCCGGATGGTGACGAATCGTTTCCACGGCGCTGAGCGGGTCGACGTAACCGAGCAGCGCGGGCCGCCCGGCCAGCGCCCCGGCCGTGGGCCCGGAGGTCATGCGGGACGGGCCGGCAGCGAGGACACCAGGTCGCCGAACGCCTCGAGCTGGTCCATCCGGTCGTACATCGGGTAGAGGGTCAGCTCGTCCGCCCCCGCGTCGAACAGCTCGCCCAGCCGCTCGGCGCAGTGCTCCGGCGGGCCGAACACGGCGACCCGGTCGGCCATCCCGGCGGCGTCGTAGACGGGGTTCCCCCCGAACGCCCGGTCGAACGCCGGGACGAGCCGCTGCCGCGCCCGCTCCTCGGTGTCCTCGACCGCGATGTAGACGCTCTTGGAGATCGTGAACCCGGCCGGGTCGCGTCCCTGGTCGGCCAGTGCCCGCTGGACGATCTTGAGCTGGTCGAGGAAGTCGTCCGTCGCGACCGGGGCGGCGCCGGTCCATCCGTCGGCGATGCGCACGGCGCGCCGGAGGGCGGGCTCGGCGCGGGCTCCGATCCAGATGGGCGGGCCGGGTCGCTGCACCGGCTCCGGCTGCGACCGGATACCGGAGAACGCGTACAGCTCGCCGTCGTAGTCGGCCTCGGCGCCGCTCCACAGGGCCCGCATCACGCCGATGCCCTCGACGAGCCGCCGGACGGGCCGGTCGGTCGGAATCCCCAGCGCGGCGAGGGTCTCCCGGTGGTAGTCGTTGCCGACGCCGAGCCCGACGGTGAGCCGCCCGCCGGACAGCTGGTCGATGGTGGCCAGCTCCCGGGCCTGGACGGCCGGGTTGCGGCGTCCGGAGTACAGCACGCCGATGCCGAGGCGCAGCCGGTCGGTGACCGAGGCCAGGTAGGACAGCACGTGCAGCCCGTCGAGGGAGAAGTTCCCGGTGCTCAGCGTGTCCTGCGTCCAGATCCCGGCGAAGCCCAGCTCCTCCGCGCGCCGCGCGAACGGCACCAGCAGCTCCGGATCGGTCGGCGCCCCGACCGAAAGCCTGGGACCACTCGGCACGACCCTGTCAGTAACGGATTCCACGCCCCACCGTCCCGGCTATTCGATTCGCGTTTCCTGTCGGACCGCCCCAAGCCGGACCACTCCCCGTGGACGCCCCTGGAGCGCTCCGAGTATCCGAGCGCTGTGTTGTGATTGTCAACAGGAGAGTCGGGAATGCCCGGCAAGTGCACCGGCCGTCCGTCAGCGGAAGTCCGGCGCTCTTACCTCCGGATTTATTGGTCGGCAAGGCTGTTGACGGGACGGCGGTCGGGCGCGGAGCTGTCCCGCCGGCGGGGCGGCGGCCGCCGCGCAGGCCCGCCGCCTGACCCTGGTCGAGCAACGCGTGGCGGGTCCGACGTTCGCCTGCCGCGAGGCCGCCGCCACCCAATTCGCGCGGCCGTGAAAGGGTCGTCCGCCTTCGTCCGGCGTCCTGTCCCGCCGTGACCGGGACGCGCCGCGTGCGGCGCGGCCGTCCCCCGATCCTTCGCCGTCCGATGTGTTTGACCTGCGTAATCGCCATTTCGATCTACGGTTTTCTCGAAGGGCGCCACCGCGCCGCATGGTGTGTCTGCCGATCGCTCCTCAGTTGTCTCGCAGTCTCCCGGAACGGGTCGTCCTCCGAAACGGCGGACGGTGCGGAAACTGTCTCAGAACCGAGACTTTCCCGTTCCCCGACTGTTGACATCGACAACACCGGCGCTCCGCCTCTCAGACGCGGTGGCGGTCATGCCATAGGCCGTACAGCGTCAGGGACAGCCCGGTCACGGTGATTCCGGCGCCCACCGGGAGCCAGATCTCGGGGGCGAGCCAGACCAGGACGCCCGCCATGATCCCCACGAGGACGCAGGCCGCTCCGGCGACCACATGCTGCGGCACGAACACCCCGGGGCCGCGTCCGGCGGGCGGGGGAGCCGGAGACGGGGG
>NZ_VCKW01000390.1 GCF_005889715.1 Actinomadura soli
GGGTCAACCAGCGCGGCATCGAGTTCGGCCAGTTCCCCGTCCCGGCCGACGAACATCGTCGTGCGGAGCGGCAGCGTCGACGAGTTGACGATGTTGCCGCCCACGGCCAGCGCTCCGGCACCAGACGCTTCAACCCGCTGGTCGCGCCGTTCGTGATCCCGTCCCGCCCCGCCGGGAGAGGTGCCACCCTGCCCACCGCTCACCACGCCTCCCGCAAATGCGACCCGGGCAACCGCGCCCGCGTCACACCGATTGTTCCGCGCTTCCCACTGACCCACCGCCACTTTGCCTTACCTGGCCGTAACCGTCCAATGGCATGGCACGGCACACAGGCGCCATGTCGACCAGGGGCCGCGAGCTGCAGCAGTGCAATTTCGGAAGACGGGATTCTTCTGTGATATTGCGAAATCGCCGGGCCTGGGAAGGGTTTTGTATATGGACCAAGGTCGTCAGCGTGTCCGCGTTATTTCTGGCGATCTTCTTACTGCCTCCGGTCACATGGAGCGTAGGAGAGTACGACAACTATCCCGGCTCGGATATTTCTACTCTTAATGCTCCGTGTGTCCACTGACCAGATGGCCCAAAGGAAGCCATCGGGTTACGGTGGCGGGCATGGGACCAGACGTCGAGACGGTGTTAAGGGAACAGATCGCCTACTACCGGGCCCGTGCGCCGGAGTACGACCGGGAGTACTCCGAGCGCAGCGATGACATGCGTCTCCTGCTGCCGGTGTTCGAGGAGCTTCCGGTCGTCGGGGATGTCTTGGAGCTGGCCTGTGGAACCGGTCAGTGGACGACGTTGCTGGCTCCTCGAGCGCGTCCCCTGACCGCTATCGACGCGGCTCCCGAGACGATCGCAATCGCGCGGGAGCGGGTCGCGCCCGCGAAGGTCGAGTTCGTGTGCGCTGATCTGTTCGACTGGCGTCCGGGGCGCCGGTACGACACGGTCTTCTTCGCTTTCTGGCTCTCGCATGTGCCGCCGAGTCTCGCGCCCGGCTTCTGGCAGAACGTGGCGGACGCTCTCGCACCAGACGGCAAGGCCGTCTTCATCGACAACGGGCCGGGCGAGGCCGCGATCGAGGAAGTCCTGGCAGGAGAGGCCGTCCCGGCGGTCCGGCGCCGGCTGGACGACGGCAGCGAGCACCGGGTCGTGAAGGTGTTCCATGAGGCCGGCCAGTTCGTCCGGGATCTGCGCGAGTGGGGCTGGTCGGGCGACGTACGGCCGGTCGGCCCCAACTTCATCGCGGGGACCGTCGAGCCGACGATCGGCAGCCGCGTGCCCCAGACCCGATGAGGCGATCTTCACTCGAGGCGCGCGGGAAGCCGTGGAGCAGATCGTCAGCTTCGAGCTGTGGGACGCCGAGCCGCCCCCGCCCGCCGCGATCGTCGCCATGTACGACGCCGCTCACTAGGTTTCGTCTGGTTCGCGGTGAGGGTCCGGTCGGACCAGGTCGTCTGAGGGGTTGAGCTGGATCAAGATCATCCAGTTTCTCTCCTCCTCTACGTAGGCGGCGCGGACGTTGTAGCGGGACGGGCGGAGGTCGATCGGCAGATGGTTGCCGGGTTCGGGGGCTGAGCCGGGCCAGGCCGAGTCGATGAGGACGGCGGGGCCGTCCACGTCCCAGACCAGGTGTTCCTCCCAGGGGGCGGTGGAGGCGGCCTTCCTGGCGGCGGCCACGAGTTCGGCCTCGGAGTCGGCCGCCGCCCAGCGCAGGAGGAGGCGTTCGTCCGGCAGGTAGGTGGTGGTGGCGGGCTCGTCGCCGAGGACGAGGCCGTCCAGGGACCCGACCTTGACGAGCCCGATGTAGCCCTCGACCGAGCAGGCGCGGCCGTAGTCGCCCCAGGTCTCGAGGGGGCCGTCGTCGTCGTCCGTCGCGCCGCCCCAGTGCGCGAGCTGGGACGCGGGCGCCAGGAGCAGCGGTCCCCCGCCGGACTCGACCCAGTCCACCGATCCGCCCTCCCTTCACCGGACGCGCCACCCTACGCCCCTCGTCCGACATTTCACCCTAACTTCCTTCTGACCTGGGCCTATGCGACGATGAAAGGGAGTTGCGAGAGCGGTCGGCACCGGGGAGTCGCTCTCTCCGGCGGGTCGGCCAGGAGGGGGAGAACGCCATGCGGAAGGTTGCTGACTGCCGGGAAACGCCCAGTGAGATGAACTGCACGCTCACGATCAGCGGCGAGGAGGACGAGGTCGTCCGCGCCGCCGCCGAGCACGCGGCATCGGTGCACGGGCACGATGACACGCCGGAGTTCCGGGAGGAGATCCGCGGCATGCTCAAGGACGAGCGGCCGGCCATGCGGTAACCGGCCGCCGCCCCGGCGATGAGTTCGGACGGGTCCGGAGGTCTGCACCTCGGACACCTGACCGTTCTCTCACCGGGAGGATCGATGACAACTGTTCCGTCCACGCTGCGGGTTCCCGACGCGCGCCTGCATTACGAGGTGCGCGGCAGCGGCCCGCTCGTGGTACTCGTCGGCGCGCCCATGAACGCGGAGGCGTTCGAGCCGCTGGCCGAACTGCTCGCCGCCGACCACACCGTCCTCACGACCGATCCCCGGGGGATCCACCGGAGCCCGGTCGACGACCCCGGGCAGGACTCGACGCCGCCGCTGCGCGCCGGCGATCTGGCCGCGCTCATCGAGCACGTGGACGCGGGACCGGCTGTGGCGCTGGGCTCCAGCGGCGGGGCCTGCTCCGTGCTGGCGCTCGCGCAGGCCAGTCCAGAGCGCGTCCGGGCGGTCGTGGCGCATGAGCCGCCGCTGGTCGAGCTGCTGGACGACCGCGAAGAGCTCCACAAGGGGACCGACGACCTGATCGCCACCTACCTCGACGGCGACGTCCTCGGGGCGTGGGGAAAGTTCATGGCGCAGGCGAACATCCAGCTGCCGCCGGGCGCGCTGGAGCACATGTTCGGCGGGGAGCGCGATCCGCGGCAGGTCGCCGACGAGCGGCGCTGGTTCGAGCACGAGCTGCGCTGGACCACGCTCTGGACGCCCGATCTCGCCGTGCTGAGGTCGGTGGAGACGCGGATCGTGGTCGGCATCGGCGAGGAATCGGGCGGGGAGCTCTGCGACCGTGCGTCCAGGGCGCTCGCGGGCGCGCTCGGCGTCGAGCCCGTGCTGTTCCCCGGCGGCCACATCGGGTTCACCGAGGACCCCGCCGCGTTCGCTGCCCGATTCCGTGAGGTTCTGGACGCTATCGGCTGATTTCCCGCTGTGGCCGGAAGTGGCGCTTTCGCCGTGGGAAGCGGCTCGGTGGACGCCTCAGACCCTACTCTGAGGCGTCCGCTTGGGACCGTTCCGGAGGTAGGCGCACATGGCGTTTCGCACGTTCCTCAGCTCGTTCGGCGTCAACGCACCGGAAGTCACGACGATCCTGGAGTCGGACGAGGTCAGGCCCGGCGGAACGGTGCACGCTCGGGTGAGCGTCAAGGGCGGCGGAGCCGACGTCCGGGTCGAGCGGATCGCCGTCCAGGTCGTCACCCGGGTCGAGGCGGCGGAGGCGACCGAGAAGAGCTGGGACAACCCCGGGGTGGTCGCGGTCCAGTCCCTCCCGGCCTTCGAGCTGGCGGCCGGCGAGGCCGGGGAGCACCGGGTCGCGATCGAGGTCCCGTGGGAGATGCCGATCACGCACGCCCTGGGCCGGCGGCTGCGCGGGACGCGGGCCGCCGTCCGGACGATCCTGGAGATCGGCAGGGCGGTCGACCGCGGCGACTTCGACGAGATCGCCGTGCACGCACTGCCCGCCCAGGACCTCTTCTTCGGTGCCTATGAGGCGCTCGGGTTCCGGTTCGACGAGGCGGAGGTCAAGACAGGCCGGGTCAACGGCGGACGGAACCAGACGTCGAAGTTCTGGCAGTACCCCGTGAGAGCGGCAGGGTAGACGCGTATCCGCAGGTCAGCGGCCGTTATGGCCGTCCAAGGTAGGTTCCGCGTCAACATCCTGTCACCTCACTACGTTTTCGCAGGTCAGAGCGTTGCCTTAGGAGCGGTCGGTGCACTGCCTGAGTCGTCCGTGGCGAACGCTCCATCGATGGCGTTGCGGGTCCGGTCGTCCTCCGCCGGGTACAGGTGGCCGTAGATGTCTGCGGTGACCTTGATGGAGGCATGGCCCATCCGGTCGCGGATGACCATCAGGTGAGTTCCGGCCGCGATCAGGAGTGAGGCGTACGTGTGGCGTAGCACGTGGAAGCACACCGAGGCAGCTAGCCCGACCGCGTCACGTGCCCGATAGAACGGTTGCCGCACGTTGTCAGCGTTCGCCGGGGTTCCGTTTCGCCGAGTGAACACAAGCGCCGTGCGATGCACCCTCTTTCCGTCAACGTCGCCGACTTCCTGAACCACCGGCGGGAACTCATCACGATGCGCCCGCAACGCGTCAGCGACCATGTCAGGCAGGGGCACCACCCGTCGGGACCGGCGTGTCTTGACCGGTGCCAGCAGCTGCTTAGGGGTCATCTGACGGTCTACGGTGACGGTCCCGGCGTCCAGGTCGATTCGGTCCCAGGACAGCCCTACGACCTCGGAGATACGCAAGCCCGTACCGGCAGCCAGCAGCACCGCCGCGCGCCAGCGTTCGGGCATCTTCGCCGCTACCGCGCACACCTGGGCCGCCGTGAGGACCTCCACCGTACGGTCGGGGATCTCCGGAAGGATGATGCCGACGCATGGAGACTCCGGAATCTTCTTGTCCAGGTTCTGCGCGGAGCGGAACATCGCCACGAGTGTCTTGTAGGCGTTGCGAGCCGACCCCGGAGCCAAGTCCAGCCCGTTGACGAACGCCTGTACGTCCTCGCGCGTTACGGCCCGGAGCTGACGCCCGCCCAGCGCCGGAACGATATACAGCCGCACGTTCTTCTCGTAGTTGAGGTAGGTACCAGTGCGTTTGGCCCGTGCCCCCTTCAGCCACTGGTCAGCGTACGCCGACACCGAGATTCGACCCGCTTTCGGGTCGATCGTGTACCCCTCATCACGCTGTCGCCGGAGCTTGTTGCGGAAAGGCTCCGCCGCCTTGAACGCGGTGAACGTCTCTGACGTCTGCTTTCCATTCGCGTCCCGGTATGGCACCTTGAACGAGTAGACGTCTTTCCCCGCTTCTTTGGAGGCACGGGCGTTACGCACCTTCCGAATACCGTCCCTCATCTCACCGTCACGCCATTCTCTGGCCATGACCACCAGCCTTTCCTTGACTGCCGTTGACACCATTTTATGCGTGTTGACACGCGGAAATGTTGACACAATGGCCCGCCGTGCGACCACTAATGGCCCCTTCATTTTCGCCGCTAAGGGTTGACGGCCACGTGACGGCGCTCCCGCCATTCCGTCCCCCGAC
>NZ_VCKW01000391.1 GCF_005889715.1 Actinomadura soli
CCACATACCAAGCCCACGCCCCACCCAACACCCTCGTACAACGTCCCCCTCGCAACGTCTCGCCACAACATCCACACGCACCATCAACAGAACGCCCCGTTCGTCACCTTCTGCACTACGCCCTCGGCACAACACCTCGATACAACGTCCACACACAACGTCCCGGCCCCAGGTCCATGCACATGGTCTCGACACAACGTCCACGCGCACCCCTTCGGCGCAGCGTTATCGCTCACACCCTCTGCACCACGCCTCGGCTGTTACGCCTCGGGCGCAACACCCTCGGCACAACGTCCGTGCACAACGTCTCGGTGCAAGTCCATGTCGGCGTGCAGCTTCGCATCGCAACGTCCACGCACACGGTTCGCCCCAACGCCTCGCACGCGGTGACCCGGGCGACCTGCCCGTTCACCCTCCTGCCTCAACGCGCTCAGCCCGGTGACAGACCCTCCGCGAAACGGCCTCGCGAAATCTCATACAACACCTGGCACAGAGGCCGCCCGTGTAGAGGTGTCCTGCACAACCCTCACCCCCAGCACCCCCCGCGCAACGTGCCAGAACGGCGCTTTTGCTATCCGGCGCCGAGGCGAACGCCAGGTCCAATGTCCCAACAAACGTTCGGACACCGAAGGGTTGGACGACCCTTGCGTTATGGCGAGAACCACATGACCCGCTGCATATCTCTGGCTCGTTGGGTAGAGGCATGCTTTGTCGCCCGATGTCCCCCGGAAGGGAGCCCCGACACATGGGAATCGGAGTCAGTCTCGCCTTCATCGCACTAGGCGCGATCCTCGCGTTCGCCCTCCGCGTCGATCTCAGCGGCATTGACATTCACCTGGTCGGCTGGATCCTCATCCTGGTGGGGGCGATCAGCATGGGCTTCACCCTGAAGTACACGCGACCGCGCCAGCGTGCCGGCCGCGTGGTCGGCGCGGACCCCGCCTACGGGGACGAGCCGGGCACCGTGGTCCGCGAGGAGCACATCATCGAGGATCCCGCGCCCGTCGGTCGTCCAGGCGAACGCGTCGAACGTGTGATCGAACATCCGGCGGACGAGGGAGTCCCGCGCGGCCACGCCGCCCAGGACCCGGCGTTCGCCCAAGACCCGGCGCACGCGCAGGATCCTGCCCAGGAGAACAGTCCGGCCATCATCGATTCGACCGCGCGGCCCGTCCCGCGGCGGCGCAGGTGGCGCCGGACCACTCGGTGATCGAATAGGTCCGGTCCCGCCCGGTGTGCTTGGGCGGCGGTACACGCCGGGCATCCGAGGGCCTCGCGTCGACCAGGGCGCGAGGTCCTCTCTCGTCTCCGGGAGTTTTCCACAGGTCTCCATCCCGCCTTCTCGCCCCCGCTCGTAGCAGGACACTGAACGAACACCGAACTCCACGAACCGTGAGACTCAGCAGCCCGCACCACCCGTAAGCGGTAACAAGGGGCGCTCATGACAATTCACGAACTGATCGGCCATCTGGCCAAGGCACACGACGAGAGGACCGCCTACGCCGGCGAACCCTCGTCTCGGCACAGCGAAGCGACAGTCGCCCGAACACCGATGGCACAAACCCGAACCGACGCACAGAGCCGGACTTACCTCCTGGAAAGCATCTTGATCAGCGACGCCCAGTAGACCTGGAGCAGCCACCGCGACAGAGCCACATCCCTCACCTCAGGAGGGCACGCCAGGCGGTCATCTACTACGCCGAGAACAACGCATCCCCGTTCCGGACGATGATCTGCCTTGACCAGGAGAATGGGAGCCACACGCCCGGGCTCGGGCCTTAGGCGGCGCCCGGCCGGTCCCGGTGAACGATGCGTACCCGTTTCCAGCATGACGATCATCCTCGACCAGAACATGAGAGCCACATCCGCGCGAGGTTGGGCCCTAAGCGGTGCCCGCCCGATCCCGGTGAACGATGCGTACCTGTTCCCGGACGATGATCTGGCTCGACCAAGAACATGGAAGCCACGCCCGCGCGGGGTCGGGGCGGCTGGCCGCCGGTGCGGCCGCGGCGTTGGCGCTGTGCCTGCGCCGGGAGCGTCCGGCGGCGGTCCTGGGCGCCACGGTGCTGATCGTGGCCGTGACCGATCTGGCGCTCCCGTCCTCCGCCGGAGCCCCCGTGCTCTGGGCGGCCGAGTTCATGGCGCTGTACTCGCTGGCCGTGCACCGCCGGGCCCGGACCGCCGTCACCGGTGGCGCGCTGGCCGTCGCGGTCGCGAGCGTCGTCGCCGCGGTGATGGCGGGTGGCGGCGCTCAGTCGGTCCCGGTTGAGGCACGGAGGCAAGGCCGCGCCGGGGGGACGGCCCTCAATGTGCGACGGCCGCTTCGGGTGCAGACGTGCGGACGGCCCCGGTGCACCGCAAGCACCAGGGCCGTTCAGATGGGTGAGCGTTCGTTCTTGCCTGTCCACCGTGAGGGGAGGTCGGGCCGTTAGCGCGGGCGAACCCGGCTGGCTGGTCGAAGGTCGTCGGGTCGTCCGGGACTGGGTGTCGGACGACCAGGCCGACGGGTCGATCAGGTGGCCCGGGTCGTCGTCAGGCGGGGTAGACGACGACGTAGCGGTCGGGTTCCTCGCCTTCGGATTCGCTGCGCAGGCCCGCGGCGGCGACCGCGTCGTGGACGATCTTGCGCTCGAAAGGGGTCATCGGGGCGAGCGGCTTCGGCTCGCCCGCCTGCTTGACCTCGTCCGCGACGCCGGTGCCGAGCTTGGTCAGTTCGGCGCGGCGCCGTTCGCGGTAGCCGCCGATGTCGAGCATGAGCCGGGTGCGGTTGCCCGTCTGCCGGTGGACGGCCAGGCGGGTCAGCTCCTGCAATGCCTCCAGGACCTCGCCGCGTTTACCGACCAGCTCGTCGAGGGAACCGCCGACGACGGCGACGATCGCGCGTTCGCCCTCGACGTCCATGTCGATGTCGCCGTCATAGTCACCGATGTCCAGCAGGCCCTCGATGTAGTCGGCGGCGATCTCGCCTTCCTGCTCGAGCGCCTGAACGTCGACCTCGGTCGTGTCGGTCTGGCTCAACGGGGTCTCCTTCTCCGGCACGTGCTCGGGGTTCAAACTAGCGCTTCGGGGTGCCGCTGCGCTTGCTGCGCGGCTTGCGGGTCGGCTGGTTGCGGACGACCTTCGGCTTGTCGTCGTCCACCTCGGGTTCCGGCTCCGGCTCCTTCTTCAGCTTGGCCCGCATACCGGACGACGTCTGGCCGTTCTTCGAGCCGGCTGCCTTCGCACCGGACTTGGCGCCGGACTTCGTGCCGGTCTTGGCACCTGCCTTGCCGGTGCCCGACTTGCCGGCGCCGGACTTGGTGGTCCCCGATTTGCCGGTGGTCGTGGTCGTGGCGGGCTCGCCGTCCTTACCGGGCGGCGGGTACTTCTTGTAGATGTAGTGCTGCTGCGCCAGCGTCCAGCTGTTGGACGTGACCCAGTACATGAGGACACCGAGCGGGAACCCGAGCCCGAAGAGGCCGAACAGCGGCGCGAGGAAGACCATCATCTTCTGCGCCTGCATCATCGGGTTGGCTTCGTCGGTGACGGGCTGGCGCTTCATGCTCGCCCGGACGGTGAAGAACGTCGTGCAGGAGCTGATGACCACGGCAACGCCAGTGACGACGATGGCCGTCCAACTCTTGGGGTCGGCACCCCACGCGTTGAGGAACGTGTCGGGGATATGGGCCCCGAAGATCGGGGCGTTCTGCGCGCTGCGCACCAGGTCGGCCGACATCGCGAAGACGCTTTCGCCGGGCTTGGCGTCCGAGACCTTCTTCAGCGTCTGGAAGAGGCCGATGAAGATCGGCATCTGCACCAGGAGGGGGAGGCAGCCCGACAGCGGGTTGGCGCCGTTCTCCTGGTAGAGCTTCATGACCTCCTGGTTGAGGCGCTGCTTGTCGTTCTTGTATTTCTTGCGTAGCGCCTGAACCTTGGGATTCAGCTCCTGCATCTTCCGCGAAGCATGGATCTGCTTCACGAACAGCGGAACGAGGATCACGCGCAGCAGGACGGTGAGAAGGATGATCGAGCCGCCCCAGGCCCATCCACTGTCCTTGGGGACGACGGTGCTCAGCCCCGTGTGAATCCACACGATGAGCTGAGCGACGATCTCGTACAACCAGTCAAGCACCGGGCAGCTCCTTGGGCTCTGCTAGGGCGGGGCCGCTCTCCTCGCGGCCGGAGTTGGGGGAAGCCGCCGCGGATCGCTCCTGGGCGGACGTCCGGGACGTCCGGGACGTCCCCTCAGCTCCCCCGGAGAAGCGCGTCTCGGACGGCTTCTTCGGCGGCACCGGGTCATAACCCCCAGGGTGGAACGGGTGGCACCGCGCGATCCGGCGGGCCGTGAGCCACGTGCCGCGCAGCGACCCATGTACCTGGAGCGCCTCCAGGCCGTACGCGCTGCAGCTGGGCTGGAAACGGCACTGCTGCCCGAGCAGGGGACTCAAGAAGCGGCGGTAGGCGCGGACGAGAAGGATCAGCAGCGCCGCGACGGGGCCTGGGGGCCCCACCGGGTGATGCGGGGGGATGGCCATCCCCTGCCGACTCCTCATCTCCGCCCCTTGGACGCGGGCCGCAGCAGCCGGTCGAGCGCCGACTCCAGATCCGCGGCCAGTTCGTCAGGACGCGCCGTCCCCGCCGAGGGGTTGGCGCGCACTACGAGCAGGCTACCCGCTGGGAGCCGGTCCAGGTGCGGGCGCATCAGATGGCGGAGGCGGCGTCGCGCGGTGTTGCGGACGACGGCGTTCCCCACGGTGCGCGCCACGATGAACCCGACCAGCGGCGGGGCGGCCCCGCCGCTGACCATGTCGGGCGCCTCGTCCCGGTGAAGCAGGTGAACCACGACAGTTGGCCGTCCGGCGCGGCGACCGCGCCGGACGGCCATCGTGAAGTCGTCCCGCCGCCGCATCCGGTTTCCGGACGGCAGCACAGTGAGCGGTGGATCAGACCGCGATACGGGTGCGGCCCTTGCCGCGCCGGTTGGACAGGATCGCGCGGCCCGCGCGCGTGCGCATGCGCAGCCGGAAGCCGTGCTTCTTGTGGCGACGACGGTTGTTCGGCTGGAAAGTACGCTTGCTCACTTGAGGCTCCAGTGCTGCGGTCGGTTCGTCTGCTAAGGCTCGGCAACTCGCATCGAGGGGCGCGTTCGGTCCCCCGCAGCGGGGGCCCACCCGAGCCTGCCTGGAGGGGCTGCCGGCGGGCACGCGTCATCTCCGTCGATGCGACTCGACCTCAGCACGTTACGGGCTCCAGCGCACCCGGTCAAACGGAGCGCCCGTGCCGCGGGCGAACAG
>NZ_VCKW01000392.1 GCF_005889715.1 Actinomadura soli
GGCCTGCACCCGTCCGGTGTCCCGTGGTGGTGCGCGTGGGTCCCGGGGATCGTGAGCGTCGCCGCGTCGGCCGCGTACCTCCTGCTCCGCCGGGCCGACCCGAGCACCGAAGGTGAGGCGGACGGCGCCGACCTCGACGTCGAGGGCACCCGGTGGGGGACGCCGCTCGCGCTCCTGACCGGCGCCGGGTTCGCGGTCGCGTCGCTGTTCATCGTGAACTCCGACGGCGACGACGCCTACTTCGTCTCGCGCTCGGTGGCCACGGCCACGACCGGCGAGATCCCGCTCAAGGACGTCATCTTCACCCCCGGCACGGCCGACGAGATCTCGGGCGAGCCGCCGGTGGCGTCGATCGAGGTCCTCGCCGGCGCGGTCGCGCGGGTGCTCGGCGTCCACGCGGCCTCCTTCGTCTGGTACGCGCTGCTGCCCGCGGTGACGTTCGTCGCGGTCTGGGCGCTGTGGCGGCTCGTCCGGGCGTGGGCGCCGCGCCGCGCCCCGCTGTGCTTCGCGGTCGCGGCGGTCTACCTGCTCTGGAGCGGGATGGGAGGGGCCTCGCTCGGCTCGTTCCACCTTCTGCGCATGTGGCAGGGCAAGGCCATGCTGGTGTCCGCGCTGGTGCCGCTGCTGTTCGTGTACCTGACGCGGTGGGCGGAGCGGCGGTCCCGCGGCGACCTCGTGCTCCTCGCCGCCGCGGGGGTCGCGGCCGTGGGGCTGACCTCGTCCGCCGTGTTCGTCGTGCCGCTCGTCGTCGGCGCCGCCGCAGTCGCGCTGATCGCCGCCGGACGCGTCGGGGCCGGTGTCGCCGCGTGCGCGGCGGCGGTGTACCCGATCGGGGCGGCGCTCGCGGTGAAACTGCTCCACGGCGAGACGAGCGTCGTCGGGAGGGTGCACGACGCCCCGGGCAGCTACCGGTGGGTCCTGCTGCACGCCGCGCTCGGGGTGATCGGCGGATGCGCGGTGTGGCTGTCGCCGTGGACGGCGCGCCGCGGCGTCCCCGCGCTGATCGCGACCGGCGTGGCGGCGGTGCTGACGGTGCTGATCGTCCCCGGGGTCCTGGAGGCGGCCGCGGACGTGTCGGGCGCCGGCCAGGTGCTCTGGCGGACGATGTGGGTCGTCCCCGCGCCCGCGCTGATCGGGCTGCTCGCCGCGGTGCGGGTTCCCGCCGGGCCCTGGTCAAGGACCGCCGGGCGATGGTCCGGGACCGCGCGCGCCGCCGCGGCGGGCGCCCCGGCCGCCGCGCTCACGGTGGCGCTGGTCGCGGGCGGGACCCCGCTGTGGTCCGGGTCGAACGGGTCCGTCGTGGCGTCGCGTCCGGCGTGGAAGGTCCCGGCGTCCGCCGTCGGCACGGCACGGGACGTGGTCGCGCTCGCCGGACCGGGCGGCCTGGTGCTGATGCCGTCCGGCGTCATGCGGGTCGTGCCGCTGCTGACCGTCCGCACGAACGCCGTCAACCCGAACGCCCACTACCTGAAGCTCATGCCGGTGGCGCCGCAGTTCATCCGCGACCGCAGGGTGCTGTCCGCGGCCGTCCGCGGGCCGCGCGGCGCGAAGCCGGAGGCGTCCGAGGTCGCGGCGGCGCTGTCGCGCACGAAGGTGGACGTGGCGTGCGCGAACCGTCGCGACGCACGGGGCCTGGCGCTGCTGCGGGACGCCGGGTACGGGGGCGACCGGCGCGTGGGGAATCTGATCTGCCTCTTCCCGCCGGCGAGCTGACCCGCGCGTGGCCGAATCATGACGGTTCGTTTTGAAGGCCCGTTTCCGGGCATCGGCGTCCACATCCGATCCGACGGATGTTGGAGGAAACATGTCGACCGCGATATGGGTCGTCATCGCCATCGTCATCGTCGCCGGCTTCGCCGCGGCCATGTACCTGGCCTGGACCGGGGTCCGCACGCGGCGGCTCCGGCAGCGCTTCGGCCCCGAGTACGACCGGGCCGTGGAGAGCCACGGCGGCCGCGCGGCCGCCGAGCGCGAGCTGCGCTCCCGCGAGGAGCGCCACGAGGACCTCGACCTGCATGACCTCGATCCGCAGCAGCGCGAGCAGTACCGCGAGCAGTGGGTCGGCGTCCAGGAGCGCTTCGTGGACGCCCCGGAGGCGGCGGTCGAGCAGGCCGACGGCCTCGTCACCGTGGTGATGGGCGAGCGCGGCTACCCGACGCACGGCTTCGAGGAGAAGGTCGCCCACCTGTCGGTGGAGCACGGCCGCACGATGGACCACTACCGCCGCGCCCACGTCATCAGCGACCGGGCCGCGGCCAAGCAGGCGTCCACCGAGGACCTGCGGCAGGCCATGGTGCACTACCGCGCCCTGTTCGACGAGCTGCTGGCCGCGCCCGCCGCCGGAACGGCGAGCGGCACCGGCGACCGGGCCCCGAGGAGCTGACCCCGATGGAGCACAGGCGACCCGAAGACAGGCCGCCGGGCCCTGGTGGGGGGCTCACCGCGGACGAGCGCGCCCGCGCCGCCGGGACGGCCGACCCCGGCGCGGCCGGTGACACGCGCGTCGCCGGTCCCGCGCCGAAGCCGCCCGTCCTGGACGCGCCCGGCACCGCCACGGAAACGTCCGGCACCGCCACGGAAACGCCCGGCACCGCGACGGAACCGCTCGTCCCCGCCAAGAAGCCGCGCGTCGCCGCCCCGCCGCCCGAGGTCCCGGCGAAGCACTCCCCGCCGGCGGGGCGGTCCGCCCCGGTGGAATCACCGGGGCGGCTGCTCGATCCCGCCGAGGCCGAGCGGTTCCGGGAGCGCTGGCGCGAGGTGCAGTCCGGGTTCGTCGACGACCCGGGCGAGGCCGTCCGCCGGGCGGACGGCCTCGCCTCCGACGCCGTCGACGCGCTCGGGCACGCGATCGCCGCGCACCGGCGGAGTCTCGCGGAGGGCGCCGCGAAGGACGGGCCCGACACCGAGCGGCTCCGCCTGGCGCTGCGCGGCTACCGCGACCTGCTGAACCGGGTCATCGACGCCTGACTCGGCGGCCGTCCCCTGAACGGCCGCCGATGACCCGGACGGCCGACGACGCCCGGGTCGTCGGCCGTCCGGGCGGCAGACGACGTCCGGGCGGCCCGTCAGCCGTTCAGCAGGAACCGGGCGACCGCCTCACGGCCCTCCGTCCCGCGCTCGCGGTTCTGGATGGAGTGCGCGGCGCCCTTGATCACGACGAGCTTGCCGCGCGGCGAGTAGCCGAGCACCTCCCGCGCCCATTCGACCGGCGTGGACAGGTCGCGGTCGCCGGTCAGCAGGAGCACCGGGACGGGCAGCTTGGCGCGCGGCGGCTCGGCGGTGTGCCGGGACCAGGGCCAGGTCAGGCATTCCTGGACGAACCCGTGCCCCACGGCCGTGTCGGCGGTGAACGGCCAGGTGGCCCGCGCGGGCAGGGTCCGGCGGGTCCGCTCCAGCGCGGCCGGGCGGACAGTCGGCCGCGTCTCCGACGTCCCCCACGGGAAGTGGCCGTCGCCGCAGATCGTGGCGATGTGCAGGCCCGAGCTGTACTGCTCGACGGGATCGCCGCCGGAGGCCAGGAACTGGAGCAGCCGGTCGAGCCGCGCCGGGTTCCCGTTCCGGGCCTCGTGGATCGCCGAGACGGCGTCGCCCGCGCCACCGGGCAGCGAGCCCGGGTCGCGGAAGGTCGGGTCGACGAACTCGTACGTGACCAGCATGTCCCAGATCAGCACCGAGTCCGGGCGGTGCCGGACGACCCAGGCCAGCTCCTCGGCCGGGTCGAAGCCGCACGCGGGCGCGGTCTCGCACGCCTCCCGCAGGACCCGTCCGGTGGCGCGCAGGCTCGTCAGGTAGAGCATGTTGTCGCGCTGCGGGTCGCGGTGCGGCACGACCGAGTCCAGGACGAGCTTGCGCACGTGCTGCGGGTAGGTCGCGGCGTAGGAGGCGCCGGTGATGGTGCCGTAGGAGACACCGTCCACCGTCATCGTCCGGACGCCGAGCGCCCGGCGCAGCAGGTCGATGTCGCCGACGGTCTGCTCGGTGGTGTAGTAGTGCCGCCGGTCCCCGAGGACGCCGGCGCATTCGGCCACCGCCTCGGGCGTGGGCGGCTCGATGTCGCTGCTGCCGACCTGGGCCTGCAGCGCCGGGCACGTGATGGCGCCGAACTCGCCGGTGCCGCGCTGGTCGACCATGACGATCCGGTAGCTCTTCATCACGTCCGGCATGCGCTGGGCGATCCGGCTGATGAACGGTGCGCCGGGCTGCCCGGGGCCGCCGGTGAGGAACATCAGGACGCCCTTCGGAGCGTCCGCGTTGTCCGCCGTGGCCACCTGCAGGCGCAGTGTCTCCGGTCCGCCCGGGTGCCGGTGGTCGAGCGGCACGGTCAGGAACGAGCAGGTGAATCCGGCCTGGCCGGGACAGGGACGCGGGTCGGTCAGGACCGGTCCAGAACTACGGGACGGTGACGCCCCGCCCGGCGGCTTGGGTGTCGCGGCCGCCGTCGCCCCGCCCGGCGCGACGAGCGCGAGGACGAGGGCGAACACCGCGATGGAACGTGATCGCATGCGCTGATCATGACCCGGTGATCCACGCGGTGGGGGGATCTCGCCGGTTCCGGTCACGCCGCCCCGGCCCGCCCTGACGAGTGGTCTTCTCGATCAGCGCCGCCCTTTCTCCTCCAACGGACTTAATGTACACAAAGTCACGACTTCGAGTCCGGAAAGTGATATCGCCACTACTGGTGAGCGGCTCCCAAAATGGGACACTTTTTTGAGTGGAGGTCATGGAAACCTCGCCGCCGACCGTGGAGGAGCCGGATGCAGACCTGGGACGTCATGCGCCGGGACGACCTCGGCAACACCTTCCACGTGGCGTCGCACGATTCGCGGATTTCGGCGCTCGCCCAGGTCCTGGTGATGGAAAGCGGCGTCCGGCACGAGCGGACGCAGCATGAGCGGACGCATTGGGTGGAGGGCCCGCCGGGACCCGCCGTCCGCACGAACCGCGACCTGTATCTGGTGTTCCTGCACCTCGGCCAGGAGGCCAGGGCGGCTTCCTGGTCACTGTCGGCGTTCCTGCGCGCGCTGTGGAAGGTCAGCGCCCCGCTCAGCGACCAGACACTGTTAGAACCCGACGCCGTGGCGGCGATGTTCGCCGCGGCGTCCACGACACCGCCCGCCGACTTCGACCCGGCGTGGAGCGGTCGGTCAGGACCGGTCCAGAACTACGGGACGGTGACGCCCCGCCCGGCGGCTTGGGTGTCGCGGCCGCCGTCGCCCCGCCCGGCGCGACGAGCGCGAGGACGAGGGCGAACACCGCGATGGAACG
>NZ_VCKW01000393.1 GCF_005889715.1 Actinomadura soli
CCTGCGACTCGATCGTCGCCTCCGGCGGGAACCCCGCCATCCCCACCCGGACGGACCAGTTCCAGGGCTCGTCCCGCAACCGCCGCGCCATCGCGACCACGGCCTTGCGCGCGGCGTTCCGGTTGCCGGTCAGCGCGATCGGCCCCGGCAGCGCGGCGAGGTTCGCCCACATGCCCGGCCGCACCGCGGCGAGCAGCGGGTAGGGGGCGGCGGCCGGATCGACGTCCTCGCCGCGCTCGCCGATGCCGGCGACGGGCAGGTGCCAGCGCGTCCCGCCGGGAGCGGCACGCCAGGGCCGCGGTGCCTGCCCGTCGGCGGCGACCAGGTGCAGCGCCACCTCGGCATCGTCGATCGTCACCGCGCGCACCTTCGGCACGTCGCGCCCCTCGTCCTCGCAGTCGATCGTCAGCAGCAGCAACGCATGGTGGACGCGGCGGGCCGCGCCCGTGTCGGTCGCGGTCCGGGGCACCGGGGCGGCGGCCTGGCGCCGGCGGCTCAGGATCAATCCACCGGTTCCCAGGGCCAGGAGCGCCGCGACGCCGCCGGCGATCGCGGCCACGGGACCCCACGCGACGCCGCCGGACCGACCGGCGGCCGGCTCGGTCGCGGCCACGACGACCGGCGGTGCGCTCGGCAGTCGCGGCGCCAGGGACGGCAGCGGGAGGCCCGGGGAGGCCTCGGGCTTCTTGCTCTTCTCGGGCCGCGCCGACGGGGTCGCCGCCTTCTCCGGCGTCGGGGCGGTCGCGGGGCCGGACTTCTTCGGCTTCGGCCGTCCGGCGCTCCCGGACCTGACGCAGGCCGCGCCGCTACTGGGATGGACGCGCAGGGAACTGACACCCGCGCCTATCCTGCTCATCGACGAACCGGGCGGCAGGCACGCCATCAAGCCCTTGAAATCGATGTCGTCGTACAGGCCGAGGAAGCTGCCGCTGCTGTTGCTCACCGAGCGTGTCTGATCGTTGAAGAACCACCAGTCACCGTCCATCTTGAGGTCGGTGTCGCCGTTGTTGGTGCCGATGAGGCCGCCGCCGTCCGCCAGGTCCGGCTTTCCGTAGAGGCACCAGAAACCGTCGTTGTCACGGCACGGAACTTCGGCCCGCACGCTCGGCGGCGGGCCGACGATCGCGGCGGCGACGAGCAGCGCACCGAACACCGCACCGGCCCTCAGTAAATGACGCGATGGCGGATTCTTCCCGGGCCGCCCGCGCGGCACCGCGATCCCATGTCGGCTCATGGCGACAAGACTCGCGGAACCCGTAGAACCCCGAATCCCAGGAGGCTACCCAATCACCGGTACAGCCTGCTGTACCGAACGGACGATCCCGCAGTTCAGCACCGCATTCGCCCGGGTCCTGCGCCGCGCCGGGCCTCAGCCGGACACGCTCGTGCACCCGCCGGCCGTCGACCAAGGCCACGGCTGGACGCTCGAGCCTTACAACCGCCTCAACGGCCCCGAGAAGCTGGACATCGGCCCGTATCCCCCGATGCAGTCGCGCCCGCACCCCTTCTGATCAGCGTGCTGAGCGTCTGGAGCAGCGGCCGGGCCCACACGTCCACCAGGCGCTCGCCCGAGGACCGTCCCAACGTGGACTCTGCGCAGCTGTCTCGGGGTTTGGGACCTGGAGTAACGGCGAGGGCCCTTCAGAGCAAGGGGGCTCATGTATGTCACGGAACGTGGGCCAAGGTGGACGCTGCCCGTATTACGTCATTTGACGGAATCCAGGCGTCCGCCGCCCGTTCTAGCGTTCCGGCATCTCCCCCTTTCCACCGTCCAGCCTGCGGGTCCAAGCCGCGGGCGAAGGAGGCAGCGTCATGAACGCAGGCCCGGAAGTGAAGAACGTCGTGCTGGTGCACGGGGGGTTCGTCGACGGCTCCGGCTGGCAGGGGGTGTACGAGCACCTGACCGCCGACGGCTACCGGGTGGCCGTGGTGCAGAACCCGACCCTGTCGCTGGCCGGGGACGTCGCCGCCACCCACCAGGTCCTGGACGGTCTGGACGGCCCCGCCGTCCTGGTCGGCCATTCCTACGGCGGTGTCGTCATCACCGAGGCCGGCAACCACCCGGGCGTCGCCGGGCTCGCCTACATCGCCGCCTTCGCGCCGGACAAGGGCGAGTCGGTCAACTCGCTGATCGCCGACCCGCCGCCCGGCGCGCCCGTCCCGCCGATCCTGCCGCCCAAGGACGGCTTCCTGTTCCTGGACCGGGACAAGTTCGCCGCGTCGTTCGCCGCGGACCTGCCGGAGGCTCAGGCGGCGTTCATGGCCGACTCGCAGGTGCCGTGGGGTGTGGACGCGCTGGGCGGGGCGGTGTCGGAGCCCGCGTGGCGGGTCAAGCCGTCCTGGTACCTGATCGCCGCCGACGACCGGATGATCCCGCCACCCGCCCAGCGCGCCATGTCCGAGCGCGCCGGGTCGACCGTCACCGAGACGCCGGGCAGCCACGCGGTCTACGTGTCCAACCCGGCCGCTGTGGCCGGTGTCATCGCCCAGGCCGCTGAGGCCCTCACTGCCCGGTAGCTCTGGCCTTTCCGTCATCACCGTCTCGCCCGGCACGGTTGACCGGGCGAGACCTCCTCTTCAAGGAGCCCCATGCAGGTTCGACGCACGATCACCCGCCGCAGGGCGCTCGCGGGCGGTGTCGCCGTCGCCGCGACGGCCATGATGCTGGCGCCGTCCGCCTCGACCGCGGCCACCGGCCCCACCACGAGCGGGGCCAAGCCGACCATCGTGCTCGTGCACGGCGGCTTCGCCGACGCCTCCGGCTGGAACGGTGTCATCAAGCGGCTCCAGCACGACGGCTACACGACCGTCGCCCCGGCCAACCCGCTGCGCGGCCTGCCGACCGACGCCACCTATACCAGCAGCGTCCTCAAGTCGATCAATGGCCCGATCGTCCTGGTCGGCCACTCCTACGGCGGCGCCGTCATCACCAACGCCGCCGCCGGCAACCCCAACGTCAAGGCGCTGGTCTACATCGCGGCGTTCGCCCCCGACAAGGGGGAGCAGCTCGGCGTCCTGCTCGACAAGTTCCCCGGGAGCGAGATCGGTTCCTCGGTGCAGGCGGTGCCGTACCCCAGCCCGGACGGGACCACCGGCACCGACCTCTACCTGCGTGCCGACAAGTTCCGCAGCGCGTTCGCCGCCGACCTGCCCGCGTCCACGACCCGGATCATGCAGGCCACCCAGCGTCCGTTCGCGGCCTCGGCCCTCACGGATATCACTCAGGCGGCCGCGTGGCGCACCATCCCCTCATGGGCGCTGGTCGCCACCCAGGACAAGGCCATCCCGCCCGCCCTGGAGCGCTTCTTCTACCAGCGCGCCAAGTCCCACGTCATCGAGGTCAAGGGCGCGTCCCACGTGCCCATGATCAGCCATCCGGGGACCACCGCCCGCCTCATCGAGAACGCCGCCGCGGCCACCAACTGACCCCCGCCCCACCAGCCCGGCCCGTGGACGACGGGCCGGGCACGCTCACGACCCCATCGACGACCACGACAGCCTGAACAAGGCGCCCCGGGGCCTCGAACCTGACCTTTGCCGAGCGGCCGATCCGGTGAGTCCAACGCGCGCTGGACATGTTTCGGCTGGTGGGAGAAGGTCGGGAGATGGACGGGAGCGGCGGACGCCGCGATCAGGCGGCCGCCGGGCCGCCGGGGCTGTTCGGCCGCGAAGCCGAGATCGAGCGACTGCGCCTGTTCGTCGGGCGGATCGGCCAGGGCGGCGGGGAGCCGCTTCTGCTCTCGGGTGATCCGGGAGTCGGCAAGACCTCCCTGCTGGACGAGGCCGCCGCCATCGCCACCGGCTCCGGGACCCGGGTTCTGCGGGCGACCGGGTCCCAGTTCGAAGCCGAGGTCTCCTTCGCCTCGCTCCACCAGCTCCTGCACCCCTGCGCAGCGAAGCTGACCAGCCTGAGCCCGTTGCACGCGCAGGCACTCAACGTCGCCCTCTACCTGGGCGAAGGGTCACCGCCCGCGCCGCTGCTCGTCGCCGGCGCGGTCCTGGCGTTGCTCCAGCAGGCCGCCGGTGAACGGCCGCTGCTGCTGATCGTCGACGACCTGCCGTGGCTCGACCGGGCCAGCGCGCTCGTGCTCGGCATGGTGGCGCGCCGCCTCACCGGCCTGCCGGTGGCGCTCCTGGCCGCGTCCCGCACCGGCGAGTCCAGCTTCTTCGACCAGGGCGACCTTCCCGTCACGCGCGTGGAACCCTTGAGCGAGCAGGCCGCGGCGGCGCTGCTGGCCGGCCGCTACCCGGCGATGACGGCCCGGGTACGGCGGCGCCTGATCGACGACGCCCAAGGCAACCCGCTCGCCCTGCTCGAACTCCCGGTCTCCCTGGGCGACCCGTCCCGCGCCGTCGCCGGGGCCCTGCCCGCGACGCTCCCCCTGAGCCAGCGTTTGCAGAAGACGTTCATCTCCCGCATCCAGGCGCTGCCGTCCTCGGTCTTCGAACTGCTGCTGCTGGCCGTCCTGGACGGCACGGGCGAGCTGCGGCTCATCCGCGAACTCGCCACCGACCGCGGGGGCGAAGGGCTCGGACCCGCCGAACGCGCCGGTCTCGTCCGCGCCGACGAGTCCACGGAACAGCTGGCGTTCCGCCACCCGCTCATCCGATCGGCGATCGAGGCGTGGTCGACCAGCGGGCAGCGCCGCCGCGCGCACGCCGAGCTCGCCGCGCACCTGGCCGACCGGCCCGAACGGCACGCCTGGCACCTGGCCGAAGCCACCGAGGAACCCGATGAGCGCGTCGCGGCGCTGCTGCAGCAGGTCGCCCACACCAACCTGCGACGCGGCGACTCCGTCGGCGCGGTCACCGAACTGCTGCGCGCCGCCGAGCTCAGCCCGTCCGGCAAAGGACGCAGCGAACGCCTGGCCGAAGCCGCCTACCTGGGCTCCATCGTCACCGGCGACATACGCGACGCACCCCGCCTCCTGGAACAGGCCCGCCGCGCCCACCCCGGACCCGGCGGACCGCTGTCGACCGCCGTCGCCGGCGCCTACCACCTTCTGCACGGCGACGGCGACATCGACACCGCCCACCGGCTGCTGACCACCGCCATCGGGGAACTGGACGACCCGCGCGACGCCCGCAGCAAGGTCCTCATCGAGGCGCTCTACACCCTGCTCATGATCTGCTTCTTCGGCGGCCGCGCCGAGCTGTGGCCACCGCTGCACACCATCGTGGACGGCCTCGTCCCGCGCCCACCCCAGCTGCTGGCGATCCTGTCGAAGACCTTCAGCGACCCGGCCCGCCTCACCCCCGCCATGC
>NZ_VCKW01000394.1 GCF_005889715.1 Actinomadura soli
GCCCGGGATGCTGCCGCCGCCCCCGCCGCCGGGGGCCGTCCCGTCGGCGGCCTGCTCGGATGTCCCGCCGGGTTCCGCGGCGGCTGAGGACTCTGCGGTCCCCGCGCCGGATAGCCCTGGGGAGGTGGGCCCTGCGGTTGGCCCGGCGGTGGGTTCTGCCCCGGGGGGTATCCCCTGCCCTGGGGGTGGCCCTGTGCCGGGTGCCCCTGGGGACTGCCCTGTGACGGGTATCGGCCCGGTCCCTGCTGTTGAGGCGTGCCAGGGGTCGGATAGCCCTGGCCCTGCGGGTAGCCCTGTTCCTGGGGGTAGCCCTGGCCCTGGGGATAGCCCTCCCCCTGGGGGGTGCCCTGGGCCGGGTAGCCCGGGTTCTGGGAATCGGGACGCGGGGCCTGAGAATCCGGAGCCGGGCCCTGGGAACCCGGGGCCGGCGTACCCGTTCCCTTGTTCCGCCGTCCCCGCCGATCCCGTCTCGGTCGACCCGTCACCGCCTGCCTCCGCATTCCGGCGGCGCCTTGCTCTGATGGCCCGCACTCCGACGCCCACGAAGAGTACGGCAAGTCCGCCACCGGTGATGAGCAGGGCGAGACGCCCGTACCCGGTGGTTCGGACGGTGATGGTCTCGCCGTCCCCGAACGTCCGGCCGCCCGAGTCCGGGATCATGAGCTCCAGGCGCACATGGAAGTTGCCGTTCCCGGCCGCCTTGGCCGGTATCCACCGCTGGGCCCGCTCGCCGGGCCTCAGGTTGATCACCGCTTCGTCGGGGTCGAGCGCCCCGAGCCGCAGCTTCGCGCGGCTCTCCGACGTCGGGACCGCGACGAGGCGGACCCGTACGGCCTGGTCGCGCAGCCTGTTCTCGACGAGCACCGGCAGTTTGCCCGAGCTGCCGCCCATCAGCACCCGTTTGTTCTTGGTGGTGACGATGCGGACGCTGTCCATGTCGTCGTCGAGCTCTCTCGCGAGCTCGCGGCGCGCCGCCTTGGCGCGGCCGGGCATCGTCCGCCACGCGACCGACTGCAGGCGCAGGAGGGCGCGCTCGTAGGAGATCTTGATGTCCCCCGTCATGATCGCCCGGAACCGGGCCGCCTCCTGCGCGATCTCCCGGGTCTGCTTGAGGTGCGCGTCGCTGAGCTCGAACGCCTCGTAGTCGTCGTTGTAGCCGTTGAAGACCCGGCCCTGCGGCTCCGCGGACTCGATCTTGCTGAGCGGCATCTCCCGTAGCCAGGGCGCGTCCTTGGTGTAGGTCAGCAGCTTCTCGGCGAAGCCCTGCGCCGGGTTCCAGTGCCGGTCGGGCGCGACGACGACGGAGCGCCGCAGGTTCGGCGTCTCCGCCGCGATCATCGCGGTCTCGGCGAGGAAGCGCTGCTCGGCCAGGGCCGCCCCGGCCGCCGTCGTCCCCTTGCTGACGATCTGGTTGAGCTTGTCGTCGTACAGGAGGGCCGTCCGCTTGCCCGCGTTCGTCTCGAGTGTCGTGGTGGCGTTCGGCGGCGCCCCGGCCGCCGGGTTCTGGAACTGCGAGCTGCTCATCAGGAACGCCCCGCCGTCCTTCAGGGCGTGCTCGGCGAGCTGCCCGAGCGTGCCGGGGCCCGCGACGCCGTACGGCGGCCAGGCGACCTGCGCGTCCGCCGGACGTCCGAGGACCTTCGGCGCGATGCCGGTGTTCCGCTCGTCGAGCGCGACGCCGATGTCGCGCGTCGTCTTGTGCCGGACGAGCGCGACGACGTCCGGGTCGCCGTAGGGGACGGTGAAGTAGGGGTCGCCCTTCGCGGCGTTCTTCAGCGCCGCCGTCCAGGACGCCGCGACCGTGCTCTTCTCCTTCTTGGCGGCCTTCCCGCCGAACGGCCGCACGGTGTACTCGCCGGACGCCATCTGCTGGACGTCGTCCAGCAGCGCCGGATCGATCGCCCAGGTGACCGGCGTGGTGCCCGCGGCGGCCGCGTTGACGAGCTTGCCGAGCCGCCCGTCGCGCGACATCTCCGCGGTGAGCTGGTCGTCGAAGAACGTCTGGTCGTTGGTGCGGTGCATCCGGTCCATCAGCGGCCAGACCCAGCTGATCGCCACCGGCTGGAACCGCCGCTCCTTCGGCATGAACGTCAGGAACGTCGTCAGCCCGCCGACCACCTGTTGCGCGGAGTTCAGCACCTCGACGCCCACCGGGTAGACGCCGGGCGTGGCCCCGGGGGCGCGCAGCTGCAGCGCCTTGGTGGTGGTCTTGAACGTCCAGGACTGCGTCGCGCCGGGCTGGACGACGCCCGTGAGCGGCAGTTGCTGCGGGGCGACGGCGGGGAGCAGGTTCGTCTGGCCGGTCGAGAACTGGTCGAGCTGGCTGCGGCTGGTGACGGGCTGCGGGCTGTAGCGCAGCCGCATGGTGAGCCCGGTGAGCTGGTCGTCCGTGCGGTTCCTGGCGAGCCCCGAGATCTCGATCCGCGAGTCCGCGCGGACGGGCTTCGGGTCGATCTTGGTGAGCGCGAGCCCCACCGGGGCCTTCTGCCGTGCCAGCGCGGCGGCCCCGGGGGCCTGCCCAGCCCGCGCCGTGCCGGGAGACGCCAGGGCGGCGGGCGCCGCCATCGCGATGCAGGGCAGCAGGGCGGCCAGCGCGATCGCGCGCTTGACCGTTCTCACGCCGTGTCCGACCCGGAGCCGCCCGGAACCGCGCCGCCGACCAGGGAGCCGCCGACCACGGAACCGGCCGTCCGGGGACGGCGGGCGTCGATTTCCCGCACCACGGCCCCGATGGTAGTCCGCCGTGCGGGCCCATCAGACCGTCCCGTCCACGTGTGGCGCGGATTCGGCCACATGCCCCTCATTGCCATCCCACCAGAGCCCCCATAGCTCCCACACGTCGCAAAACCCCCACCCGAGGCCGCCCCGTGGACCGCGGGCGAAGGGGTCAGGCGACCCGATGGCGGGGTTCTCGGGCGCTGGGGGAAGGCGCGGGGAAGAGGTCGGCCGGTTTCGCCTGGCAGAGGGCGTACAGGGTGCGGCCTCTGATGCCGAGCGCCGTCGACGCCTCACCGGTCGCCGTGTAGACGACGTCGTCGGCGGGGAGGCCGTCCACGACACGCTGGTCGACGAGGACCGGCATGTCGTCCGGCAGCAGGAGCGGGCAGACGAGACCCGCCGCGTACTCGGTGACGGCGTTGACGACGTCCGCGTGCGCAGGCCGGACGGTCTCCGCGCCGACCGTGCGCTGGACCGCGTCCGTGCGGGGCCGCTCGCCCGCCGGGACGATCACTCCGGTCAGGAACGGGCGCCGCGGATGGGCGCCGTCGCAGGAGTAGACGCATGTCACCAGGCAGCGGTCCGCGGGCAGCCCGAGCGCCTTGGGGAGCTCGTCGGCGTGGGCCAGCGCGACGGGCAGCCGCACGATCTCGTGCACGGCCTCCCATTCGAGCAGCGCGCGGTGGATGGTGAGAGCGTCCTTCATGATCGGCTCCATCCCGCGGGGTCCTCTCCCCGCTCACCCCCGGACCTGGTTTCCCTGACTCCCCGTGCTGAGTACTCTGCGGGATATCCCCACATACCCGAGACGTCTGGATTAACCCTGCGCGGACAGCGCGCAAACCCTCCCGGCGCGCCTCTGCCGCAGGTGCGGCGGACCGTGGCCCTTGGGGATCCCGCTACCGTTGTCGTGCGGGAGGCTCACCGGCGGTCGCGCTGGCGTCATCGGGGTGCCCAGAACGTAACCCGGGGTTCGCCGCATGTGAAGGGGTCTCGTCCTGCTTCGGCCCGCAAGGACTCCATGCCTGCCCCCACTGATCGCCAGAAAGTCCTTTGTCAGCCCGTCTCTCAAGGAAATACGCTCGATGGCCGTGCCCAACCAGAACGTGACCTCCGAGGACTCGCGGCGCACCGCGATCGCCGAGCTGCTGCGCCGGATCGCGCCGGCCGCCGACGACCTCGGCGCCCTGTTCGCGGCGGCCGGTCACGAACTGGCGCTGGTCGGCG
Organism: Actinomadura soli; assembly: GCF_005889715.1. Taxonomy (GTDB): domain Bacteria; phylum Actinomycetota; class Actinomycetes; order Streptosporangiales; family Streptosporangiaceae; genus Spirillospora; species Spirillospora soli. Next base: position 3,946 of record NZ_VCKW01000394.1, read on the forward strand.
GTCCCGTCCGGGACGCGCTGCTGCGCCGTCCGACCAAGGACCTCGACCTCACCACCGACGCGCCGCCCGAGCGCACCCTGGAGATCATCCGCGGCTGGGCGGACGCGCACTGGACGATCGGCATCGAGTTCGGCACGATCGGGCTCCGCAAGGACGGCGTCGAGCTGGAGATCACGACGTACCGCAGCGAGTCCTACGACCCGAAGTCGCGCAAGCCCGACGTGTCGTACGGGACGTCCCTCGTCGAGGACCTGCGCCGCCGCGACTTCGCCGTCAACGCGATGGCGGCGCGGCTGCCGGGGCACGAGTTCGTCGACCCGTTCGGCGGCCTCGTCGACCTGCAGCGCAAGGTCCTGCGGACCCCCGGCCGCCCCGAGGACTCCTTCAGCGACGACCCGCTGCGGATGATGCGCGCCGCCCGGTTCGCCTCGCAGCTCGGCTTCACCGTCGCGCTGGACGTCGTCCAGGCGATGAAGGACATGGCGGGCCGCATCGAGATCGTCTCCGCCGAGCGGGTCCGGGACGAGCTGTCCAAACTGATCTGCGGCCGGTACCCGCGGCAGGGCCTCGCGCTGCTCGTCGACTCGGGCCTCGCGGCGCACGTCCTGCCCGAGCTGCCGAAACTGCGGCTGGAGATCGACGAGCACCACCGGCACAAGGACGTCTACGAGCACTCGCTGATCGTCCTGGAGCAGGCCATCGCGCAGGAGAAGGAGGGGCCCGACCTCGTCCTGCGGCTCGCGGCCCTCCTGCACGACATCGGCAAGCCGCGCACCCGCCGGTTCGAGCCGGGCGGACGGGTGTCGTTCCACCACCACGAGGTCGTCGGCGCGAAGCTGACCCGCAAGCGGCTGACCGCGCTGCGGTATTCCAAGGACGTCATCGCGGACGTGTCCCGCCTGGTAGAGCTGCATCTGCGGTTCCACGGCTACGGCACCGGCGAGTGGACCGACTCGGCCGTCCGCCGGTACGTCCGCGACGCCGGGCCGCTGCTCACCCGCCTCCACAAGCTGACCCGCGCCGACTGCACGACCCGCAACAAGCGCAAGGCCGACCGGCTCCGCCGCACCTACGACGACCTTGAGCTGCGGATCGAGCGGCTGGCCCAGGAGGAGGAACTGGCCGCGATCCGCCCCGAGCTGGACGGCAACGAGATCCAGGACGTCCTCGGCATCACACCCGGCCCCCTCGTCGGCAGGGCGTACCGCTTCCTCCTCGACGTCCGCCTCGACCGAGGCATGATCGGCAAGGACGCCGCCGCCGCCGAACTCCGCACCTGGGCCACCACCGAAG
>NZ_VCKW01000395.1 GCF_005889715.1 Actinomadura soli
GCGCTGAGCGGCTCAGGCGCAGAAGGCCGTCTCGGCCGCCTTGCCGAGGTCCGCGCGGAACTTCTCGCCGCTCTCCAGCCCGGACGCGTTGTAGGTGATGACGGCCTGGCGGCGTCCGTCCGCGCTCGTGTACGTCCAGGTGCGGTACCCGGGGAAGCCGCCGTCGTGGCCCCACGCGTACCCGCAGGAGAACGCGATCCGCGCGACGCCGAGGCCGTAGTCCTCCACGACGCCCTCGTCGTTCACCGGCCGGACGGTCCCCAGCTCCCGCATCTGCCGCGCGGGCAGCAGCCGGCCCGTGAACAGGGCCCGGTGGAACGTCGCGACGTCGTCCACGGTGGACACGATGCCGCCGGACGTCCTGGCGCTGGACGGGCTGATCAGCGTGCTGACGTCCCCGTGCTGGAGGTGGTAGCCGTGCACGTACGGGCCGGGGAACGCCGGGGACGTGGCCGGGTACGACGTGTGCCGCAGCCGCAGCGGCCCGAAGAGACGGCGCTGGAACTCCTCGCCCGCCGTCCGCCCGCCGCCTCCCGCACCTTCCGGTCGGGCCCCGGCCCGCCATGAGCCGGTCGCCCGGCGGCGCTCGCGGTGGACGCACCGGCGGCGACGGTCGTGACCAGGGCCGTCGCGGCGATGACGGCGGCGGACGCGGCGCGCATGCGGAACATGAGGATCCTCCTCGAATCGATCGTTCGCTGACGTGATCAACTCTTCCGGCAGGCCGCATCGGCGGCATTGGGCCCAAGACCCGGACCAGGGGTGGAGCTGAGGCCACCCCGCGACATCAGCGGGGCGGCAAGGGGAGACTCAGGCGGAAGCGGGCGCCGTGGCCGAGCGATGTCTCCAGCTCGACGTCGCCCCCGTGGGCCTGGGCGAGGGAGCGCGCGATGGCCAGGCCGAGACCCGCGTTGGCTCCTCCGGACCGGTCCCGGGAGCGGTCCACGCGGTAGAAGCGGTCGAAGACGCGGTCCGCCTGCTCCGCGGTCATGCCGGGCCCCTCGTCGGCGACGTCGAGGACCGCGCGGTCTCCCGTCGTCCCGACGCCGATCCGGACGGGTGTGCCCGCCGGGGTGTGGGCGGCGGCGTTGCCCACGAGGTTGGTGACGACCTGGCGCAGGCGCGCCTCGTCGCCGTGCACGGGCGCCGCGCCGGGCGGGCCGCCGTCCGGTCCGGTGAGGGTCACCGGGCGGGTCGGGTCGAGTGCCCCGAGGTCGTGGCGGGCGTCGTTGGCGAGGGTGCGCAGGTCCATCGGGGCCGGGTCGAGCTGCGCCTCGGGCGCCTGGTCGAGCTGGGCCAGGAGCAGCAGGTCCTCCGTGAGCGCGGTGAGACGGGTGGCCTCGCGGTGGATGCGGCGCATGGTCTCGTCCACGTCGGCGGGGCCGGTCAGCGCGCCCATCCGGTACAGGTCCGCCGAGCCCTTGATGCCGAAGAGCGGCGTGCGGAGCTCGTGGCTGACGTCCGAGACGAAGTTCCGCATGCGCGTCTCGGACGCCGCCCGGTCGGCGAAGGCCCGTTCGAGCTGGCCGAGCATCACGTTGAGCGACCGGGCGAGGCGCCCGATCTCGGTGGCGGACGGGGCCGGCTCGGGCACCCGCCGGGTGAGGTCGCCGTCCGCGATGGCCGCCGCGGTGTGCTCGATCCGCCGCAGCGGCCGCAGCCCGCCCCTGAGCGCGAACCAGCCGACGACCGTCAGCAGGACCAGCAGCGCACCGCTGCTCAGCACGCCGTTGACCGTGAGGCTGTCGATGGTGGCGTCGACGTCGTCGAGGGACGCGGCGGCGATCACCGTCCGGCCGTCGTCGCGCATGCCGGCGGCACGCCAGCGCCGCGCGCCGCCGTCCGCCTCCAGGGTGACCGCGGCGCCGTCCGCGGGGACCCAGCGGAGTTCGGACCTGGCCGGCGAGGAAGCAGGCGAGGGCGGTGACCTGCCCGGCGACCAGCGCGATCAGCGAGAAGACCAGCGTCTTGGCCGCCAGCAGCCGCCCGCGCCGCGGCATCGCCGCCAGCGTCGTGTGGATCATGCCGGTGGCGTACTCGGACGTGACGGTGAGGATGCCGAGCACGCTGATGACGAGCTGGCCCATGAAGAAGCTGGTGAGCGATATCCCGGTCGGATCCCATGTCCGCCGCTCCTCCGCGGTCAGGGCGCTGTGGTTCGCGTCGTCGCCGCTGCAGACGAGCAGGGTGATGGTGACGCTGGCGACCAGCATGGTCAGCAGCGTCCACCAGACGGAGCGCAGGCTGCGGAACTTCGTCCACTCGGAACGGAGCAGGTCGGTGAACCGCACGCGCGCCGGGTGGGCGCCGGAGGGCGGCCGCTCCGCGGTGTCCGGAGCCTCCTGGACGGTCTGCGCTCTCATGCCGGTACCCCTTCGTACTCGACGCTGTCCCGGGTCAGCTCCATGAAGACGTCCTCCAGCGAGGGCGCCTGCGGGGTCAGCTCGAAGAGCGTGACGCCGTGGAAGGACGCGAGCCGGCCGATCTCCATGGCGTCCATGCCGGAGACGACGAGCGCCCGCTCCGGGCCGAGCCGCACCGTGCCGCCGGCGGCGGTGAGGCGGCGCGCCAGCTCGTCGCCCTCCTCGGCCCGGACGAGGACGGTGCCCTCCCCTTTCGTGCGCGTGAACTCGCTCATGCTCATGTCGGCGATGAGCCTGCCCCGGCCGATGACGACCAGGTGATCGGCGGTGAGCGCCATCTCGCTCATCAGGTGGCTGGAGCACAGCACCGAGCGCCCCTCGGCGGCCAGGCCGCGCATGAAGTCCCGGATCCAGCGGATGCCCTCCGGGTCCAGCCCGTTCACCGGCTCGTCGAAGATCAGCACGCGCGGGTCGCCGAGCAGCGCGGACGCGATGCCGAGCCGCTGCCGCATGCCGAGCGAGAAGCCCCCGGCCCGTTTGCGGGCCGCCTTCTCCAGGCCGACCGTCGCCAGCACCTCGTCCACGCGGGTGCGGGGGAGGCCGTTGCTCAGCGCGATGGCGAGCAGGTGGTCCCGGGCGCGGCGGCCGGGATGCATGGCCCCGGCGTCCAGCAGCGCGCCCACCTCGGTGAGGGGGACGGGCAGCCGCGCGTACTCCTCACCGCCCACGCGCACCGAACCGCGCGTGGGCGTGGTCAGGCCGAGAATCATGCGCATCGTCGTGGATTTTCCGGCGCCGTTCGGGCCCAGGAAGCCGGTCACCTGCCCCGGCTCCACGGTGAACGACAGGTCGTCCACCACCGTGTCGGGCCCGTACCGCTTGGTCAGGCCGCGTACTTCGATCATCGCCATGGCGGCCAGCCTCGCCGCCCGGGATGGGCGGCTTCTGGATGCTTCTGGGAGTCTTCTGTGAATCTGATGCGTCCCGCCTGGCGATCGGCCCCGCCGGCATCGGCGGCGCACAGAAATCTCTGAGTCGCGCGCTCCCGGATTGTCACCCGGGTGATAAACGCGTTCCCAAATCGTTGCTCCGCGTGCATGGTGCGCGACGGAACGGAGGGTCCACACTCGGGGGCTTCGTGATCTCCGTGACGAAGGTGGTGTGCGGTGTCCGGTGACGCCTACGACTTCGACGTGATCGTGGTGGGCTCGGGGTTCGGCGGCAGCGTGACGGCGCTGCGGCTGGCCGAGAAGGGGTACCGGGTCGCCGTGCTGGAGGCCGCCCGCCGCTTCGACGAGCGGACACTTCCGAAGACGTCCTGGAGACTCCGGAAATACGTCTGGGCGCCGCGACTCGGGATGCGCGGCATCCAGCGCGTCCACCTGGTCGGCGGCAAGGCGGGCGTGCTGGTGCTGGCCGGCGCGGGCGTCGGCGGCGGCTCGCTGGTGTACGCGAACACGCTGTACGAGCCGCCGCGCCCGTTCTTCACCGACCGCCAGTGGGGCCACATCACCGACTGGCAGGACGAGCTGAAGCCGTACTACGACCAGGCCCGCCGGATGCTCGGCGTCACGGTCAACCCGCTGGTCACGCCCGCCGACGAGGCGATGAAGCGCGTCGCCGACCGGATGGGCGCCGGCGACACCTACCACGCGACCCCGGTCGGCGTGTTCTTCGGCGAGCGGGGCGGCGAGGACGCCGAGGACCCCTACTTCGGCGGCGCCGGCCCGCGCCGCACCACGTGCACCGGCTGCGGCTCCTGCATGATCGGCTGCAAGGTCGGCGCGAAGAACATGCTCACCAAGAACTACCTGCATCTGGCGGAGAGGGCGGGCGCTCAGGTCGTGCCCGACACCACCGTCACCGCCGTCACGCCTCGCGACGGCGGTGGCTACGAGGTCGGCACCGAACGCACCGGGCCGCTCCGGAAACGCCGGAAAGTCCTGACGGCCGAGCACGTCGTCCTCGCCGCCGGAACGTACGGGACGCAGCGCCTCCTGCACCGCATGCGCGCCGCCGGACGGCTCCCGCGCCTGTCGTCCCGCCTCGGCGAACTCACCCGCACCAACTCCGAGGCGCTCCTCGGCGTCGAGCGCATGACCGTCTGGCATCGCAAGAAGGACGTCGACCACAGCACCGGCCTCGCCATCACCTCGTCCTTCCACCCGGACGAGAAGACCCACATCGAACCCACCCGGTACGGCGCCGGGAACAACGCGATGGGCGTCATCCGCACCCTGCTGGTCGACGGCGGGGGCCCGCCCCGCTGGCTGAAGTTCCTCGGCCAGGCCGCCCGGCACCCGACCGTCATCCTGCGCGGCCTGTCCCTCAAGGACTGGGCGAAGCGCACCGTCATCGCCCTCGTCATGCAGACCGCCGACAACTCCATCACCGTCGGCGAGAAGCGCGGACGGCTCGGGCGCCGGAGACTCGTCGCCAGGCAGGGCGCCGGCGAACCCAACCCGACCTGGATTCCGGTCGCGCACGACGCCGTCCGGATGCTCGCCGAAGAACTCGACGCGACCCCCGGCGGTACGTGGTTCGACCTGTTCAACATTCCGACAACCGCACATTTCATCGGTGGCTGTGTCATCGGGGAGACCCCGGACACGGGAGTGATCGACCCGTACCACCGCGTCCACGGGCACCCGGGCCTGCACATCGTGGACGGGTCTGCGGTGACGGCGAACCTGGGCGTCAACCCGTCCCTCACCATCACGGCCATGGCCGAACGCGCGATGGCGTTCTGGCCGAACCGGGGCGAGAAGGACACACGTCCGGAGCCGGGCACGCCCTACCAGCGCATAGACCTGTTTCTTATACACATCTCCGAGCCCACGAGACCCTAAGACAACT
>NZ_VCKW01000396.1 GCF_005889715.1 Actinomadura soli
GGGCAGGGGTGATGGTCGGGATCGTCATCATCTCCCACAGCCGGACGCTCGCCGAGGGCGTCGCCGAGGTGGCCCGCGCGATGGGCGTCGGCCAGGCCGTCGTGGAACCCGCCGGCGGCGACTCGGAAGGACGGCTCGGCACGAGCATCGACCTCGTCGAGAGCGCCGTCGCCGCGGCGGACGGCGGCGACGGCGTGCTCCTGCTCGCCGACCTCGGCAGCTCCGTCCTCACCGCCAGGATGCTCATCGAGGACTCCGGCGGCGAGGACGTGCTGCTCGCGGACGCTCCGCTGGTCGAGGGCGCCGTCGCGGCCGCCTCCATGGCCGCGACCGGCGCGGACCTGGCCGCCGTCCACGCCGCCGCCGAAGCCGCCTTCGACCACCGGAAGACCCGCTGACCTGGGGTCTTACCCGGACGCGCCGTTGAGGAGGACGTCGAGGACGGACGAATCATCCGCCGTCGGGTCCTCCCGCACCTCGTACACGCGGGTCTCCCCGCCGCCCCGCTCGTCCTGGACGGTGATCCGATAGACGAACAGGTCGGCACCGATATCGCCGCCCTCGTCGCCGCGGTCCTGCGCGGCGGCGAGCGCGTCCAGCGCCTCCCGGACGCGCTCGGCCCGCCCGGCGGGGAGGTCGGCGATGTCGTACAGCGCGACGAGCGTTTCCAGTCCGGCGAACCCGCCGGTCCTCTCGACCTTCACGCGCATGCCCTGCCGCACCTCCCCACCGGTTCTCGAACGGCTACTTGCCGAACGAACGACTGACTCCATGCCGAACGAACAGCTACTTGCCGAACGAACAGCTACCTGCCGAACGCCCGGCTACTTGCTGAAGGCCCGGCGCAGCTCGTCCAGGTCCTCCCGGAGGATGTCATCGTCCTCCAGCGACCCGCGCTTGGCCAGCTTCTCGGGATCGACGACCTGGTACTCGGGCATCTGCATCGTCCCGCAGCAGCGGGACCTGTCCTGCTCCGCCCGCAGGCTCGCCGACAGCCCGTCGAGCGCCTCGACCTCCGTGATGTCCTGCCCGTCCCCGGTGTAGTCGGCCTCGGTCATCTTCATCTGGCCGCTCATCAGGTCGGTCAGCGGCGTCGCCGCCGTCGTGATCTCCCGGACGGCGAACCGGTTGCGGATGAACGTCCGGTAGATCGCCGGGTCGCCGCGCCCCGACGACATCTGCAGCATCTTGTTCGCCACGTCCACGTACCGCGCCCCGGTCGCCGGGGACGCCACGATCGCGTCGAACACCAGCCGGCACAGCGCGGAGGCCGTCTCGATCAGCACGAGCGCCGGGTCCTTGGTGCGCCGCTGCCGGGCCATCTCGAACATGCACATGTCCGCGAGCACGTCGTAGATCGCGCCGGTGAACACCTGGGAGATCGCGTGCACCTCGTTGCCGACCTGGCTCAGCTTGAGGTCGTTGTCGGCGTTGCGCAGCCCGGACGGCATGCCGAGCGCCCGGCCGAACTCCTCGGCGACGTCCGCCAGGAACGACTTGTCGTGCAGGTTCGCCTTGGTGAGCGCGATGAGCGCCTCCGCCTGGTCCGGCTGCGCCAGCGCCAGGAAGATCGCCGTGAGGTCGCCGAACGACTCGTGCAGCCCGCCCGTCTGCGGCGGACCGGCCGCCGACAGCCAGCCCGGCTTGAGCCCGTCGAGCAGCGCGTGGCCCATCTCGTGCGCGACGATGTCGAACGACCGGCACGTGTGGACGACCGTCGTCGGGGGCTGCCCTTCCGGGGTGAAGAACAGGAACTTCAGCGCCTTCGCCGTCCGGCTGTAGAACGCGTTCGCGCCCACTCCGGCGTGCGGGAACACCGAGATGCGGTCGGTGTTGCCGCCGACGTTCCACGCGAACGGGATCGGGTTGCCGCCGTTGTGCCGCTCGTACATGGCCATGGCCTGCCGGACGACGGCGAACGTGTGCGCGCAGTCGAACTGCGGGCTGCCCATGGGGAACACGAAGTCGCCGTTGACGTTGCGCGCCACCGGGGTGACGCCCTGCATCTCCGTCCGGACCCGCGCGTCCGTCGGCCCGTTCAGCACGACCGTCGGGACGAAGGTCAGCCGGGCGCCCAGCTCGGTGACCGACGGGTCCTGCTTGTAGATCATGAACCGGTGACCGGTCCGCGCCGGCGCCGGGACGGGCACCGGCCTCGGGACGGCCCGCGGAGCCGCCGGAGCGGCCCCTGGCACGGCGACCCGGGACATCGGTCCCGGCCGCTGCGCGGGAACCTCGATCGGCATCGCCCTGGTGCTCCGGCCCTCCTGGAAGTCCTGCTGGTGGATCGTCATCGAAGCCACCTCCCTTTACGATGCGCGAGTCTCTGCTGACCCTGCGCTCCCGTGGGTGGACACGCCTGCCTGAGCCCTGCTCCGTGCATGGCGTTCGCTATACCCCGCTATCCGCGGTGCTCTGGTGTACGGCGCGCGCTCTGCGGCTCTGGGGGTGCGAACCGGCCGGGTCCTGCTGCCGGGTCCGGCGATCGTCTCCGGCGATCGTCTCCGGCGGGTCGTCTCCAGCGGGTCGTGTCCGCCCTATCCAGCCGAACGGTCCGCCGGTCAGGAGATCGAGTCAAGCCGCCGGATCCAAATGACCTGCGATCTGTCCACATGCTGCCGTGGGGCGTCCACATGCTGCCAACCGGCGTGACAAGCCGGGGAGTCGTGTGGGCGGGACTTGCGTAGGTGCGATCGGGGCGCGGGGGTGTGGAGACGCGGAAATCGTCGGTCGGGCGCCGTAGACTCGCACGTGATGTCGAAGACCGAAGCCAACCCCTTGCTCGACGGACTCAACCCGCAGCAGCGCGAGGCCGTGCTGCACTCCGGTGGGCCGTTGCTGATCGTCGCGGGAGCCGGGTCGGGAAAGACCCGGGTCCTGACCCACCGCATCGCCCACCTGCTCGGGGAGCGGAAGGTGCACCCCGGCCAGATTCTCGCGATCACCTTCACCAACAAGGCCGCGGCCGAGATGAAGGAGCGGGTGGACGCGCTGGTCGGGCCGCGTTCGCGCGCCATGTGGGTGATGACGTTCCACTCGGCGTGCGTGCGGATCCTGCGGCGCGAGGCCAAGCGGCTCGGCTTCCCGACGAGTTTCTCGATCTACGACCAGGCCGACGCGAACCGCCTCATGGCGCTCGTCTGCCGCGAGCTCGACCTCGACCCGAAGCGGTACCCGCCGAAGGCGTTCAGCGCGCAGGTCTCCAACCTGAAGAACGAGCTGATCGACTACGAGACGTTCAAGGCGCGGGCGTCCACGCACATGGAGCAGACGCTCGGCGAGGCGTACGAGATGTACCAGGCGCGGCTCCAGCAGGCCGGCGCCATGGACTTCGATGACCTGATCATGATGACGGTCAACCTGCTGCAGGTCTTCCCCGAGGCCGCCGAGCACTACCGGCGCAGGTTCCGGCACGTCCTCGTGGACGAGTACCAGGACACGAACCACGCGCAGTACGAACTCGTCCGGGAACTGACGGCCCCGGTCGAAGGGATCGGCGCGGCCGAGCTGTGCGTCGTCGGCGACGCCGACCAGTCGATCTACGCCTTCCGCGGCGCGACCATCCGCAACATCCTGGAGTTCGAGCGCGACTACCCGGACGCCACCACGATCCTGCTCGAACAGAACTACCGCTCCACCCAGACGATCCTGTCGGCCGCCAACGCGGTCATCGAGCGCAACGCCGACCGCAAGCCGAAGAAACTCTGGTCCGACCAGGGCGAAGGCCACAAGATCACCGGCTATGTGGCCGACAACGAGCACGACGAGGCCGCGTTCGTCGCCCGCGAGGTCGACCGGCTCAGCGACGAGGGCGAGGCCCGTCCCAGCGACGTCGCCGTCTTCTACCGCACCAACGCGCAGTCCCGTGTCTTCGAAGAGGTCTTCATCCGCGTCGGCCTGCCGTACAAGGTCGTCGGCGGCGTCCGCTTCTACGAGCGCAAGGAGATCCGCGACGCGCTCGCCTACCTGCGCTGCCTCGCCAACCCCGAAGACGCGGTCTCCCTGCGCCGCATCCTGAACGTCCCGAAACGCGGCATCGGCGACCGCGCCGAGGCGTGCGTCGAGGCGTACGCGTCCCGCGAGCGGATCTCGTTCTGGCAGGCGCTGCGGGTCCCCGAGGACGTGCCCGGCATGGCGACCCGCTCGATCAACGCCGTCCGCGACTTCGTCGTCCTGCTGGACGAGCTGCGCGCCGCCGCCGAATCGCTCACCCCCGCCGACCTGGTCGCCGAGATCCTGAAAGCGAGCGGATACCTCGCCGAACTGCAGGCGTCCAAGGACCCGCAGGACGAGACCCGCGTCGAGAACCTCCACGAACTCGAAGCCGTCGCCCGCGAGTTCGAGGAGCGGCTCGACGGCGAGTCCGCCGAGGGACGCCTCCCCGAATTCCTGGAACAGGTGGCCCTGGTCGCCGACGCCGACTCCATCCCCGGCGGCGCCAAGGGCGGCCCGGTGCCTCCCGGCGAGCAGCCGGAGGAGACCGAGGGCGGCGTCGTCACGCTGATGACCCTGCACACGGCTAAGGGCTTGGAGTTCCCCGTCGTCTTCCTCACAGGGATGGAGGACGGCGTCTTCCCGCACCTGCGGGCCATGAGCAACCCGAAGGAACTGGAAGAGGAACGCCGACTCGCCTATGTCGGCATCACCCGCGCCCGGCAGCGGCTGTACCTTTCCCGCGCCGCGATGCGCAGCGCGTGGGGCGCACCACAGGTCAACCCGGCATCGCGGTTCCTTGGAGAAGTTCCGAAAACGCTCGTGGACTGGGAACGCGAGGCGTCCTCCACGTCCGGGTCGGCCATGGCGCAAATGGCGTCGCGGCCTGGCGTTCGGTCGCCTGGCAATCGTCCTGTTCCGTCCCTTACGCCCGGTGACAAGGTCACCCACGACGCCTTCGGCCTGGGGACGGTCGTCTCCGTCTACGATGGCGGCCAGAAGGCCAGCGTCGACTTCGGCGGCGAGTACGGCGTCCGGACGCTAGTCCTCCGCTACGCCACCATCGAAAAACTCTAGCCTTATCGTTCTTGGTGTTCGTTCAGGCGTGCTTTGTGGTTGATTCTTTGGTCTGATTTGTTCTAGATTCCATTGTTTTGAGGGACTTTCTGGTGTTCGGGTGGGGTGGCGCTGCGTACGGGAGCAGCTTTCGTCGGGCAGGCTCCGCCCTACCCCGCCCAACGCGCCACCCCACACACCCAATCCCCTAAAC
>NZ_VCKW01000397.1 GCF_005889715.1 Actinomadura soli
CGGGAGTTCGTGGCCCGCACGCTGCCCGACCATATGGTTCCCGCGGCCGTGGTGGCGTTGCCTGATCTGCCGTTGACCGGTAACGGCAAACTCGACCGCAAGGCACTCCCCAGCCCCGACTACGCCAGTGCCGCCAAGGAGAGCCGTCCTCCGGCCACCGCGCAGGAGGAGGCGTTGTGCGCGGCGTTCGCGCACGTCCTCGGGCTGGACGCGGTCGGAGTCGACGACAGCTTCTTCGAGCTGGGCGGGCACTCCCTTCTCGCGGTCCGGCTGGTCTCCCGCATCCGCGCCGTCCTCGGCGCCGAGGTCGAGATCCGGACGCTGTTCGAGGCGCCGACGGTGGCGGAGCTGGCCGCGTACCTCGCCGAGCAGGAGCCGGAGCGGGCGCGCACGCCGTTGCGGCCGAGGACGCGTCCCGAGCGGGTGCCGCTGTCGTTCGCGCAGCGGCGGCTGTGGTTCCTGAACGAGCTGGAACGCCCGAGCGCGACCTACAACGTGCCCGTGGTGCTCCGCCTCGCGGGCGAGTTGGACGTCGCGGCGCTGCGGGCGGCGTTCCGCGACGTGATCGGCCGGCACGAGTCGCTGCGCACGGTGTTCCCGGCCGTGGACGGCGAGCCGTACCAGCACATCCTGAAGGTCCGGGATCTGGACTGGGACGTCCAGGTCGTCCGGTTGGAGCCCGGGGAGCTGACCGGAGCGGTGGCGCGGGCGGCGCGGCACGAGTTCGACATCTCGGCGGACGTTCCGATCCGGGCCTCGCTGTTCCAGACCGGCGCGGACGAGCAGGTGCTGCTCGTGGTGACGCATCACATCGCCAGCGACGGCTGGTCACGCGGCCCGCTGGGCCGGGACCTGTCGGCGGCGTACGCGACGCGGGTCCGAGGCGAGGCTCCGGCGTGGGAGCCGCTGCCGGTGCAGTACGCCGACTATGCCCTGTGGCAGCGGGAGCTTCTCGGCGACGAGTCCGACCCGGAGAGCCTCCTCTCGGCGCAGGTCGCCTACTGGCGGCGGACGCTCGCCGGCGCGCCCGAGGAACTCGCGCTGCCGGTGGACCGGCCGCGTCCGGCGGTGGCCGGTCACGTCGGGCACGTGGCGGCGCTGCGGGTCCCGGCCGAGGTGCACCGGCGGCTGGCGGAACTGGCCCGCGGCGAAGGCGTCACGATTTTCATGGCGTTGCAGGCCGCGCTGGCGGTCACGCTGTCGCGGCTCGGCGGCGGAACCGACATCCCGATCGGGTCCGGGGTGGCGGGACGCACCGACGAGGCCCTCGACGACCTGGTCGGATTCTTCCTGAACACGCTGGTGATCCGGACGGACCTGTCGGGCGACCCGGAGTTCCGGGAAGTCCTGGGCCGCGTCCGCGAGGCGGGCCTCGGGGCCCTGGCCCACCAGGACGTTCCGTTCGAGCGGCTGGTGGAGGAACTGGCCCCCGAGCGGTCCATGGCGCGGCACCCGCTGTTCCAGGTCGTGATGACCCTGCAGAACGTCGAGCGGGCGGCGCTGGAGCTGCCCGGCGTCCGGACGGGGACGGCGCCGGGAGTCGACGCCGCCGCGGTGGCACCGGTGAAATGCGACGTGGACGTGATGGTGGCGGAGACCTACGACGCCGACGGGCGCGCGGCGGGGCTGCGCGGCTCGGTGACGGTGTCGGCGGACCTGTTCGACGCGCCGGCAGCGGAGCGGATAGCGGGCTGGTTCACGCGGGTCCTGGACGTGGTGACCGCCGCCCCGGACATCGCCCTGCGCGCCGTGGACGTCCTCGACGCAGGCGAGCGTGACCTGCTGCTCGGCAGCCGGCACGACACCGCGGTGGACGTCGCGGCCTCCACGGTCGTGGAGTCGTTCGAGCGGCGGGTGGACGCGGCCCCGGACGCGGTCGCGGTCGTGGGCGACGGCGTCGAGCTGCCGTACGGGGAGCTGGACGCGGACGCGAACCGCCTGGCGCACCACCTGCGCGCCCTCGGCGTCGGAGCCGAGTCCGTCGTGGGGTTGTGCCTGCCGCGCGGCCCCGAGCTGATCATGGCGACGCTCGCGGTGCTGAAGGCGGGCGCGGCGTACCTGCCGATCGACGGGCGGCTGCCGGTCGAGCGGGTGGCGTTCATGCTCGCCGACAGCCGGGCGCAGCTGATCGTCGGCACGCGGGACGCGCTCGACGACCTGCCCGCCGGGCGGGTGCGGATGCTCGCCCTCGACGAACCGGTGACCGCCGCGGTCCTGGACGGCTGCCCGGACACCCGGGTGGACACGGCCGTGGACCCGTCCGCGCTCGCGTACGTGATCTACACGTCCGGGTCGACCGGCGTGCCGAAGGGTGTGGCGGTCGCCCACCGCGGAGCGGTGAACCTCGTCGAGGCGCAACAGCGGCACTTCGACGTCCCGCCCGGCGCGCGGGTGCTGCAGTTCGCTTCGGCCGGGTTCGACGCGGCGGTGTCCGAGATCCTCGTGACGTTGTGCGCGGGCGCGGCGCTGGTGGTGGCGCCCGCGTCCCGGCTGACGCCCGGCGGCGGGCTGGTGGAGTTCGTCGCGGACCACGCGGTGACGCACGCGACGCTCCCGCCCGCGCTGCTCGGGGTCCTGGGCCCCGACGAGCTGGCCTCCGTGACGACCCTGGTGTCGGCGGGTGAGGCGCTGAACCGCGAATCGGTGGACCGGTGGGCGCCGGGCCGGCGGTTCATCAACGCGTACGGGCCCACGGAGACGACGGTGTGCGCGTCCATGTCGCCGCCGCTGGCGGTGGGCGACGATCCGTCGATCGGCGCCCCGATCGCCAACGCCCGGCTGTTCGTGCTCGACGACGCGCTCATGCCGGTACCGGCCGGGGTGGCCGGTGAGCTGTACGTCGCCGGGACCGGGGTGACGCGCGGGTACGTGGGACGCCCCGGGCTGACGGCGGAGCGGTTCGTCGCCTGCCCCTACGAGTCCGGTGAGCGGATGTACCGCACCGGTGACGTGGTGAAGCGCAGGACGGACGGGCAGCTGGTGTTCGTCGGCCGCGCGGACGAGCAGGTGAAGATCCGCGGGTTCCGGATCGAGCCCGGCGAGGTCGAGGCCGTGCTGCGGAACCACCCCGGCGCGGCGCAGGCCGCCGTGATCGCCCGCGAGGACGTCCCGGGCGACAGGCGGCTGGTCGCCTACGTGGTGCCCGCCGACCCCGACGACGGCGGAGTCGACGCCGACGGGCTCCGGGACTTCGTCGCGGCGCGGCTGCCCGACTACATGGTGCCCGCCGCGGTGGTGCCGCTGGCGGAGCTGCCGCTCACGGTCAACGGGAAACTCGACCGCAAGGCCCTGCCCCTCCCCGACTACGGGACCGGCGCCGAGGCCGCCCGTGGCCCGTCGACGGTGCGGGAGGAACTGCTGTGCGCGGCGTTCGCCGAGGTTCTCGGGCTGGACTCGGTCGGGGTCGACGACGGCTTCTTCGAGCTGGGCGGGCATTCGCTGCTCGCGGCCCGGCTGGTGTCCCGGATCCGCGCCGTCCTCGGCCTGGAGATCGAGGTCCGCACGCTGTTCGAGGTGCCGACGGTCGCCGGGCTGGCGGAGCGGCTGACCGCCGACGCGGCCGACCCGGCGCGCGCGCCCCTGCGGGCGAGGACGCGTCCCGAGCGGGTGCCGCTGTCGTTCGCGCAGCGCCGCCTGTGGTTCCTGAGCCAGTTGGAGGGCCCGAGCCCCACCTACAACATTCCGGTGCCGATCCGGCTGTCCGGTGTGGACGCCGCGCTGCTGGAGGCGGCGTTCCGCGACGTGATCGCCCGGCACGAGTCGCTGCGCACGGTGTTCCCGGCCGTGGACGGCGAGCCGTACCAGCACGTCCTGGACCCGAAGGACGTGGCATGGGAGCTGCAAGTGTCCCCGGTGGAGTCCGGGGAACTGGCCGGTGCGGTGGCGGAGGCGGCCCGGTACGCGTTCGATCTGTCGTCCGAGGCGCCGATCCGGGCGTGGCTGTTCGAGGCCGGTCCGGACGAGCAGGTACTGATGGCGGTGGTCCATCACATCGCAGGCGACGGGCTGTCCATGGGCCCGCTGGGCCGCGACCTGTCGGCGGCGTATGCGGCACGTTCGCGGGGCGAGGCTCCGGAGTGGGAGCCGCTGCCGGTGCAGTACGCGGATTACACGTTGTGGCAGCGGGAGTTGCTCGGGGACGAGTCTGATCCGGGCAGTCTGTTGTCGTCGCAGGTGGAGTACTGGCGGCGGACGCTGGCCGGGCTTCCCGAGGAGCTGGCCCTGCCCGTGGACCGGCCGCGTCCCGCGGTCGCGAGCCACCTGGGGCACCGGATACCGCTCCGGGTGCCGGACGAGGTGCACCGGCGGCTGGCCGGACTGGCCCGCGACGAGGGCGTCACGATCTTCATGGCGTTGCAGGCCGCGCTCGCGGTGACGCTGTCGCGGCTCGGCGCCGGAACCGACATCCCCGTCGGCTCACCGATAGCCGGGCGTACCGACGAGGCGCTGGACGACCTGGTCGGGTTCTTCCTGAACACGCTGGTGATCCGGACGGATCTGTCCGGTGATCCGGAGTTCCGTCAGGTCCTGGGCCGTGTCCGCGAGGCGAGCCTGGGCGCCCTGGCGCATCAGGACGTGCCGTTCGAGCGGCTCGTCGAGGAACTGGCCCCCGAACGATCGCTGGCCCGGCACCCGCTGGCCCAGGTGGTCCTCACCATGCAGAACAACGGTGACGCCGCCCTGGACCTGCCGGGCGTGCGAGGCGGCGGCGGTCCCGCGGACCCGGCCGCCCCCGCGGACGTCTCGGCCCCGGCCCCCGCGAAGTTCGACCTGTACGTGGCGATCGAGGAGGTATCGGACGAAGCGGGCCGTCCCGCCGGACTGCGCGGTTCGGTGACGGTGGCCGCGGACCTGTTCGACGCTCCCGCCGCGGGACGTATCGCCGAATGGTTCGTGCGGGTCCTGGATGTGGTGACCGCGGCGCCGGACACGCGCTTGCACGCCGTGGACGTCCTCGACCCGCAGGAGCGGGAGCGCGTCCTGTCCACCTGGAATGACACGGCGGCCGTGGTCGAGGGTGACTCGGTGGTGCAGATGCTGGCGGGTCGGGTGGCGGTGGGCCCGGGTGCGGTGGCGGTGGTGTCGGGTGGTGTGGAGGTGACGTTCGGTGGGTTGGACGCGCAGGCCAACCGGCTGGCGCACTATCTGCGTGGTCTGGGTGTGGGTGCGGAGTCGGTGGTGGGGC
>NZ_VCKW01000398.1 GCF_005889715.1 Actinomadura soli
GCCCGTACCCCATCACCCCCTGAAGCCCGCCGGGTTCCGGCGCGCCATCGCCCCCTGAGGCGCGCCCGGGCTCTGCCGCGCGCCCTCGCTCGGGGACGCCTCGGCCGACCCTGCCGTGCACCCTCGCGCGACCCTGCCGTGCACCCTCGCCCCCTGGCGCGCACCCGGCTCCGGCGCGTCCCATCGCTCCCTGGCGCCTGGCGTCCGCGCTGTCCAGGGGCGGGGTTTCGAGTTTTCACTTAACAACACGCCACGGATTGAAAATCCAGTCCTACTTGGACTCATTGACACATTTCATAACTAGGAGTGCACTTCGGGACAGCTCATCCGGATGAGCACCCCCATCCCAACCCCCGCCGGACGGGTGACGGTCCACGCGGAGGCGCTCCCACAAGGGCCTCCACGCGCCGCGCCATGCCCGGCACGTGGAAGGAGCACCCCCGTGAGACACCAGACCGCGATCGGGGCTGCGGCGCTGTCCGCCTGCCTCGCCGTGGCGTTGTCCGCCCCCGCCATAGGTGCGACCGCCAGCAGCACCCCCGCCAAGCCCGATCCCCGCACGCTCGCCGCCGGCTCGGCCGACCGCGCCGTCGCGGCGCAGCCGTCCACGTACAAGACGGCGCCCGAGGACAAGATCGTCCGCCTCGGGGTCGTGTCCAGCCTGAACGGCCTCCAGCACGTGTCCTACGCGCGGACGCACGCCGGTCTGCCCGTGTTCGGCGGCGACTTCGTCGTCACCACGAACGCGAGCGGCGCCGTCCTGAGCAACTCCGTCAGCCAGACCAAGACGCTCGACCTCGACACGACGGCGAAGGTCTCGGCGGCCCAGGCCGCGAAGACCTCCCGCGCCCGCGTGTCCAAGGTCGAGAGCGCCTCCGCGCCGCAGCTCACGGTGATGGCTGAGGGCTCGGGACGCCTCGCGTACGAGACCGTCGTCACCGGCGTCCACAAGAACACCCCGACGAAGCTGCACGTGTTCGTCGACGCCAAGAGCGGCAAGGTCGTCCGGACGTTCGACGAGGTCGCCGACGCCGCGCCCGCCGCCGACGCCGCGGCCGCCGACGACCGCAGCTTCTACCACGGGACCGTCGACATCAGCACCGCGGCCACGTCCATGCAGGACCCGGCGCGCAACGGCGTCCGGTGCGGCGGCCAGAACGGCCAGACCTTCACCGGCACCGACAACGTCTGGGGCAATGGCAGCGGCACCGACCTCGAAACGGCCTGCGTCGACGCCATGCACGCCGCCCAAAAAGAATGGGACATGCTGAAGGAGTGGCTCGGCCGCAACGGCATGAACGGCAGCGGCGGCGGCTTCCCGATGCGCGTCGGCCTGAACCAGGCCAACGCGTTCTGGAACGGCAGCTACACCAACTACGGCCGTAACCAGGCCGGCACCAAGCAGGCCACGGGCATGGACGTCGTCGGCCACGAGAACGGCCACGCGATCTTCCAGACCACCCCCGGCGGCTCCAGCGGCGGCAACGGCAACGAGAAGGGCGGGCTGAACGAGTCGGCCGGCGACATCTTCGGCACGCTGGTCGAGTTCTACGCCAACGAGCCCGCCAACCTCGACCCGCCGGACTACCTGGTCGGCGAGGAGATCGACCTGGTCGGCCAGGGCCCGATCCGCAACATGTACAACCCGAGCGCGCTCGGTGACCCGAACTGCTACTCGTCCTCGATCCCGCGCACCGAGGTGCACGCGGCGGCCGGCCCGCAGAACCACTGGTTCGTGCTGCTGGCCGAGGGCTCGGGCGGGAACCCGTCCAGCCCGACGTGCAACAACTCGACCGTCACCGGGATCGGCATCCAGAAGGCCGGAAAGATCTTCATGGAGGGCCTCAACCGGAAGACGACGGCCTGGAGCCATGCAGCCGCCCGGGTGGCGACCGTCAACGCCGCCAAGCAGCTGTTCCCCGGCTCCGCCGCCGAGTGCAACTCGGTGAAGGCCGCGTGGGCCGCGGTGACCGTGCCTGCGCAGTCCGGCGAGCCCGCCTGCTGAGTGAGCGACGGTTCCTGATCACCTTCAATCTCGCGGCCCGTGACGGGGCCCGCTCCCCCGTCTCGGGCCGCGCCCCTTTGCATGGAGGACACCTCGTGAGATCGCGCACTCTGGCGACCGTGGGGGCGGCAGCGCTGGCCCTCTCCGCCCTGCTCCCCGGCGCGGCCGCGTCGGCGACCCCGCCCGCGGCCCCGCCGGCGCCTCCGGTGGCGCGGGCCGCCGCCGCGCCCGACATTCCGGTCGCCAACGTCAAGGCTCACCTGTCGCAGCTCCAGAGCATCGCCAGCGGCAACGGCGGGAACCGCGCCCATGGCCGTCCCGGCTACCGCGCGTCCGTCGACTTCGTGAAGAGCAAGCTGGACGCGGCCGGGTACCAGACGTCCATCCAGTCGTTCACCTACCTCGGCGCGACCGGCTACAACCTGATCGCGGACTGGCCGGGCGGCGACGTCAACAACACCCTGATGGTCGGCGCGCATCTCGACAGCGTCTCGGCGGGCCCCGGCATCAACGACAACGGCTCGGGCTCGGCCGCGAACCTGGAGGTCGCCCTCGCCGTCGCCCGCGAGGGCCACAAGCCGAACCGGCACCTGCGGTTCGGCTGGTGGGGCGCGGAGGAGCTCGGCCTCATCGGGTCGACGCACTACGTCAACAACCTGCCGGCGGCCGAACGCTCGAAGATCAAGGGCTACCTGAACTTCGACATGGTCGGCTCGCCCAACCCGGGCTACTTCGCCTATGACGGCGACGGGACCAGCGGGAGCGGCGGCCCGGCCGGGTCCGCGGAGATCGAGAAGGTCCTCCGCGACCACTTCGCGTCGATCAACGTCCCGGTCGAGGACACGGCGTTCGACGGACGCTCCGACTACGGCCCGTTCATCCGGTACGGGATCGCCGCCGGCGGCCTGTTCACCGGTGCCGAGGGACGCAAGACGACCGCGCAGGCGCAGAAGTGGGGCGGCCAGGCGGGCGTCGCGTACGACCGCTGCTACCACGCGTCCTGCGACACCACGTCCAACATCAACGACCCGGCGCTCGACCGCAACGCGGACGCCATCGCGCACGCGGTCTGGACGCTGGGCGGCAGCGGCGCCAGATAGAACGGGTCCACGACCGTCCTGAACGGGGGCGGCCGCCGCAGCGAACCGGGCGGCCGCCGCCGCGGACGCGGGCCGCGCGGCGGATTGGGCGGCCGGTAGCGGACACAGACGGCGGATGTCTCCGCATAAGCCGGGAAAACGTCCGTCTCGTCGCCGCGGCCGCGGACGCGGGCGACGGAAGCCTCACCGAGGCCGAACCCGACTCCATCGGGACGACCGCCGGAGGCCTCCACATTCGCCCAGGTCAACGAGATATTTCAGAAATTTCGATGACCCCGTTCAGCAATGTTGAAAATCCAGTGGCGGATGGATCCGTTGACACCTTGGGCGTCGTCGCGGTCCAATTTTGGACAGCCCGACCCACTCCCAAGGGCTGACCTAAGGCGGCCGCACGGGACGAATCTCGGCCCGGCCCGTGCACCGCCGCCGCCTAGACGGGGCCCCGCCCCCCGCCGGGTCCCTGGTGCCCTCGTCCGGCCTCTCCGCCGGACGAGGGCCCGGGGCCCTCAAACCCCTCCGGGCCGCCGGCGCTGGAGTGGGATGTCGGCCCCACGGGTCACAATGGGTGCATGTGCCGCAGTATCAAGACTCTTCGACCGCCGTTCACCGACGACGTGACCGACCAGGACGTCCGGGCGGCAGCGCTCCAGTACGTCCGCAAGATCTCCGGGTTCCGCGCGCCCGCGTCCCACAACGCCGAGGCGTTCGACCGGGCCGTCGAGGAGATCGCCCAGAGCACCGCCGCGCTCCTGAACGCCCTGGAGATCCGCGGCCGCCGCGCGAGCTGACCTCCCCGACCACCACCGCAGCTCGGCTGGCCGGGCAGGCGGAGCCGCCCGGCCCGGCAGGAGCGCGGTTTACTCGGCGGCGACCAGCTCGGCGATCTGGACGGTGTTGAGCGCGGCCCCCTTTCGGAGGTTGTCGCCGGAGCAGAACAGGGCGAGGCCGTTGTCGACGGTCTCGTCGCGGCGGATGCGGCCCACGTAGGTCGGGTCCTGGCCCGCGGCCTGGAGCGGCGTCGGGACGTCCGACAGCACGACGCCGGGCGCGCCGGACAGCAGCTCGCTCGCCCGCTCGGGGCTCACCGGACGCTCGAACCGGGCGTTCACCTGCAGCGAATGGCCGGTGAAGACCGGGACGCGGACGCACGTCCCCGACACCTTCAGGTCCGGGATCTCCAGGATCTTGCGGCTCTCGTTGCGGAGCTTCTGCTCCTCATCGGTCTCGGCGAGCCCGTCCTCCACGATCGACCCCGCCATCGGCAGGACGTTGAACGCGATCGGCCGCACGTACACGGACGGCTCCGGGAACTCCACCGCCGAGCCGTCATGGGTCAGCCGGTCCGCGTTCTGGACGACCTTGGTCGCCTGGTCGTGCAGTTCCGCGACCCCGGCGAGCCCGCTGCCGGAGACCGCCTGGTAGGTGGAGACGACGAGGGCGGTCAGCCCGGCCTCGGCGTGCAGGGGCCGCAGCACCGGCATCGCGGCCATCGTCGTGCAGTTCGGGTTGGCGATGATCCCCTTGGGACGGCGCGTCGCCGCGTGCGGGTTGACCTCGGCGACGACCAGCGGGACGTCCGGGTCCATCCGCCAGCCGGACGAGTTGTCGATCACGACGGCGCCGGCCGCGGCGACCTTCGGCGCCAGCTCCTTCGACGTGGTCTTCCCGGCGGAGAACAGCACGATGTCGAGGCCCGAGTAGTCGGCGGACGCCGCGTCCTCGACGGTGATCTCGGAGCCGTTCCATGGCAGCTTGCGTCCGGCCGAGCGGGCCGAGGCGAACAGCCGCAGCTCGTCGACCGGGAACCCGCGTTCGGCCAGGATCTCGCGCATCACGCCCCCGACCTGGCCGGTGGCCCCGACGATCCCGATTCTCATGCCGCTCCCTCTGGTAGATCGCTTTGACCTGGAGTGTTACCCAGGCTGTTCAGGTCGTCCAATGAATAACCCTACGCAGAGGGTTCAAGCGCTCCTTAACAGACGCACCCCAGCCGACCACCCGCCAACCGCCCGCCGCCCGTCCCGACCGGCCTGGCGGGCCGTCCTGACGGGGCCTGGCGGGGTCTGGCG
>NZ_VCKW01000399.1 GCF_005889715.1 Actinomadura soli
CCGCCGAGCCCGCGCCCCCGTCCCCGCCAGCGCCCGGGCCTCAGACGAACGGAGAGATCTTCCGGGATACCGGACCGGCGACGATCCGCCGGCCCCCGCCGGAGGCGTCGCAGCCCGGCACGGTGCCGTTCGTCCAGGACCAGGGCCCGGAGCCGCGGCCGGAGTGGCCGCGGCCGGTTCCGGAGGCCCCGCCCGAGCCGTACCGGCCGCTGCGCCGTGGTCCGGCGCTGGGCGCCGGGCTGGTCCTCGCCGGGCTGCTCGCCGCGCTGGACGTCGCCGCGCTCGCCATCCTGATCGCCCGGCCGTCCCTCACCGAGGGCGGCCGGGGCGCCCTGCTGCCCGTCGTCGCGTCGTCGTTCGCGGTGGTGGCCGTGGTCACCCTGGTCGCGGTGATCCTCGCCTGGCGCGGCAGCCGCCCCGCCGCGTGGACGGTGATGGCCGCGCGCGTCGCCCGCGTCGCGATGTGGGGCGCGTGGGGCGCGCTCGTGCAGATCCAGCCGTCCGCGCTGGCCGGGCACGCCGTGCTGACCGCCGCCGTCGTGCTCCTGCTGGCGCTCGGCATGTCGCGATCACCCCGCTGACCCCGGCGCCGTCCCGGCCTACGGGGAGGCGGGCTGCCGCTCCGACCACTCCTTCAGGTCGCGGCGCTCGATCGCGGCGGCCATCAGCTCGGGGAACGCGTCCGGCGTGCACGCGAACGCCGGGACGCCCAGCGCGGCCAGCGCCGCCGCGTTCTCGTGGTCGTAGGCGGGCGCGCCCTCGTCCGACAGCGCGAGCAGCACGACGACCTGCACGCCCGCCGCCGTCAGCGCCGCCACGCGGCGCAGCAGCTCGTCCCGGATCCCGCCCTCGTACAGGTCGCTGATCAGCACGAGGATCGTGTCGTTCGGGCGCGTCACGAGGCCCTGGCAGTACGCGACGGCCCGGTTGATGTCGGTCCCGCCGCCGAGCTGGGTGCCGAACAGCACCTCCACCGGGTCGTGCAGCTGGTCGGTCAGGTCGACGACGTTGGTGTCGAACACGACGAGCGACGTCCGCAGCGACCGCATCGACGCCAGCACCGCGCCGAACACGCTCGCGTACACCACCGACGCCGCCATCGACCCGCTCTGGTCGATCGCGAGGACGACGTCCCGCTTGACGGCCTGCTGCCGCCGCCCGTACCCGATCAGCCGCTCCGGGACGAGCGTCCCGTGCTCGGGCAGGTAGTTGCGCAGGTTCGCGCGGATCGTCCGCTCCCAGTCGACGTCGGCGAGCCGCCTCGGCCGCAGCACCCGCGCCGACCGGTCCAGCGCGCCGCCGATCGCCGACCGCGTCCTCTGCGCCAGCCGCCGCTCCAGGTCGTGGACGACCTTCCGCACCACCGCCCGCGCGGACTCGCGGGCCCGGTCGGGCAGCACCCGGTTCAGCGACAGCAGCGTCCCGACCAGGTGGACGTCGGGTTCGACGGCGTCCAGCATCTCCGGCTCCAGCAGCAGCCGGGTCAGGTCGAGGCGCTCGATCGCGTCCTTCTGCATGACCTGCACGACGCTCGACGGGAAGTAGGCGCGGATGTCGCCGAGCCACCGCGCCACCGAGGGCGCGGAGTCGCCGAGGCCGGCGCTCCGCCGGCCCGGCCGGGGCCGCCCGTCGTCGTCACCGGCGCCGTAGAGCTTCTCCAGCGCGCCGTCGATCCGCACGTCGTCGCCGGTGAGCGAGACGCCCGTCCCGTCTGCCTTGTCGCCGCCGAGCACCAGCCGCCACCGCCGCAGCCGCTCCCCGCCGCCGTCGCTTCCGTTCATCGCCTCATCGGTCACGGTCATCGCTCCCATCCGAGGATCTGCAGGGCCGTGGTGGTCGCGGGGGCGGCGCGGGCCTCGTCCACGTCGTCCTCGGCCGGACGGGACGACGCGGCGGGCGCGTGGCCGGAGCGGCGCAGCCGCTCGCCGATGGCGCGGCGTTCGGCGGACGCGTAGGCGCCGAAGGTGCGGCGCAGCAGCGGCAGGACGTCGGTGAACGAGTCGCCGGGAAGCGCGGAGATCCAGCCGTCGACGAGGCGGAGGAGGGTCTCGTCGTGCATGAGCAGCAGGGCGCCGCCGGACAGGAACCCCTCGACCCAGGCGGCGGCGCGTGCGGGCGGGACGCCCGCGGACACGGCCCGCGCCATCCGGTCGGGGACGTCGTGGAGGCGGCCCGCGTCGAGGAGCAGGCGGGTGAGACGGCCCTCGATGAGGCCGTGCAGGGCGTCGGGGCGGGCTACCAGGCTCTCCAGGGTGCGGCGCCAGCGTTCGAGGTGGTCGTCGTCGGCGAGGAGCGACAGGGCGCCGTGCACGGCGTCGACATGGCCGAGGAACTCGCGGGCGGCGTCGTCGTCCAGGCCGGTGATCGCCGGGGGCAGGCCGACGCAGACGCGGACGACGAGGCCGTCCACGACCGTGCGGAGCGGCCCCGTGGACGTGCCGCGCACGTCGCCGTACCGCAGCGCGCGGACCAGCGCGGGCATCGCGGACATCAGGTGCGCGACGTCGGTGTCGACGGCGGCGCGGTCGGCGAGCGCCCGCATGACGGTGGGCAGCGCGTCGCCGAGGTCGGCGAGCAGGCAGCGCTCGGCCACGGACGTCAGGTCGGCGAGCGCGGTCGCGTGGGCGGCGAGGGCCTTGGCCCTCGCGGTCGTCGCGCCGCGGACGGTGGTGCCCCACGCGCTCGCCTCGATCAGCTCGACCTCGAACTCGGGGCGCCACGCGAGCGTCCACGTCTCGCGGAACGTGCCCTTGGAGCGGCCGGTGTCGGACGGGACGCCCCAGTCGACGTCCAGGAGGCGGAGCCGGTGCAGCAGGCGGCTGCGTTCGAGATCGGTGGGTTTGCGGAGGTCGAGGTCGTGCTCCTTGTCGAGCGCGGACGGCTTGAGCCGCAGCCGCCGCTGCTCGGCCTGCAGGTCGCGCTGGAGCGGCACCATCGGCGTCCGCTCCGGGACGGCGCCGAGCCGCTCCCCGACGACCATCTCCCTCTGGATCAGCTCGACCGGCAGGTCGGCGCCCTCGCACAGCACGGCCCGCGTCGCCTCGGTCGCCTCGTCCAGCCCGGCGAGGGGACGGCCGCGCAGCGCGGCCAGCGCCTCGGCGAGCCGGACGGCCTCGATCACATGCGCGGACGAGACGTGCAGGTCCTCGTCGCGCAGGACGCGCGCGGCGGCGGTCAGCCACCGCTCGATCGGGCGGTCCCGCGCCGTGAACAGATGGTGGTACCAGCCCGGGGACCGCACGCCCGCGCCGTAGCCGGAGCGCCCGGCGAGCCGCCCGTGCGTCCACGGCACCCAGGTCATCGCGATCCTGGCCTTCGGCAGGCCGCGCAGCGTCCGGTCGTCGTGCGCGGCCGGGATCTTCGCCTGGAGGGCCGGGACGTGCCACGCGCCGCAGACCACCGCGACCCGCTCGTGCCCCTCCTTGAGGGCGCGGCGCAGCGTCCGCCGCATGTGGGCCTCGCGCTGCTCCTCGCGCCGCAGATGCCCCGGCGGCAGCCCGGCGGACACCTGCTCCTCCGGCAGCGCGGCGAGTTGCTCGCGCAGCTCCGCCATGGCCTCCGCGATGGCGGGGAACGGCGACGGGCCGCCCTCTCGATGCTCGACGACGTCGTCCCACCAGCGTTCGGCGTCGTCGTATCCGGCGGCCTTCGCCAGCCAGCCGAGCGGGTCGAGCCGGATGCCCTCCGCCGCCTCCTCGCCGTCGTCCTCGCCGCCCTCGGCCTCGTCGTTCTCCTCCTGCTCCTCGCCCTCGGCGGGGAGAAGCTGGTGCGCGGCCGGAAGGTCGCAGAACCGGACGGGGACGCCCGCGCCGAGCGCGTACCGGATCGCCTGCCATTCCGGGCTGAACTCGGCGAACGGCCAGAACGCCGCCTTCCGGTCGCCGCCGCCGTCGCCGGAACCCGAGCCCGAGCCGGACCCGGACCCGGACCCGGCGGGGGAGTAGGCGAGCAGCGCGACCGGCGGAACCATTCCGGGGTCACCGGCCAGCTCCACGATCGGGTCGGCCTCGGGCGGGCCCTCGATCAGCACCGCGTCCGGCTTGAACTCCTCCAGGGCGCCGCGCAGCGCCCGCGCCGAGCCGGGCCCGTGGTGCCGGACCCCGTAGACCTCGACGTGGCTCAAGACACCTCCCGGCAGGCACGGTAGAAGTCCCGCCATTCCGGACGGTCCCGCACGACCGCCTCCAGGTACTCCTGCCACACCACCCGGTCGGACACCGGGTCCTGGACGACGGCGCCGACGATCCCGCCGGCCACGTCCGCGGCGCGCAGCACGCCGTCGCCGAAGTGCGCCGCCAGCGCCAGCCCGCTGGTGATCACCGAGATGGCCTCGGCGGTGCTGAGCGTCCCGCTGGGCGACTTGAGCCTGGTCCGCCCGTCGGCCGTGATCCCGGAGCGCAGCTCGCGGAACACGGTGACGACGCGGCGGATCTCCTCCAGCCCCGCCGGGGACTCGGGCAGCTCCAGCCCGGCGCCGATCTGGTCGACGCGCCGCGCCACGATGCCGACCTCGTCCTCGGTGGACTCGGGCAGCGGCAGCACGACCGTGTTGAACCGCCGCCGCAGCGCGCTGGACAGCTCGTTCACGCCCCGGTCGCGGTCGTTCGCCGTCGCGATGACCGTGAAGCCCTTGCGCGCCTGCACCTCGGTGTTCAGCTCCGGGACGGGCAGCGTCTTCTCCGACAGGACGGTGATCAGGCTGTCCTGGACGTCGGAGGGCATCCGGGTCAGCTCCTCGACGCGCGCCACCGCGCCGGTGCGCATCGCCCGCATCATCGGGCTCTCCACCAGCGCCTTCTCGGACGGGCCCTCGGCGAGGAGCCGCGCGTAGTTCCACCCGTACCGGACGGCCTCCTCCGCCGTGCCCGCCGTCCCCTGGACGAGCAGCGTGGAGTCGCCGCTGACGGCGGCCGCGAGATGCTCCGACACCCACGTCTTCGCCGTCCCCGGCACGCCGAGCAGCAGCAGCGCCCGGTCGGTGGCGAGCGTCGCGACCGCGACCTCCATCAGCCGGCGCGGCCCCACGTACTTCGGGCTGATCGCCGTGCCGTCGGGCAGCTCGCCGCCCAGCAGGTATGTGGTGACGGCCCATGGCGACAGCCGCCAGCCGGGCGGGCGGGGCCGGTCGTCGTGCTCGGCCAGCCGCGCCAGCTCCCCGGCGTACTCCTGCTC
>NZ_VCKW01000039.1 GCF_005889715.1 Actinomadura soli
CTTCAACGGGGGGTGTGGGGGGTCGTCCCCCCACAGGGAGGCGGCGGGGCCGTGACCGGGGGAGTCGTTACGCTTGGGCGGGTGGCCACGAAGACACGCGACACGTTCCGGCAGGACATGCCCGAACCGCTCCGCCGCGACGTCCGCCTGCTCGGTGCGATGCTCGGCGACGGCCTGGTGGAGTACGGCGGCCCCGGCCTGCTGGACGACGTCGAACGGCTCCGGCACGCGGTGATCGCGGCCCGCCGCGGCGAGATCGGCGGCGAGGAGGTCGCGGCCCTCGTCGACGGCTGGACGCTGGAACGTGCCGAGCAGGTCGCCCGCGCGTTCACCGTGTACTTCCACCTGACGAACCTGGCGGAGGAGCACCACCGCATCCGGACGCTGCGGGACCGCGATACCGGCGACACCGTCCCCGGGTCGGTGGCCGCCGCCGTCCAGCAGGTCCAGGCGGGCGACGGCCGCCTGGACGATCTCGTCGACGGCCTGGAGTTCCGTCCCGTCTTCACCGCCCACCCGACCGAGGCCCGCCGCCGCGCCGTCGTCACCGCCATCCAGCGGATCAGCGACCTGATGACGCGGCTGAACGGCGCGCCCGGCGCCACCGAGCGGGAGGAGATCGAGCGGAGCCTGCGCGAGGAGATCGACCTGCTCTGGCGGACGGCGCTGCGCCGCGCCGCGCAGATGGACCCCCTGGACGAGGTCCGCACCGCGATGGCCGCGTTCGACGAGACGATCTTCCGGGCCGTCCCGCACGTCTACCGGGCCCTCGACCGCGCGCTCGGGAACTCCGGCACCCGTCCCCCGAAGGCCCGCCCGTACCTGCGGTTCGGCAGCTGGATCGGCGGCGACCGCGACGGCAACCCGTACGTCACCGCGCAGGTCACCCGGGACGCGGTCATGATCCAGGCCGATCACGTCCTGCGGGCGCTGGAGGCGGCCTGCGCGCGGATCGGCCGCGAGCTGACCGTCCACGAGGACACGACGCCCGCGTCGAAGGACCTCCGCACCGCCCTCGCCGCCGCGCGCACCGCGCATCCCGGGCTGATCGACGAGATCGCCAAGCGCTCGCCCGGGGAGCCGCACCGCCAGTTCCTCCTGCACGCCGCGGCCCGTGTCGCCGCGACCCGCGAGCGCGACGCCGAGCTGGCCTACGCGTCCGCGGACGACCTCCTCGCCGAGCTGCGCACCGTCCAGGAGTCCCTCGCGGGCGCGGGCGCGCCCCGGCAGGCGTACGGACGCGTCCAGCACCTGATCTGGCAGGTCGAGACGTTCGGCTTCCACCTGGCCGAACTGGAGATCCGGCAGCATTCCGAGCTCCACGAGCAGGCCCTGAAGGAGGTCGCCGCGGGCGGCCCGCCGTCCGAGATGACCGAGGAGATCCTGGAGACCCTCCGCGTCGTGGCCTGGATCCAGGGGCGCTTCGGCGTCCGCGCCTGCCACCGCTACATCGTGTCGTTCACGCGCTCCGCCGACGACATCGCCAACGTGCACGCCCTCGCCGCCTCGCTGGGCGACGGCGCGCCCGTCCTCGACGTCATCCCGCTCTTCGAGACGGGCGAGGACCTGGAGCGCGCCCCGTCCGTGCTGGACGGCATGCTGGAGATCCCGGCCGTCCGGAACCGCCTGGACGCCACCGGCCGCCGCCTGGAGGTCATGCTCGGCTACTCCGACTCGGCGAAGCAGCTCGGCCCCACCAGCGCCACCCTCCGCCTCTACGACACCCAGGAGGCCCTGGCCGCGTGGGCGGCGCGCAACGGCATCGCGCTCACCCTGTTCCACGGCCGCGGCGGCTCGCTCGGCCGCGGCGGCGGCCCCGCCAACCGCGCCATCCTGGCCCAGGCGCCCGGCTCGGTCGCGGGCCGCTTCAAGGTCACCGAGCAGGGCGAGGTCATCTTCGCCCGCTACGGCCACGGCGAGATCGCCAAGCGGCATGTCGAGCAGGTGACCAGCGCCATCCTCCTCGCCTCCACGGACGCCGTCCAGGACCGGGCCCGCCGGGCCGCCGCCCGCTTCCGCCCCCTGGCCGACAAGATCAGCGAAGCCGCGCAGACGGCGTTCCGCTCCCTTATCGAGACCGACGGCTTCGCCGCGTGGTTCGCCCGCGTCAGCCCCCTGGAGGAGATCGCCGAACTGCGCATCGGCTCCCGTCCGGCCCGCCGCAAGGCCGCCCGCGGCCTGGAGGACCTGCGCGCCATCCCCTGGGTGTTCGCCTGGACGCAGACCCGCGTCAACCTCCCCGGCTGGTACGGCCTGGGCAGCGGCCTCGCCGCCGTCTCCGGCGACGGCCGCGACGTCGCCGAACTCCGCGAGGCGTACGAGGCGTGGCCGCTGTTCAACACCCTCCTCGACAACGCCGAGATGAGCCTCGCCAAGTCAGACCGCGCCATCGCCGAGCGCTACCTGGCCCTGGGCGAGCGTCCCGGGCTCTCCGAGGCCGTCCTCACCGAGTACGACCGCACCCGCCGCCTCGTCCTGGCGGTGACCGGTCATGAACGCCTCCTGGAGAACCGCCGCGTCCTCTCCCGAGCCGTCGAACTCCGCAACCCGTACGTGGACGCCCTCTCCCACCTGCAACTCCGCGCCCTCAAGGCCCTCCGCAAGGGCGTCGCGAACGACGACGAACGCGCCCACCTGGAAGCCCTGCTCCTGCTGTCCGTCAACGGCGTCGCCGCCGGCCTCCAGAACACCGGCTGAGTGATGATCAGACCGGCCGCCGCGGCCGACCGGCCGCGCATCGAAGAGATCGTCGAAGCCGCATACACGCCCTGGGCGGAGCTCATCGGCGCCCGCCCGATCCCCATGGACGCCGACTACGCCGCGTTCATCGAGGCCGGCCACGTGTTCGTGACCGGGGAGGGCCCGGACGGGCTGATCGTCCTCATCCCCGAGGACGGCGTGCTCCTGATCGAGAACGTCGCCGTGGCCCCCGACCGCCACGGCCAGGGCATCGGCCGCGCTCTCCTGGCCTTCGCCGAGCAGCACGCCCGCTCGCTGGCCCTCCCGCGCCTGCGCCTCTACACCAACGAGCTGATGACCCGGAACATCGCGCTGTACACGTCCCTCGGCTACCACGAGACCGCCCGCGAGGACATCGGCGGCCGCACCATCGTCCACATGACCAAGCCCCTCACGTAGCGCTCTGATCGTTCCGTCCGGATGTCGTGGGGGTCGGGCAGAATCGGGGGTGTGAGGTATGTGCTGCTGATCTGCGATGACGAGACGGACGCGCCGAGCAACGAAGAGATGGCCGCCGACCCGGTGCACCAGGCGTGGGAGGCCGACCTGGAGCGGCGCGGGGCGGAGATCGTCGGCATGCGATTGCGTCCGGTGGTGGACGCGACCACGGTCACCGTTCGTGAGGGGGAGACCCTCGTCTCGGACGGGCCGTTCGCCGAGACGAAGGACTTCGTCGGCGGCGTGGTGATCGTGGACTGCGCGAACCTGGACGAGGCCATCGAGATCGCGGCCGGCCATCCCTACGCGCGACGGGGCGGCATCGAGATCCGTCCCGTCTGGGAATGACGACGCCGGGCGACTCCGTCCGGGAGGCGGTCGACGCGGCCTACCGGGACGAGTGGGGTCAGGTCGTCGCGACGCTGATCGGCATGACCGGCGACTGGGACCTCGCCGAGGACTGCGCGCAGGACGCGTTCGCCCTCGCGCTGGCGAGCTGGCCGCGCGACGGCGTCCCGCGCCGTCCGGGGGCGTGGCTGACGACGGCGGCCCGCAACCGTGCGATCGACCGGCTGCGCCGGGACGCCGCGGGCGCGGCCAAGCTGCGGCAGCTCGCCGTGCTGGCCCGCGACCCGGGCGATCAGCCCGCGGAGGACATCCCGGACGAGCGGCTGCGGCTGATCTTCACCTGCTGCCATCCGGCGCTGCCGTTCCCGGCGCGGGTCGCGCTCACCCTGCGCACGCTGGCCGGGCTGAGCACCGCCGAGATCGCCAGGGCCTTCCTGACCGCCGAGCCGACGATGGCGCAGCGGCTCGTCCGGGCGAAGCGCAAGATCCAGAACGCCGGGATCCCGTACCGGGTCCCGCCCGCCGATCTCCTTCCGCAGCGGCTCGCGGCCGTCCTCGCGGTGCTCTACCTGATCTTCAACGAGGGCTACGACGAGGAGGACGAGCGCCGGGCGCTGACGGCCGAGGCCATCCGGCTGACCAGGGTCCTCGTCCGGCTGATGCCGGGCGAGCCGGAGCCGCGCGGGCTGCTCGCGCTGATGCTGCTGCACGAGGCGCGGCGCGCGACCCGCAAGCAGGGCGGCGTGCTCGTCACGCTGGAGAACCAGGACCGGTCCCGGTGGGACCGGGAACTGATCGCCGAGGGGGTCGCGGTGCTCGACGGGGCGCTGGCCGCGCGGCGGGCCGGGCCCTACCAGCTGCAGGCGGCCATCGCCGCCTGCCACGCCACCGCGCCCGACGCGGCGAGCACGGACTGGCCGCGGATCGCCGACCTGTACGCCGATCTGGGCCGGATGGCGCCGTCCCCGGTCGTGGACCTCAACCGCGCCGTCGCGGTCGCGATGGCGGACGGCATCCAGGCCGGGCTGAAGCTGGTCGACGAGCTCACGGCGTCCGGGCGGCTCGACGGGTACCACCTGCTGCCCGCGACCCGCGCCGACCTGCTCCGCCGCGACGGCCGGGCCGCCGAGGCCAGGGCGGCGTACGAGGAGGCGCTGACGCTCGCGCCGACCGAGGCCGACCGCCGCTACCTCGCCGGGCGCCTCCGCGAACTCTGAACCAAGAATTTGCCGGGGATGTCGATCCCGGGCGGGTGTCCTTCGTCGGTGGGGCGAAAGTCCAACCGAGAGGAAGGAACACCCGATGAGCACCGACACGACACCTCCGCTGCCCGAGATCACCGACCGTGCCACCTGGCAGGCCCAGCTGGACGATCTGCGGGTGCGGGAGAAGGCGCACACGCGCGAGGGTGACGCGATCGCGGCCGCCCGCCGCCGCCTCCCGATGGTGGAGGTGGACGCCACCACGCCGCTGATCGGCCCGGACGGCCCGGTCACGCTGCTGGACGCGTTCGAGGGCCGCCGCCATCTGATCGCCTACTACATGATGTGGTACACGGGCCGTCCGGCCGCCGAGCAGTGCGAGGGCTGCACGTACTACAACGGCAAGGTCCGCGAGCTGTCCTACCTGCACGCCGCGAACATCACCTATGCCACGCTCTGCCAGGGGCCGTACGAGGAGAGCGTCCGGTACCGCGACTTCATGGGCTGGGACATGCCCTGGTACTCGGCCCAGGACTCCGCGGAGACCCTGCTGGTCGGACGCCAGGTCGGCATGTTCCACCTGGTCTGCTACCTGCGGGACGGCGACCGCGTCTTCGAGACCTACTGGACGACCGGCCGCGGCGTCGAGGCCCTGGACAACAGCTACCCGCTCATGGACATGACCGTCTACGGACGCCAGGAGGAATGGGAGGACTCGCCCGCGGGCTGGCCGCACGACGGCTCGATCGACGGCGGGTTCTTCCGCATCAATGGACGTCCCGCCTCCCAATGGCCCCGCCTGGAAGCCGGGCACTCCGACGACCTCGGCACCGCCTCATGACCGCCGAGACGAGCGCCGAGACCGGCGCCGGGACGAGCGCCGAGCCCGGTGTCCGGACGAGCGCCGGGACGAAGGCGGTCGCGGCGCCGCGTTTCACCGGCAGGGAGCGGATGGTGCTGCTCGTCCTGCTGGGGGCGGGGTTCACGATGGCCGTCGACTTCTCGATCCTGAACGTCGCGCTGCCGGAGGTCGGCGCGGGCGTCGGGCTTGGGCTGACCGGCCTGCCCTGGATCGCCTCGGCGTACGCGCTGCCCGCCGCGGGCTTCGCGCTCGTGTTCGGCCGCCTGGCGGACCTGTTCGGCCGCCGCAGGCTGTTCGTCGCCGGGATGGTCCTGCTCGTCGGGTCCTCGCTGCTCGGCGGCTTCGCCGTCAACCCGGAGATGCTGCTGACCGCGCGGGCGCTGCAGGGGTTCGCCACCGCGATGTCGATCCCCGCGACGCTGTCGCTGCTCACCACCACGTTCGCCGAGGGCGCGCTGCGCGAGCGCGTCCTCGGCCTCAACGGGGCGCTGCTGTCGGGCGGCTTCACCGCCGGCGCGCTGGTCGGCGGCACCCTGGTCGGCCTGCTGGGCTGGCGGGCGGCGTTCTTCGTGAACGTCCCCGTCGCCGTGGCCATCCTGGTGGCGACGCCCATCCTGATCAGCGAGAGCAGGGCGCCGGGACGGACGCGGCTGGACCTGCCGGGGGCGGTCACCGTGTCCGGCGGACTGCTGGCCGTGATCTACGCGGTCATCGAGCGGAGCGTCCCGGCCGCCGTGGCCGGCGTGCTGCTCCTGGCCGCGTTCTGGGTGATCGAGCTCCGCTCGCCCGCGCCGCTCGCCCCGGTGCACATCCTCAGGCGGCCCACGGTGAAGTGGGGCAACTACGCCGGGTTCATGATCTTCGCTCTGGAGCCCGCCATGATCTTCCTGATGACGCTCTACCTGCAGCGGAGCCTGGACTTCTCGCCGCTGGTCACCGGGCTGATCTTCGGTGTCCCCGGGCTGGCGTCGGTGGCCGCGGGGGTGATCGCCGGACGGGTCGTCGGGCGGCTCGGCAGCCGCAAGGTCCTCGTCGCGGGGCTGGCCGTGCAGGGCCTGGCGACCGTCCCGCTGATCTTCCTCGGCGCGGACCGGGCGGCGCTGGCCGTCCTGATCCCCGCCCTGTTCATCGGGTTCTTCGGGCATGTCAGCGCCATCGTGGCGTTCACGGTGACCGCGACGTCGGGCCTGCCCGACGAGCAGCAGGGCCTGGCGACGGGCCTGACCTCGATGACCCAGCAGGTGGCCCTGACCGTCGGCATCCCGATCATGGCTTCGGTCGCCGCGACCCAGGGGGCGGGGCTGGCCGGCATCCACCTCGCGCTCGGCGTGATCGTGGCCATGACGCTCGTCACCGTCGTCCTGGTCTGGTTCGGGCTGCGGCCGCGCGACGGCCACGGGGTCAGGACGGCCAGACGGGCTTTCGCTTCTCGTTGAACGCCGCGATGCCCTCGCGGCGGTCGGCGGAGAACGCGACGGTCCGCCAGGCGTTCTCCTCCAGGTCGAGCCCGGCCTCCAGGCTCACGCCGCCGCCGAGGCGGAGGGCCCGCTTGGCGGCGCGGACGGCGACCGGCGAGTTCCCCGCGATCACGCCGGCGACCGCCAGCGCCTCCTCGCGGGCCTTTCCGGCGGGCACCTTCCGGTCGGCGAGGCCGTACTCCAGGGCCTCGTCGACCGCGAGGCGGCGGCCGGTGAACACCAGGTCGGCGGCCCTGCCGGGGCCGAGGCGGCGCAGCGCGAGCTGTGTCCCGCCGCCGCCGGGGACGAGCCCGACGCCCACCTCAGGCAGCCCGAACACGGCCGTCTCGTCCGCGACGATCAGGTCGGCGGACAGCGCGAACTCGCAGCCGCCGCCGAGCGCGAACCCGTGCACGGCCGCGATGACCGGCTGCGGCAGGCCGAGGACGCCGCCGAACGCGGCCCGGAACACCGGCCGCTGCGCGATGATCTCGGCGTCGGTCATCGCGTTGCGCTCCTTGAGGTCGGCGCCGACGCAGAACGCCTTCTCCCCGGCCGCGCCCAGCACGACCGCGCGGACGGACGCGTCCGCCGCCACCTCCGCGCAGACCGCCGCGAGCCGCCGCGCCATCGCCGTGGACAGCGCGTTGAGCGCCTCGGGCCGGTCCAGCACGATCTCCGCGACATGCCCGTCGCGCCGCAACGCCACACCATCCATGAAGGGCACCCTAACGATCGTCATACACGTGGGGTTGGATGGGTCGGGTGAGCGACTCACCTTATGGCGATCTCGACCGGCCGCCGCTGCATGAGGCGGCGTTGCGGCG
This sequence comes from Actinomadura soli, assembly GCF_005889715.1. Classification (GTDB taxonomy): domain Bacteria; phylum Actinomycetota; class Actinomycetes; order Streptosporangiales; family Streptosporangiaceae; genus Spirillospora; species Spirillospora soli. Next base: position 7,874 of record NZ_VCKW01000039.1, read on the forward strand.
CGCTCTCGTCCGGGACGGCGGCCTGTGGCGGGACGTGCGGGTCGTGCCCGAGACGGGCTCCACCAACGCCGACCTCGCGGCGCGGGCCGCGGACGGGGCGCCCGAGGGCACCGTCCTGGTCACCGAGCTGCAGACGGCGGGCCGCGGCCGCCTGGGCCGGGTCTGGACCGCCCCTGCCCGCTCGGGGCTGACGTTCTCGATGCTGCTGCGCCCGCGGGTGCCGGTGCCGATGCTCGGTTGGGCGCCCCTGCTGACCGGCGTCGCCGTCGCGACCGCCGTCCGCCGGATGACGGCCTGGTCGGAGACCGGGGAGCGCTTCCTCGGCGGCGCCGGGGACGGCGACGTGGCCGTGGACGTCCGGCTCAAGTGGCCGAACGACCTGCTCGCCGGCGACCGGAAGCTGGCCGGGATCCTCGTGGAGAAGGCCGCGGACGGGCTCGTCGTCGGCGTCGGCCTGAACGTCGGCCTGCGCGAGGACGAGCTTCCGGTGAAGACGGCGACGTCCCTCGCGATCGAGGGCGCGCCGCTCAGCGACCGGGCGCCGCTGCTGCGCGCGATCCTGCGCGAGTTCGCGACCTGGTACCGGGAGTGGACGGCGCTCGACGGCGACCCTGAGACCAGCGGGCTCCGCACCGCGTACAAGGACCTGTGCGCCACCCTCGGCCGGGAGGTGCGGGTGGAACTGCCCGGCGACGAACGGTTTTCCGGCACGGCCCGGGACGTCGACGGCGCGGGACGGCTGATCGTCGCCGGCCCGGGCGGAGACAGCGCGATCAGCGCCGGCGACGTCGTGCACGTGCGATGAGGGGCGCGCCTGCGACGAGGGGTGCACGTCCGGTGAGGGGTGCACGTGAGACCGGGGGTGCCGCACCGGTGAGGTGTGCCTCTCTGGTGAATAAGCGGAGGCCATCGGCGGTCAACGCCATGAATCAGTTGCTGATCTGCGACGATATGTCCGGATACCGATTCACGACGCCGTCGCCGCGGCCCATGGCGGCGGCCGACTGAGGGGCGGAAGATGGCGGCCGGAATGCCGGATCCGAAGGAGATCGAAGAGCTCCTCCTCGGGGGCGAGCTGCGGTACAACCGCGTCGACGCCGTGCGCCTGGCGGGGGTCTCCCGAGAGTTCTCCGGACGGGTGTGGCGCGCGTTCGGCTACCCGTCGATGCCGGACGAGACGGTCGCCTACACCGAGGGCGACATCGCCGCCCTGGACCGCATCCGCCGCCTGATGGACGACGGCGTCCTCGACGAGGAGGGCGTGATCCGGCTCGTCCGGGCGTTCGGGCAGACCATGACCCGCCTCGCGGAATGGCAGGTCAGCCTGCTGCACAGCATGCTGACGCAGGATCCGCACGACACGCCGTCCGCCGAGGCCGTCCAGACGATCGTGGACGTGGCGGAAAAGCACATCGGCGAGTTCGAGCCGCTGGTCGTGCACGCCTGGCGGCGGCAGCTCGCCGCGGCCGGGACGCGCGCCCTCGCCGCCGCGGCGACCCGGGACAACGGCGACCCGGCGGGCCGCACCCCGGCCACCGTCGGGTTCGCGGACATGGTGTCGTTCACGCAGGTCAGCCGGGAGCTGGAGGAGATCGAGCTGGCCCGGATCGTGGAGTGGTTCGAGGAGACCGCCGCCGACATCATCGCCTCCTGCGGCGGCCGCCTGGTGAAGACGCTCGGCGACGAGGTGCTGTTCAGCGCGGAGACGCCGGAGATCGGCGCGGAGATCGCGCTGACGGTGGCGGCCGCGATCCAGGACGAGACCGAGGTCCCGGACGTGCGGGTCGGCGTCGCGCACGGGCCCGTCGTGCCGGTGATGGGCGATCTGTTCGGCACCACGGTGAACCTCGCGGCCCGGCTGACGTCCCTCGCCCGGCCCGGCTCCGTCGTGATCGACGGCGAGCTGGCCGCCCAGTTGGAGTCGAGCCGGGCGTACGAGGTGACGCGGCTGGTGCGCCGTCCGGTCCGGGGGCTCGGCATCATCCAGCCGTACGTGCTGCGCCGCACCCCCGGCACGCAGCCCCCGGCCCTGGACGCGCCATGACCGTGGCCGCCGGCCGGAGGGCCCTGCTCAGACGGGCTTGATCGAGTCTTCGCCGGGGGCGTCGGTGAGGCGCTGCAGGTAGTTCTGCTCGCCGAGCGCCTGGACGAGGCTCAGCTCGGTCTCCAGGTAGTCGATGTGCTCCTCCTCGTCCGCGAGGATGTCCTCGAAGATCCGGGCGGAGGTCACGTCCCCGCGCGAGCGCATCAGGTCGATGCCGGGCCGCAGCCGGGCCACGGCCTCCATCTCGACGGCGAGGTCCGCCTCAAGCTGCTCGACGATGTTCTGCCCGATCCGCAGGGTGCCGAGCTTCTGGTAGTTCGGCAGGCCCTCCAGGAACAGGATCCGGTCGGTCAGCCGCTCCGCGTGCTTCATCTCGTCGAAGGACTCGTCGCGGGTGTGCTCGGCGATGCGGGTGAAGCCCCAGTTCGCCTGCATCTTGGAGTGCAGGAAGTACTGGTTGATCGCCGTCAGTTCCGCGGTGAGCTGGTCGTTCAGCAGCGCGATGATGTCCTTGTCGCCTTCCATGACCTCCATGCTTCCATGACGGGGGGTATGGGGACAGCACTAACCCCCGCAAGGCGCGTGTCCGCCCTTCGCGGGCGGGGCCGTGCGGGGCCCGGAAGGCTCAGGCTGCGGTCGGCGGAGCGGCGCCTCCTTCGACGGTCTCGACGGCCCCGGAGGGACCGGCGACGATCTGCTCGGGAGCCTGCTCGGGGACGGCCGACAGCCCGGCCGGTCCGCCGGTCAGGGCGTCGGCGAGCTCACTGGCGGTGCGGTACTGGCTGACCATGGTGTGGATGCGCTTGGTGCACGTCCCGCAGGCAGGTTTGAAGCCGCAGGCGGCCTTGACCTCCTTGGCCGTCCGGCAACCGCGTGCCATGCAGCCGTGAACGTCGTCCTCCGTGACGGCGTTGCAGATGCAGACGTACATTCGGTCGACGGACCTTCCGTGCGGTTCGCGTGTCCTCCACAGCCTGACCAGGAGAGCTTAGGGCACCCTCATTAAGGTTAGGCTCCCCTAAAGTAACTCAGGTTCGTTCGTTCTGGCCAGAGCTCCCCTAATCGGTGTGATCCACCCCTCACGGGGAAGGGCTTCCCACGCGCGCGCGGCGGTGCGGGCGCGCGTCGCGCGAGACTCGCGGGCCGCGGGACGGGAGGGCGGGACAGTGGCTCAGGTTTGGCCGGGCGACGCCTACCCCCTCGGCGCCCGGTTCGACGGGGCGGGCACGAACTTCGCCGTCTACTCCGAGGCGGCCGAGCGGGTGGAGCTGTGCCTGTTCGACGACCCGCCGGGCGGCGGCGACGGCAATGGCAGGGGCGGCGGCCGTGAGACGAGGCTCACGCTCCCCGAGGTGGACGCCTTCGTCTGGCACGGGTACCTGCCCGGCGTCATGCCCGGACGCCGCTACGGGTTCCGGGTGCACGGCCCGTACGAGCCGCGCCGGGGCCTGCGCTGCAACCCGGCGAAACTGCTCCTCGACCCGTACGCGCTGGCCGTCGAGGGCGCCGTCGACTGGGACGAGTCCTGCTTCGGGTACGACTTCGGCGACCCGTCCTCCCGCAACGACGCCGACTCGGCGGCCCACACGATGCGCTCGGTGGTCGTCAGCCCGTACTTCGACTGGGGCGACGACCGGCCGCCGCGCATCCCCTACCACGAGACGGTGATCTACGAGGCGCACGTGAAGGGCCTCACCGCCCGGCATCCGGACGTCCCGCGGGCGCTGCGCGGCACGTACGCGGGCCTCGCCCATCCGGTGATCGTCGATCATCTGCGGTCGATCGGGGTGACGGCGGTGGAGCTGATGCCCGTGCACCAGTTCGTCCACGACGACGCGCTGATCGGCCGCGGCCTGCGCAACTACTGGGGCTACAACACGATCGGGTTCTTCGCGCCGCACGACGAGTACGCGTCGTCCGGGCGGCGGGGCGAGCAGGTCCTTGAGTTCAAGGCGATGGTGAAGGCGCTGCACGAGGCCGGGATCGAGGTGATCCTCGACGTCGTCTACAACCACACCGCCGAGGGCGACCACCGCGGGCCTACGCTGTCGTTCCGCGGCATCGACAACCCCGCCTACTACCGGCTCGCCGACGACGACCCCCGCTTCTACGCCGACACGACGGGCACGGGGAACAGCCTGCTGATGCGCAGCCCGCACGTCCTGCAGCTGATCATGGATTCGCTGCGGTACTGGGTGACGGACATGCACGTGGACGGGTTCCGCTTCGACCTCGCGGCGACGCTGGCCCGCGACCTGCACGAGGTGGACCGGCTGTCGGCGTTCTTCGACCTCGTCCAGCAGGACCCCGTCGTCTCGCAGGTGAAGCTGATCGCCGAGCCGTGGGACGTGGGGGAGGGCGGCTACCAGGTCGGCAACTTCCCGCCGCTCTGGACGGAGTGGAACGGCAAGTACCGCGACACGATGCGCGACTACTGGCGCGGCGAGCCGGGCGCGATGCCCGAGTTCGCCTCCAGGCTGACGGGCTCGTCCGACCTGTACGCCGACGACGGCCGCCGCCCGAGCGCCTCGATCAACTTCGTGACGTGCCACGACGGTTTCACGCTGGACGACCTCGTCTCCTACGACCGCAAGCACAACGACGCCAACGGCGAGGGCGGCCGGGACGGCACCGACGACAACCGGTCGTGGAACTGCGGCCGCGAGGGCCCGACCGGCGACCGGGACGTCGTCGCGCTGCGCGAACGGCAGAAACGCAACCTCCTGACCACGCTGTTCCTGTCCCAGGGCGTCCCGATGCTGCTGCACGGCGACGAGATCGGCCGGACGCAGCGCGGCAACAACAACGCCTACTGCCAGGACAACGAGCTCTCATGGGTCGACTGGACGGACCGGACGCTCGCCGAGCAGGGCACGCTGCTCGACTTCGTCCGGCGGCTGTCCAGGCTGCGCACCGAGCATCCGGTGTTCCGGCGGCGCCGCTTCTTCCTCGGCGACCGGCGGACGAAGAAGACCCGCGCCGCCGCGCGACCGGAGGAACTGCCCGACCTCGTCTGGTTCACCCCCGGCGGCGCGGAGATGGCGGGCACGGACTGGTCGGCCGGGTTCAACAAGTCCCTGGCGGTGTTCCTGAACGGCGACGCGATCTCCGAGCCCGACCGGCGGGGCAGGCGGGTCGCGGACGACTCGTTCCTGCTGCTGTTCAACGCCCACGACGGGGACCTGGCGTTCACGCTGCCGCCCGCCGCCTACGGGGAGATGTGGATGAAGACCCTCGACACCGCCGACCCCCTGCTCGCCGAGGACGAGTCGCCCGCCGTGAAGGCCCGGGAGACCGTCCAGGTCGGCGCGCGCTCGGTCCAGGTCCTGCGCCGCGGCTGAGCCATGCACGTGAAGGTCCTGCCCATGCACGTCGACGCCATGTACGCCGAACCCGCTCCCGAGGAACCGCTCCCCGGCGACGAACCCCCCGATGAGGAGACCGTGTCCGAGGACCACCTGGCCGAAGAGAACCTGACCGAAGACAACAGGGCCGACCCGGCGGAGGACGAGACCGCCGCGCCGCCGTCCGGGACGTACCGGCTCCAGCTCCGCGGGACGGCGGAAAGGCGCTTCGGATTCGCCGAGGCGGCGGCGCTGGCCCCCTACCTGGCGTCCCTGGGCGTGTCGCACGTGCACCTGTCGCCGATCCTGCAGGCCGCGCCCGGGTCCGCGCACGGCTACGACGTGATCGACCATTCCCGGCTGGCGGACGAGCTGGGCGGGTCCGAGGCGTTCGGCGCCATGGCGGCCCGGTTCCGCGCGCACGGGCTGAAGGTGCTGGTGGACGTCGTCCCGAACCACATGGCGGTCCCGGTGCCGCACGAGCTGAACCTGCCGCTCGCCGCCGTCCTCGCGGACGGGCCGGACGGGGCCGGGTCGCCGTTCGCGAAGTGGTTCGACGTCGACTGGGAGGCGGGCGGCGGCCGGCTCGTCCTCCGCGACGAGGGCGAACCCAACTACCGGCGGTTCTTCGACATCGACGGCCTCATCGGGCTCCGCCAGGAGGACCCGGAGGTGTTCGAGCGGACGCACGCGCTGCTGCTGAGCCTGGTCGAGGAGGGCCTGGTGGACGGCCTGCGCGTCGACCACCCGGACGGGCTCGCCGACCCGCGCGGGTACCTGCGGCGGCTGGCGGACGCGGCCCCGGACGCCTGGGTGCTGGTCGAGAAGATCACCGAGGGGGAGGAGCGGCTGCCGCCGGACTGGCCGTGCGCGGGCACCACCGGCTACGACTCGCTCGGCATGATCGGCGGCCTGTTCGTCGACCCGGCGGGAGAGAAGCCGCTCACCGAGTACTACGTGGCGCTGACGGGCGGCCCGCGCGACTTCGACGAGGTCGAGCGCGACTCCCGCCACCATGCCGCGTCGCACGGCCTCAGACCGGAGATCGACCGGCTTCTGCGCGTCCTGCGGCGGGTCGTGGGCGAGCAGAGGCCCGGTTTGGAGCGGGCACTGGTCGAGCTGCTCGTCGCCATGCCCGTCTACCGCGCGTACGTCGTCCCTGGGGAGGACGCGCCGCAGCAGGCCGTGAACGTCCTGGACGAGGCCGCTCGCCGTGCACGCGCGCATCTGCCAGAGGAACTGCACGCGGACCTTGAGACGGTCGTGGACCTGGCCCTCGGACGCGGCGAACGCACCGACGCCGAGTTCATCGTCCGGTTCCAGCAGACGTCGGCCCCGCTCGCGGCCAAAGGCGTTGAGGACACGGCGTTCTACCGGTGGAACCGCATGGCCGCGCTGAACGAGGTCGGCGGCGACCCGGGACGGTTCTCCGTCAGCGCCGAAGAGTTCCATTCGCATTGCAGGAGGCTGGCGCGCGACTGGCCGTCCACGATGACGACGCTGTCCACGCACGACACGAAGCGGGAGGAGGACGTACGGGCCTGGCTGTCCGTGCTGTCGGAGCTGCCGGGCGAGTGGGCGGAGGAAGTGGAGCGCTGGCGAAACTGGGGTTCCGCCCCATCCCCGCTGGAACCGGACCTTGAATACCTGCTCTGGCAGACGCTCGTCGGCGCATGGCCCCTCACCTCCGGACGGCTGGAAGAGTTCCTCGTCAAGGCGATGCGCGAGGCCAAGACCCGCACGTCCTGGCTCGACCGAGATCCCGCCTACGAGGAGGCGGTCCTGGAGTACGCGCGGGGCGTCCTGGCCGATCCCGACCTGGTCACCGACATGACCTCGTTCGTCAGCAGGCTCGCTCCCTATGCGCGCGTGAACACGCTCGGGCAGAAGCTCGTCCAGCTTGCGATGCCGGGCGTCCCGGACGTGTACCAGGGCTGCGAGCTGACGGGGCTGTCGCTGGTCGACCCCGACAACCGGCGGCCGGTCGACTACGGGCGGCGCCGCGAGCACCTCTTCCGCCTCGACACGGGCCGGCAGCCGAAGGAGGTGGACGACGAGAAGCTGCTCGTGACGTCGCGGGCGCTGCGGCTGCGCCGGTCGCACCCCGAATGGTTCGGCCCGGGCGCCGGGCACGAGCCGATCGCGTCCCGCGGTCCCGCCGCCGAGCACGTCATCGGGTTCGCCCGCGGCGACGCCGTCGCGCTCGCCACCCGCCTGCCCGTCGGCCTGGAGCGGCGCGGCGGCTGGGGCCGGACGCGGGTGGACGTCCGCCGCCAGGGCTGGCGGGACGTCCTCACGGGCTGCACGCACATGGGCCCGTTCCTGGACGCCGCCCGGATCTTCGAGCACCTGCCCGTGGCGCTGCTCGTCCCCAGGGAGATGAACCGGTGAGCACCCGGTTCGAGGTGTGGGCGCCCCGCACCGACCGCGTGGACGTCGTCACCGGGGTCGTGACCGGCGGGGCTGTGCGCAGCCCCATGACCGCAGTGGATTCCGGCTGGTGGCGCACCGAGATCCCAGACGCCGCCCACGGAACGGATTACGGCTTCGTCCTGGACGGCGGCGACGAACTGCTCCCCGACCCGCGTTCGCCATGGCAGCCGGGCGGCGTCCATGGGCCGAGCCGCGTCTACGACCACGACCGGTTCGCCTGGACGGACCAGCACTGGCATGGACGGCCGCTCCCCGGAAGCGTCCTCTACGAAATGCACGTGGGCACGTTCACGCCGGAAGGGACGTTCGACGCGGCGGCCGAGCAACTCGACCATCTCGTCGCCCTGGGCATAGACGCCGTGGAACTTCTGCCCGTCGCCGCATTTCCCGGCCGCCACGGATGGGGTTACGACGGCGTTCACCTGTGGGCGCCGCACGAGCCGTATGGCGGTCCCGACGGATTGAAGCGTTTTGTGGACGCCGCCCATGCGCGCGGCCTCGCCGTCGTCCTGGACGTCGTCTACAACCACCTGGGCCCGGACGGTAACCGACTAGCCGCCTACGGCCCGTATTTCACGGACGTCCATCCCACGCCCTGGGGCGACGCGGTGAATTTCGACCAGGAGGGCTCGGAGGAAGTCCGCGCCTTCGTCGTGCAGAACGCGCTGATGTGGCTGCGCGACTACCACTTCGACGGGCTCCGCCTGGACGCCGTCCATGCCATCACCGACCACAGCGCCGTCCACATTCTGGAGGACCTGTCGTGCGCTGTGGCCTGCTTGTCGGCGCACCTTGGACGTGAACTGTTCCTCATCGCCGAATCCGACCTGAACGACCCGCGCCTGGTGACGTCCTGGGAAGCGGGCGGGTACGGGCTGGACGCCCAGTGGAGCGACGATTTCCATCATGCGCTGCACGCCGCGCTGACCGGCGAGCGGCAGGGCTACTACTGCGACTTCGGGCCCCTTGAGACGCTCAAGAAAGCGCTGACGAACGTCTTCGTCCACGACGGGAACTGGTCGACGTACCGGGGGCGGCGCCATGGGCGTCCGGTCGACGTCCAGAAGACGCCCGCGCACCGGTTCCTCGGGTTCCTGCAGAACCACGACCAGGTGGGGAATCGCGCGGCGGGCGACCGGATCGGAGCCGTCCTGGCGTCCTCCGGGATATCCCCGTCCATGCTCAAGGCGGGCGCGGCGCTCGTGCTGCTCGCGCCGTTCACGCCGATGCTGTTCATGGGCGAGGAATGGGGCGCGTCCACCCCGTGGTGCTATTTCACCGACCACCAGGACCCGGAACTCGCGCGCGCCGTCAGCGAGGGACGCCGCCGGGAATTCGCCCGGCACGGCTGGACCCACGCGGTGCCCGATCCACAGGCTGTGGAAACTTTCCGGCGCTCCGTCCTCGACTGGACCGAACCCGACCGCCCGCACCACCGCGACCTGCTCGAATGGCACCGGTCGCTGCTCGCGCTGCGCCGCTCGTGGCCCGAGCTGAACGACCCGCGCCTGACCGAGACGACCGTCGAGGTGGACGACGACACCGCCCGCTGGCTGATGATGCGGCGCGGCCGGGTGTGCGTCGCGGCGAACCTCGGCGGGCAGCCCGTCGTGCTGCCCGCGGCCGCCCCCGGAGCGCCCCGGCCCCGCCTCCTGCTCGCCTCAGACCCGGCTATTCGCCTCGACGCCGACAAATTCGGCGATTCCGAAACGGCATTCGTCGAACTGCCCGGCGCGTCGGCCGCCGTCCTGGCCTGATGCCGCGCCACGCCCGGGTGGTCGAATGCCGGGTGCATCCAGATTCCACCGGATATGCGGTGTTCGAGGATGTACTATGAGTGGCAAACCGCAGGTCAAGAGCGCGGCGGCAGCGGGGCAATGTTCAAGAATGGTCATACGATCGGTTCATGACCTCAGTACTGCTCGCCGAGGACGACACGTCCATCTCCGAGCCTCTCGCCCGTGCGCTGCGTCGCGAGGGGTACACCGTCGAAGTCAGCCCGGACGGCCCGCAGGCGCTGGAGCGGGCGCTCGGCGGTGGTGTGGACCTGATCGTCCTTGATCTCGGCCTACCCGAGCTGGACGGCCTTGAGGTGGCCCGCAGGGTACGGGCCGAAGGACATGGCGTGCCCATCCTGATCCTGACCGCCCGTGCCGACGAGGTCGACACCGTCGTCGGACTGGACGCGGGCGCCGACGACTACGTGACCAAGCCGTTCCGGCTGGCCGAACTGCTCGCACGGGTGCGGGCACTGCTGCGCCGGGGCAGCACCGAGACTCCGATCGTCCAGGGGGTGCGGATCGACGCCGAGTCGCGCCGCGCCTGGATGGGCGACCAGGAGCTGCAGCTCACCACGAAGGAGTTCGACCTGCTGCGCGTCCTCGTCCGCGACGCGGGCAAGGTCGTGACCCGCGAACAGATCATGCGCGAAGTGTGGGACACCAACTGGTGGGGTTCCACGAAGACGCTCGACATGCACATTTCCTGGCTGCGCCGCAAGCTCGGCGACGACGCCGGCAGCCCCCGCTACATCACGACGGTGCGGGGCGTCGGCTTCCGGTTCGAGCGCGGCGACTAGCACCGGCCGCCGCGGTCGTGCGGGACGCCGGGGGCCTTCCCGAGAGGCCCCCGGAATGACGTGCCGCACGCTCCGCGGCCCCACCCTCGAAGGAGCCCCTGATGAGGCGCCGACTCCTCCTGTCGACGCTCGCGGTGGCGGTGGTCGCGATCCTGTCGCTCGGCATACCCCTCGCCTACGCCGCCCACAAGCTCGTCTACGAGGAGGCCGGCCGGTCGCTGTACCGCGAGGCGTCCTCCATCGCCGGCGGCGTCGGCTTCAGCCTGGAGACGCGCCGTCCCGTCACCGGCGAGATGATCGCGCGGGAGTACCCGGGCCGGCACATCTCGATCACCCTGCCGGACGGCCGGACGCTCACCGCGGGACCACCGCGGCGCGGGCCCGTCCTCACCGCCACGCAGACGGAAGGCGCGGTGCGCGTCCGGGTGTCGCGGCCGGAGGCGGAGATCCGCGCCGACGCGCTGCGGCTGATGCTGCTCATCGGCAGCCTCGCGCTGCTCGGCGTCGCCGTCACCGTCGGCCTGGCGATGGTCCAGGCCCGCAAGCTGACGCTGCCGCTGATCGACCTCGCCGAGACCGCCGACCGGCTCGGCACCGGCAACGCCCGGCCGCGCCGGCGCCGCTACGGCGTCCCGGAGGTCGACCGGGTCGCGGAGGTGTTAGACCGCAGCGCGGTCCGCATCGCCGATCTGGTCGCGTCCAGCCGCGAGTTCGCGTCCGACGCCAGCCACCAGCTCCGCACGCCGCTGACCGCGCTGTCCATGCGGCTGGAGGAGATGATCGAGGCCGCCGACTATCCCGACGTCGTCCGGGAGGAGGGCGCCGCCGCCGTCACGCAGGCCGAACGGCTCGTCGCGGTCGTCGAGCAGCTGCTCGCCCGCGCCCGGCACGACCGCACCGGCGGCGCGGTCGCCTCGCCCATCGACGAGATCATCGCGCAGCAGGTCGAGGAGTGGCGGCCCATCTTCCGGCGGGACGGACGCGACGTGCGGATCGTCGGCGAGCAGGGCCTCGTCGGGATGACCAACCCCGAGGGCCTCTCCCAGATCGTCGCCACGCTCCTGGACAACTCGCTGATGCACGGCGCCGGGACCGTGACCATCCACACCAAGCCGGGCGCGAGCGGGGTGGTCGTCGAGGTCGGTGACGAGGGCGCCGGCATCCCGCCCGAGCTGGAGCCCCGGATCTTCGAACGGAGCGTCAGCGGCGGCCGCGGCACCGGGCTCGGGCTCTACCTGGCCCGTTCCCTCGCGATCGTGGACGGCGGGCGGCTCGAACTGATCCAGTCGCGTCCCGCCGTGTTCGGCGTGTTCCTCCGCCAGGCCGCGGAGGCCCGGCTGGCCGCCGAGCGGGTGGTGATGGGCCCGGCGTGAACGGCGGGCCCGCCGATCATCGCGGGGCCGCTCAGACCATCGCGGGGGCCGCCTAGATCTCGGCGTAGTCCTCGGCGGCGCGGTCGAGGGGGTGGCCGAGCCGCGGGGAGGGCGCGGGGCGGTCGCCGCTCGCGCGGTGCGCGCCCGCACCTTCCGCGACGGGGTCGGCGGGGTCGGCGGACGGCGCCTCCGGCAGCCCGGACGCCGGGTCGACCTGCGGCGCGCTCGCCGGCAGGAACACCCACTTCTTGTACGACCAGAAGCGGAACAGCGTCGCCACGCCCGTCCCGACGACGAGGGCGGCGTTGTAGGAGATCGGGCCGTCCAGCTTGAGGACGTAGTGGGTGAACCCGATGAACAGCTCCGTGATGACCAGCCCGACGCCGTTCAGGCCGAAGAACAGGACGTACTCGCGGCCGAGGCCGGTGCGGTCGCGGTGCCGGAACGTCCAGTAGCGGTTGGCCAGGTACGAGAACGTCGTCGCGATCACCGTCGCCACGCCGTTGGACGTCAGCGGCCCCACCCCAAGGCCGGTGTGCAGGCCGTTGCCGATCGCGACGGTGATGACGAACGCGATCGCGCCCACGCTGCCGAACTTGGCCAGCTCCCGCACGAGGTGCGCGAACTGCCGATGGATCTTGGCGACCAGGCTCACGAAGGGGAACCGTCCTTCCGGACTTCGTCTGTGCGCCACGTCCGGCGCGGCGGCGACTGCGGGAGCATCACGAGGATAGACGCATGCGGCCCGTGGGACGTCGGAACATGAACGTTTCACGCCGTCCGAGCGTTCCATGCCCATAACCGCGTCCCCCACACACCCAGGTTCGACGCGGCGCCCGGACGGTTCGTTCGCCCCATTCGGCCGATAACCTGCTGACGTGACGAATCCAGCCGACAAACCCGTGGTGGGAATGGCGGGCGGCGGCCAGCTGGCCCGGATGACGCAGCAGGCCGCGATCGGCCTCGGCGTGTCGCTGCGCGTGCTCGCCGGTTCCGCGGACGATTCGGCGGCCAAGGTCGTCTCCCGCGCCCGGATCGGCGACGACCGCTCCCTCGACGACCTCCTGTCGTTCGCCAGGGGCTGCGACGTCGTGACCTTCGACCACGAGCACGTCCCAGGGTCGCACATCCAGAAGCTGGAGTCGTCGGGCGTCCCGTGCCGTCCCGGTTCGGCCGCGCTGGCCCACGCGCAGGACAAGCTCGTGATGCGCGAGCGCCTCACCGCCATGGACGTCCCGTGCCCCGCGTACGTGCACGTGCCGAAGTCCGCGCCGTTGCGGACGCTGGAGGACTTCGCCCGTGACCACGGGTTCCCGCTTGTGATCAAGGCCACCCGCGGCGGCTACGACGGCAAGGGCGTGTGGGTGCTCGACGCCCTCGACGGCGCGGCCGCCGGGCTGATCGACGAGCTGCTGTCCCAGGGCGTCGACCTGATGGTCGAGGAGCACGTGCCGTTCACGCGGGAGCTGGCCGCGGTCGTCGCGCGCTCCCCGTACGGGCAGGGCGCCGCGTACCCGGTCGTGGAGACCGTCCAGGAGGGCGGGATCTGCGTCGAGGTGATCTCGCCCGCGCCCGGCCTGCCCGCCGGCGCGGCCGCCGAGGCGCAGCGCCTGGCCCTGGCCGTCGCCGCCGAGCTGGACGTCGTCGGCCTCCTCGCGGTCGAGCTGTTCGAGACCCGGGCCGGCCTGCTGGTGAACGAGCTGGCGATGCGCCCGCACAACTCCGGCCACTGGACGATCGAGGGCGCCCGGACGTCGCAGTTCGAGCAGCACCTGCGCGCCGTCCTCGACCTGCCGCTCGGGTCCACCGAGCCGACCGCCCCGTACACGGTCATGGCCAACGTGCTCGGCGGCGACGACCCGGACGTCTACTCCCGCTACATCCACGTGATGGCGCACGACCCGGCCGTCAAGGTGCACATGTACGGCAAGGAGCCGCGCCCCGGCCGCAAGATCGGCCATGTGACCGCGCTCGGCGACGATCTCGCGGACGTCCGCGAGCGCGCCCGCCACGCCGCCGGCTACCTGCGGTGGGGCACCCGGATGAAAGAGCGGGAGGAACGGCGATGACCGAGCCGGAGCCGCTGGTCGGCGTGGTGATGGGCAGCGACTCGGACTGGCCGGTGATGCAGGACGCGGCCCAGGCGCTCGCCGAGTTCGGCGTCCCGTACGAGGCCGACGTGGTGTCCGCGCACCGGATGCCGCGCGACATGATCACCTACGGGGAGGACGCGGCGGCCCGCGGCCTCCGCGTGATCATCGCGGGCGCGGGCGGGGCGGCGCACCTGCCCGGCATGCTGGCCTCGGTGACACCGCTGCCGGTGATCGGCGTGCCCGTCCCGCTGAAGTACCTCGACGGGATGGACTCGCTGCTGTCGATCGTGCAGATGCCCGCCGGCGTGCCCGTCGCGACCGTCTCGGTCGCCGGCGCCCGCAACGCGGGGCTGCTGGCCGTCCGCATCCTGGCCGCGTCCGACGAGGATCTGCGCGCCAAGATGAAGGTCTTCCAGCGCGACCTCTACGGCCAGGCCAAGGCGAAGGGCACGCGGCTCCGAGAAAGGCTCTGAGCGCCGCCCAGGCGTCACGGCGACCTCGGGGCCACCCGCGAAGCCGCAGGTCCGCAGGCTGTAGATTCGCAGGTCAGCGGCGCAGGGCCCACTCGACGGCCGGGCACCGGTTCATGACGACGTCGAGCCCGGCGTCCTTCGCCCGCCGCGCCGCCGCCTCGTCGATCACCTGGAGCGGCAGCCACACCGCCTTCGCGCCGGCCGCGATCGCCTCGTCCACCGCCTGCCCGGCGTGCTCGGCGCGCCGGTAGACGCCCACGACGTCCACGTCAGCCACGTCCGGGACCTCGGCCAGCGACGCGTACCCCCGCTCGCCCAGCACCTCCCGGGCCGCCGGGTGGACGGGGATGATCCGCTTGCCGCGCTCCTGCAGCAGCCTGGCCTGGGTATAGACCTCGCGGTCGGGATTGTCGCCGAGCCCGACGAACGCCCACGTCTTCGACTCGTTCAGCAGCCGCCGGATCACGTCCTGGTCGGCGAAGGCATCAACCATGACCACGACAACAGCCTTCGCGGCCCTTTACTTCCCCTTCAGGGACGCCCTCAGGGACGTCCCAGCGCCCGGTAGTTCCAGCCGGCGGCGCGCCACCGCTCGGGGTCGAGCGCGTTGCGCCCGTCCACGATGTTGCGTTCGGCGACGACCTCGGCGAGCGCGGACGGGTCCATGTCGCGGAACTCCGCCCACTCGGTCAGCAGCAGCACCACATGGGCGTCGCGCGCCGCGGACAGGGCCGAGTCGCCGTACTCCAGGGACGGCTGGGCGCGGCGCGCGTTCCGCATCGCCTGCGGGTCGTACACCGTCACCGTCGCGCCCTGGGCGCGGATCGAGGCGGCCACGTCCAGCGCGGGCGAGTCGCGGACGTCGTCGGAGTTCGGCTTGAACGCGGCGCCGAGCACCCCGACCGTCCGTCCGGCGAACGAGCCGCCGAGCAGCTTGCGGGCGAGGTCCACCATCCGGATCCGCCGCCGGATGTTGATCTCGTCGACCTCGCGCAGGAAGGAGAGCGCCTGGTCGGCGCCGAGCTCGCCGGCGCGGGCCATGAACGCGCGGATGTCCTTCGGCAGGCAGCCGCCGCCGAACCCGAGGCCCGGGCCGAGGAACTTGCCGCCGATCCGGTCGTCGTAGGAAAGCGCCTCGGAGAGCTTCGTCACGTCGGCGTGCGCGGCCTCGCACACCTCCGCCATCGCGTTGATGAAGGAGATCTTGGTGGCGAGGAAAGCGTTCGCGGACACCTTGACCAGCTCCGCGGTCGCGTAGTCGCTGGTGATGAACGGGGTGCCGGCCGCGATCATCGTCCGGTAGATCTCGCGCAGCGCCTTCTCGGCGTGCTCGGCGGCGCCCTGGTCGGCGGGCAGCCCGGCGACGATCCGGTCCGGGTGCAGGGTGTCCTGGACGGCGAAGCCCTCGCGCAGGAACTCGGGGTTCCACGCGAGGACGGCGTCGCCGCCCGCCGGGGCCGTCTTCGCGAGCGTCTCGGCGAGCCGCGCGGCCGTCCCGACCGGCACGGTCGACTTCCCGACGATCAGGCACGGCCGCAGCAGCAGCGGCGCGAGCGAGCCGATCGCGGCGTCCACGTAGGAGAGGTCGGCCGCGTACTCCCCGGCCTTCTGCGGGGTGCCGACGCACAGGAAGTGGACGTCGCCGAACTCCGCCGCATCCGCGTACGACGAGGTGAACCGCAGCCGCCCGCTCTCCAGCCCGCGGCGCAGCACAGGCTCCAGCCCCGGCTCGTAGAAGGGCAGGTCACCGGCCGCGAGGCGGGCGATGCGCTCCTCGTCCACGTCGAGCCCCAGGACCTCGAAGCCCAGATCCGCCATGCAGGCCGCGTGGGTGGCGCCGAGGTAACCGGTTCCGATGACCGTCAGCCGGTAGGACAAGGCCTGGCTCCTCTCGCTTCGCTGTCGCCGACTAGCGGCCTCTCTGAACAGGTGCCCACTCTGGGCGGGTCGGTACATCGACCGCGGCAGTGTACTGGCCGGTAAACGGGAGCGGTGCACCTGCTCGAATCGTACGGCGACAGCCGACAGGGTGGTGGCCGGCGGCCACCACCCTGTCAGTGCTGTCTTCCTCGGTCTCCGTCAGGCGCGGGAGACCTTGAGGACGATGCTGCCGTCCGGCGCCATGCGCGGGCTCAGCATCAGGCCGTCGTACGACGCCATCGAGCCCGGCTGGGCCGCGTTGGCGGACGTCTTCGACTCCGAGTTGCCCTTCCTGACGGTGAAGGTCACCTGGCTTCCCTCGACGCCGATCTGGATCGGGCCCATGCCGTACTTCCTGTCGAGCGGGATCTCCTGGCCGTCCCTGACCTGGACCTCACACTTCCCGTCCGCGCACGCCTGCAGATTGGTGCCGTCCTTGGCGACGGGCTTGGCGGGCTTCGCGGCCGGCTTGGCGGGCTTGGCCTGGTTCTGCGCCTGCGGCTGGTTCTGAGCGTTGGGCTGGTCCTGTGCCTGCGGCTGGTTCTGAGCGTTGGGCTGGTCCTGTGCCTGCGGCTGGTTCTGAGCGTTGGGCTGGTCCTGTGCCTGCGGCTGGTCTTGCGCCTGCGGCTGGTCTTGCGCCTGCGGCTGGTCTTGCGCCTGCGGCTGGTCTTGCGCCTGCGGCTGGTCTTGCGCCTGCGGCTGGTCCTGCGCGTTCGGCTGGTTCTGCGCCTCAGGCTGGTCCTGCGCGTTCGGCTGTGCTTGGGCGTCCGGCGGTGCTTGCTCGTCCGTCGGACTCTGGTCGTTAGGTTGCGTCTGTTCCTCTGGTGCCGCTTCCAGGTTCGGCACGGGGTCGGAGTTGGACGCGCTGGTGGCGTCCGGCGGAGACGGCGGCGGTGCGGCGAGGGCGGCGCTGGCGGTGCCGATGGAGGCGGTCAGCGCCAGCGCGGCGGTCGTCGTGAGCAGGCCGAGTTTCCTTGTCGACATTCTGTGAGCTCCTGACGAGTGACTACTCTCTGTCAACACCGATTGTTACCCACAGTGTTCGATCAAGAACACGCCGTGATGCGGCGTGTCGCCGCGGGTTTTCTACGCAAGCGGACGTTCGTCCACAAGAAGTGTCTGCAGGACGCGACCGAACTCACCGGACGAATCGGCCAGCGACGCGCCGCAGAGGGCGCTTCCGCCGGGGCTCGCGTCCAGCGACGCGTCCATGCACAGCCACTCGCCCACCGGGTCGCGGTGCAGGGCCACCGTCAGGTCCGTGTTGATGATCAGCCACTTGCCGAAGTCGAGCTGGCTGCCGACCCCGGACGCGCTGTCGGCCAGCGTCAGCGCGCGCACCAGCGGCGTGTCGGACTCGCCGGCGACCAGCGGGATCCGGGACCGCGCCCACGCCGCGCCGGGCCCCGGCTCGCCGAAGGAGCCGCGGACGGGACGCCATTCCATCGCCGCGAGGTAGCCGTGCACGTGCAGGTCCTGCCACTGCTCGAACGGGGGAGTGACCTCGGGGCGGGGCGGCGGCGCGGGCGCGTGGACGACGGGCTCCAGGTGGGACGGCGCCCCCATGATCCGCCACGCGCCGGCGCGGACGACCGGGCGGCCCTCGTGGCTGATCTCCCCTTCGAGGTACGCGACGCGCCTGCCGGGACGGACGACGCGGACCGTGACGTCCAGCGTCGCCACCGGTACGGGGCTGAGGATCTCGATCGTCACCCGCGCGACCCGCGTCCCGGGGACGGGCTCGTGCCGCTCGAAGGCCCGTCCCATCAGGCCCGACACCGGCCCGCCGTGCTGGAGGTCCGGCGACCACGGTCCCGCCGTGGCCGGGGTGGCGGCGAAGCGCCCGCCGCCGAGCGGCTCGTAGAACATCTCGCCGGGCGGGCTTTCGCCGGGCTCAGCCTCGCCGGGTGCGTCGCTCATGGGGCTCCCTTCGCGTCTAGAACATCATTCTAGATCAGGGTCAGCCGCAGAGTTTCTGGGTGGCGGTGTCGGTGTCGATGCCCGCGGTGGGGGAGGCGCTCGGCGACGCGCCGCCCGCCTCGACCTTTCGCGTGCCGGACCAGTTCGCGCCGACCAGGACCTGCAGCCTCGACCCGAGCGCGTCGATGCGCTTCAGCTTGGCGCCCGGGATCGCGGCGGCCAGGGTCTTCGCGGACTCCGCGCCCGCCGGTCCGTACTGGATCTGCGTCGTCTGCAGGCCGCGGCGCGCCACGCCGGGCACGACCGTGGTGCGGAAGCCCTGCTCCCGCAGCTGCCCGCCCGCCCTCGTCGCCAGGCCCTGCGTGCCGACCGCGTTCAGGACCCGGACGGAGATGTCGTCCGGCGGCACGGTGAGCCGGTCCTCGGGCTTCTGCGTGGGCGGCGCGCTCGGCTTCTTCGTGTGCTCGTCCAGCGGCTGGTCCCGCCGGATCCTGGTGAACAGGTCGCGCGCCCTGTCCTGGTTCCACTGGACGACCGACTGCGGCGCCGGCGTGTTCCACAGGACGGCGTTGTACCCGGGATTCGCGAGCGGGATCTTCGCGAACGTCAGGTCGTCGGTCTTCAGGTCCTTCATCTGCTCGGCGAGTTCCGGCAGGTTGTCGGCCAGCTCCGAGTCGACGCGCAGCGACTTCAGCGACGCCTTCAGGAACCTTGTCGACTTCACCGGGTCGCTGAGCGTCTTCGTCGACAGCGCCTGCTTCATCATCGACGCCATGAACTGCTGCTGCCGGTCGATGCGGCCGAGGTCGCTGCCGTCCGACAGCGTGTAGCGGGCGCGGGTGAACGAGAGGGCCTTCAGGCCGTCCACGTGCGACTTCCCTGCGGGGAGCCGGAGCCCGCTCTTCGGGTCGTTGACCGGCACCTCGGTGCACACGTCCACGCCGCCGAGCGCGTCCACCATGCGCACGAACCCGAAGAAGTTCACCTCGACGTAGTGGTCGATGGACACGCCCGTCGCGCGCTTGACGGTGCTGACCGTGAGGTCGGGCCCGCCGAACTGGTACGCCCAGGTCAGCTTGCCCGGACGGGCCGGGATCCGCGCCCCCTTGGCGCCCTCCGAGCCGTTCGATTTGTGCGCCGGGATCGTCACGTACGAGTCGCGGGGCAGGTTCACGACCGACACGCTGTCGTGGTCGCGGGAGATGTGGACCAGCATCATCGTGTCGGACCGCTCGCCGGGCTGGTGCCCGAGCTTCGCCGCCTTCTGCTGTTCCCTCGTCAGCCCGTCGCGGCGGTCGACCCCGGCGACCAGGATCGTCATCGCGCCCTTCGGGGCGTCCTTGCCGCGGCCGAGCCCGCCGACCGACACCTCGTCGATCAGGCCGGTCACGTAGTTCTGGAACGCCCACGCGCCGCCCGAGGTCAGCAGGACGACCACCGACATCGTCCCGGTGAGCGTGAGGAACCGCTTCTGCCGCCGCGCGCTCATCGCCGCCCGCGGGCTCAGCCCGCGGCCGGGACGGCGCGGGCCGCGCGGGCCCTCCACCGAGACGCGCGGCGCGGGCATCCCCTCGATGGTCACGCCCTCGATGTCGCCGTCCGCCGCGGGGCCCGCCGCCCCCTGCGCGCCCGGACGCGGCCGGAAATAGCGCTCCAGCGGGTCGGCGTCCGGCGGGTCGCCCGCGCCGCGACCCGAGTCGTACCCGTCTGCCATGCCGGCCGCCGCCTCCCGAAGACGTCGTTCTGACGCGAATCCCCACCACTCTAAAGTGGGGGACACCCGTCCGTTCGCTACCTGGACATCGTGTCCGTGCAGTAACGTGGCGCCGTCTTGCCCACTCTGCGCCCCGCGAGCACATATGAACCCGTCTCCCCATGCCCAGAGCGCCACGCAGCAGGAAACGAAGCAGGAAACACAGCACGCCGTGAAACCCCGCAGCGATTCCGGTGAACGCACCTGGCCGGCGGTGTCGGTGGTGATGCCGGTCCTCAACGAGCAGCGGCATCTGGCCGACGCCGTCCGCGGCATCCTGACCCAGGACTACCCGGGCGAGCTCGAACTCGTCCTCGCGGTCGGGCCGTCCCGCGACCGGACCGAGGAGATCGCCCGCAAGCTCGCCGCCGAGGACCCGCGCGTCCTGGTGGTCGCGAACCCGACCGGCCGCACCCCGCAGGGCCTCAACATCGCGATCAAGGCGTCGCAGTACTCGATCATCGTCCGGGTGGACGGGCACTCGCTGCTCCCGGCCGACTACGTCCGCGCCGGCGTGGAGACGATGGAGGAGACCGGCGCCGACAACGTCGGCGGGATCATGGCGGCCGAGGGCGTCACCGCGTTCGAGAAGGCCGTCGCGCGGGCGATGACGTCCAAGCTGGGCGTCGGGAACGCCCGCTTCCACACCGGCGGCGAGGCGGGCGACGTCGAGACCGTGTACCTCGGGACGTTCCGCCGCAGCGCGCTGGACCGCGTCGGCGGCTACGACGAGACGTTCACCCGCGCGCAGGACTGGGAGATGAACCACCGCATCCGGCAGACCGGCGGCCGGGTGTTCTTCACGCCGCGGATGCGGGTCACCTACCGTCCGCGCCCCAACCTGCGGGCCCTCGCCAAGCAGTACTTCCACACGGGCCGCTGGCGGCGCGTCGTCGGGCGCGAGCACCAGGGCACGCTGAACCTGCGCTACCTGGCGCCGCCGATCGCCGTGGTGGCGATGGCCGCCGGCGCGGTCGCCGGCGCGTTCGGGTTCTGGCCCGGCTGGATCGTGCCCGGCGGGTACGCGGCCGCGATGATCGCCGGGGCGGTGGTGGAGGGGCGCGGGCTGCCGCCGTCCGCCTGGGCGCGCCTGCCGCTCGTGTACGCCACCATGCACGTGACCTGGGGCGTCGGCTTCCTGACGAGCCCGCCGCGGCTCGGCCAGCCATCTCCGGTCAAACCGGGCGAGTCAGTGCAGTAACGGGCAGAAAACCCAAATCGACCTCCGAACCCGCGTGCCTTCGCGCCCGTCTCAGGGTTAGGTTTGGCGGGATCTCGCCCGCCGACCCGGTTTGGAGGGTGGCCATGTCCAACGGAGCACGCCACGGCCTAGGTGCGATGGTCGGCCTGGTCGTGACGCCGATCATCGCCGCCTGCCTGATGTACGGGACGATGAGGCTCAGCTCTTTCATGCGGACCTTCTCCCTCCACGGAGACGACCGGTGGATCGGAGCGGGCGTGATGCTGCTCGCGGCCGTGCTCATCGGGCTGGTCGCGGGCTCGCGGGTGTCGCCGCTGGCCTCGCTGATCCCCGGCGCCGTCTACGGGGTCGTCGGCCTTCTCTGGGTCCTGGCTCCGCGCTGGAGCTTCGAGCACGCCGGACGCGACGTGCTCCCCAAGGACCTCCGCTACGGGTACCTGACGCTCGGCCCCCTCGGTCTCTTCCTGGTGCTCGGCGTGGCGCTCGTGGTGGCGTCCGTCGCGCCGTCCCGCTGGCAGGCGCGTGCCGGGATGGGCGCCGCGCCTCGGTACGGAGCGCCGCCGCCCGCGCCGATGGGGCCGCCCCCCATGCACGGCGCCCCGCCGCCCATGGGGGCGCACCAGCCGCACCAGCCGCACCAGCCGCACCAGCCGCATCAGGCACCGCAAGCACCGCAGGCGCCGGGACAGAGTTCGCCGCCCTGGCAGGGGACGCCCCAGTACGGCCATGCGCCCGCCGCGTCCAACCCGCCTCCGCTGCCGCCCGCGTCCGAGAGGCCCAAGCCGTCCTCAGGACCCGGGTCGGACGATGACGACGAGCCGGGCGAGTGGACGCGCATGTACGGCGGCAACCGCTGACGCTCAGCGCCGCTGACGCTCAGAGCGCCGCGAGCACGCCGGGGACGTCGTTGACCACCATCGCGTCGAACCCGGCGGCCGCGTAGTCCGGGGCGGTCTCGGCGGTCGGGCACCAGACGACGGTCTCCAGGCCCGCCTTGTGCGCGACGTCCACGCAGTGCTCCAGCGGACGCAGCCGCGTGTCGGGATGGTCGATGCCGCACGACCCGGTGTGCACGCCGACGGCGTCCAGCCCGAGACCGGCCGCGGCCGGGACGGCGTGCCACAGCGGGAACCGCAGCCACGTCAGCAGGCCCAGCGGGACGCCGGGCAGCCCGTCCCGCAGGAACGCCAGCAGCGACGGGTCGAACGACGTGACGAGCAGCCTGCGCCGCTTCGCCTCCCGCTTCAGCACCGGCAGCAGCAGCGCGCCGGTGCGGCGTGACGGGTCGTCCACCGCGTCCTCCAGGACGGTCTTGACGTCCACGTCGACGGCCACGTCCGGGGGCAGCGCGTCGAAGACGTCCGCGAGCCGGGGCAGGCCGCTCGCCGTGGCCGGCAGGTCCACCACGTGGTCGCCCTCGGACGTCGTCGGGTCGTGCCGCAGGACGAGATCGTCGTCGGCCGTCCGCGTCACGTCGATCTCGATCCAGGCCAGCCCCGCCTCCACGGCGGCGAGCATCGACGGCAGCGTGTTCTCGGCGACGGGCGCCCGCGCGCCCGGCGGCGTGAGGTCGCCCGACCCGTAGCCGCGGTGGCCGATGACGGTGGGCGTGCTCTCGAAGATCAAGGGATGTCCCCGGTGGTGGGATGGCCTGTGGTGGGATGGCCGGTGGCGAGATGCTCGGCGACGACGGCGTCGAGAGGCTGGGTGACCTTGAGGTTGCGCTCGCTGCCCGCGACGACCCGGATCGGGACGTCCGGCAGGTAGCGGTGCACGATCCCGCAGTCGTCGGTCGCGCGCAGCTCCGGATCGGCGAGGGCCAGCTCGTACGCCTTGCGGATCGTGCCGAGCCGGAACCCCTGCGGGGTCTGGAACCGGCTCATCGTCTCGCGCGGCGGCATGGAGGCGATCAGGCCGTCCTCGACCACCACGATCGTGTCGGACGAGGGCACGCCCACCGCGACGGCGTCATGGGCGTCCAGCGCGTCCAGGACGCGGTCGATCACCGGGGCGTCCACGAACGGCCGGGCCGCGTCGTGGAACAGCACCCGGGTGTCGTCGGGACGGCCGTCCAGCGCGCGCAGCGCCGCGACCGTGGACGCGGTCCGGGTGTCGCCGCCCTCGATCACGGCCGCCGTCTTCCGGAACGGCGCGGCGATCGCGGCCGCCGCGCGAAGGTGCCCGGCCGCCATCACGACCACCACCTCGCCGACGCCCGGATGCGCGTCGAACGCGCCGACCGCGTGCGCCAGGATCGGCCGCCCGCCGACCTCCACGAGCTGCTTGGGGCGCCCGGCGCCCATGCGCGCGCCGACCCCGCCGGCGAGCACCACCGCGACCGTCCGCGTCCCCATCTCTCCTCGATTTCCCGCGACACCCGGTCATCGGGCCACTACGCTGTGCACCTGCCCATAGTCGTTCCGACCGGCCGGAGGCCCGATGCTCCAGGCGTCCCCGCGCGTTCGGCCGGTCACGCTCAACGTACCGCCGGGCTCCGCCCGGCGCACGCCCCGCGACCATCCGCCCAGACCGAGAGGCGGCCGATGCCGTGGACGACCTCACGCCGGACACCGTATCGGCGATCTCCCTGGCCTTCGCGGTGCTCGCCGCGGTGTGGTTCTCGGACGGCACGCGCGGCGGCCTGGTCGCCGGGGCGCTGCTGCTGTGCGCCTCGGTCGTCCTCGGGGCCTTCCGGCCGGACGGCGGCGTCCTCGACCGGGCCGGTGAGTTCGCCGTGTACGCGGGCCTGACGGCCGGCGCGGCCGGGGCGGTCGGAGCCGCCGGAGCGGCCGTGCCCGGCGCGAACCTGTGGTGGGCGGCGACGGGCGCGGTGGCGCTGCTGTCCGTCCGGGACATGATGGACGCGTCCTACGCGGCGACCCGGCCCGGCCACTGGGAGCCGTCCGGCCAGGGCGCGACCGGCTGGGGCGGCGTGCTGCGGCGGGTCGGGAAGGGCCTCGGGCTGCCGCCCGGCGAGCGGCTCGCGCTGGTCTCGGTCACGGCCGCCGTCGCGGGCGCCCGGCCGACGTTCGCCGTGCTCCTCGCGTGGGCCTCGGCCGCGTCCACCGTCGTCCTCGCCGGACGCGCGGCAAGGTCTCTCGTGCGATGAGGGCCGCCCTGACCACCAGGACGCTGTGGGCCTTCCGGGACGACGGCCCGGCGTCCCGCGCGCTCGGCCGGATGGCCGCCGGACGGCTCCCGCCGCTGCCCGCCGCCGTCCTCGCCGCCGCCGTGACGGGCGTGCTCCCGGCGCTGCGCGCTGACGGCGGACCGGCTCCGGCGCTGTTCGCCCCGGTCGTCGTCCTGCTGCTGACCGGGCCGTCCTCCGCGCACCCGCACAGCGGGCGGCTGGACTGGCTCGCACCGCCCATATTCCGCGGGATCGAGTATGGTTACCTCGCCGTGTTGGGGTTCGCGCACTCCGTGTCGGCACCGCTCGTCTACGTGCTGATCGCGGTGCTCGCGCTCCATCACTACGACACCATGTGCCGTGTCCGCCGGGGGGCCCGGCCGCAGGAGTGGGTCGTCCTCGCCGGGCTCGGCTGGGAGGGCCGGATGCTGCTCGTGGCTCTCGCGGGCCTGTCCGGGTCCCTCCCGTTCGCGTACGCGGCGCTGGCCGCCTACCTTGGCGTGTTGTTCGGCAGTGAGAGCGTCCTCACGTGGACGCGGCGCGATCGCGGCCGTGACGCTGATGTGATCGTCGACTCGCGGGAGCACTGGTCCGGGGGTGTGGGGGGCGGCCCCCACAATGAAGAGAGAGGCAAAGCATGATCGGCATGGTGCTGGCGGCGGGCGCGGGCCGGAGGCTGCGGCCGTACACCGACACCCTCCCCAAGGCCCTCGTCCCCGTGGTCGAGAACGCGGACGGCGCGACGACCGTCCTCGACATCGCGCTCGGCAACTTCGCCGAGGTCGGGCTGACCGACGTCGTCATCGTCGTCGGCTACCGCGCCGGCGCGGTCGAGGAGCGCCAGGCCGGGCTGGAGGAGCGGTACGGCGTGTCCATCACGCTCGTCCACAACGACAAGGCCGAGGAGTGGAACAACGCCTACTCCATGTGGCTGGCTCGGGATCACTTCTCCAAGGGCGTCCTCATGGTGAACGGGGACACGGTCCATCCGGTGAGCGTCGAAAAGACACTATTGGCGAACCGCGGGCCTGACATCCTCCTCGCCGTGGACGATGTGAAAACTCTGGCTGACGAGGAGATGAAGATCATCCTCGACGACGCGGGGCACCT
This sequence comes from Actinomadura soli, assembly GCF_005889715.1. Lineage (GTDB taxonomy): Bacteria > Actinomycetota > Actinomycetes > Streptosporangiales > Streptosporangiaceae > Spirillospora > Spirillospora soli. Next base: position 33,246 of record NZ_VCKW01000039.1, read on the forward strand.
GAAGACCATCACCAAGCTGATGGACCCCTCCACCGCCAACGGCGAGTACATCGGCGCCACCCTCATCGAGCCCGCCGCCGCCGAGCCGCTCGCCGACGCCCTCAAGGCCACCTGGGAGCGGAACCCCGACCTCTACTACGAGGACGGCTACCAGGAGCACGTGAACCGGGGCGGCCGCATCGGCGTGGCCCCGATCGGCGACATCGAGTGGGTCGAGGTCGACGACCACGACGACCTGGAGAAGGCCCGCCGGATCGCCAAGGGCTACTGACAAGGGCCACTGACCGGAAGCACGGGACGACCCGAGCGAGGAGGCTCATGCCCCTGCTGACGCGGATGCTGAACGCGCCGCTGTCCATCGACGTGCGGCGCGGCGCCGTCGCGGGCCTCGGCGAGTTGCTCGCCGACAAGCGGATCGCCACCGAGGGGCGGGTCGCGATCGCGGTCGGCCCCGGGCAGGGCGACCAGATCGCCGAGCACGTCCGGCACTCCCTGTCGGCCTGCGAGGTGTACCGGGTCGAGGACGGCAGCGTCGACGCCGCCGTCGGCCTCGGCGCCAAGCTGCGCGCCGGGTCGTACGAGGCCGTCGTCGGGATCGGCGGCGGCCGGACGATCGACGCCACCAAGTACGCGGCGACGCTGTCCGGCATCCCGATGGTGTCGGTCGCGACGAACCTGTCCCACGACGGGATCTGCTCCCCGGTGGCCTCGCTCGTCCACGACAAGGGCAAGGGCTCGTTCGGCGTGGTGATGCCGCTGGCGATGATCGTCGACCTCGACTACGTGCACGCCGCGCCGCCCCGCCTCGTCCGCGCCGGGATCGGCGACGTGGTGAGCAACTTCTCCGCCGTGGACGACTGGCTGCTCGCCGCCGACGAATGCGGCGAGCGCGTCGACCGGATGGCGCTCACCGTGGCCCGCACCGCCGCGGAGGCGCTGCTGCACCAGCCCGCGTCGATCGAGTCGGACCGGTTCCTGACCGTCCTCGCGGAGGGGCTCGTCCTGTCCGGGATGGCGATGGCGTTCGCCGGCGACTCCCGTCCGGCGAGCGGCGGCGACCACGAGATCCTGCACGCCATCGACCAGCTCTTCCCCGGCACCGCCAACCACGGCGAGCTGGCCGGGATCGGCGCCGCGTTCTGCTACCACCTGCGCGCCACCCATCTCGGCTCCGGCGCGGACCGGCTGGCCGAGATCCTCACGTGCCTCGGCCGGCACGGCCTGCCGCGCCTGCCGAGCGATATCGGGCTGTCGGTCGACCAGTTCGCGGAGGCCGTCTGTCACGCCCCGCAGACCCGCCCCGGCCGCTATACGATCTTGGAACACCTCGGCCTCGACAAGGGCGCGACCCTCAAGGCGGTGGAAGAGTATGTCCAGGCCCATGGAGGCTGAGATCCCCGGACGAAGCCGCTCCCCCGAACCCCCCGGCGACGCAGGACCCCCCGGTGGTGAGTCTCCCGGCGGTGAGCCCTCCGGTGGCGAGCCCCGGCCGCACCGCAAAGGCGCCGCTGTCGCCGACGTCCGCCGGTACGGGCAGCCGCCCGGCCTGAAGGACCGGCGCAACGAGGAGCACTGGGCCGGCCGCCTCTACATGCGCGCCCTGTCCCCGTACTTCGCGTGGATCGCGCTGCGCCTCGGGTTCAGCCCCAACCAGCTCACCTATCTGATGATGCTGAGCGGCGTCGCCGCGGGCGTCGTGGTGTCGCTGCCCGCCTCCCCGGTGTGGACGGCAGTCGCCGGCGCCGTCCTCATCCAGATCTACCTGCTGCTCGACTGCGTGGACGGCGAGGTCGCCCGCTACCTCAGGCAGACGTCCGTGGCGGGGGTGTTCCTCGACCGCATCGGCCACTACCTATCCGAGGTGTCGCTGCTCATCGGGCTCGGCTTCATGGCGCAGGGCGGCTGGGAGAACGGCGGCTGGGCCGAGCTCGGCCTCGTCGCCGCGCTCGGGGCAGCGCTGATCAAGGCGGAGACCGACAACGTCGTCGTCGCGCGGGCCAAGTCGGGCCTGCCCGCCGACCCGTCCGGTGGCGACCGCGCGCTGCGCCCCCGCTCGACGGGCATCGCCCTCGCCCGGCAGGCCGCGTCCACGCTGCGCTTCCACCGCATCATCGGCGCGGTCGAGCTGTCGCTGCTGATCCTCGCCGCCGCCCTGCTCGACTCCGTCTTCGGCGCCGACGGCCCCGTCGCGGTGCGGGTGCTGATGGTCACCGTCGCGGCGGTCGCCGTCCTGCAGACGCTCCTTCACCTGGTCAGCATCCTGGCCTCGCGGAGGCTGAAGTGAAACTCTCCGTCGTCGTGCTGACCATGGGCAACCGTCCGGACGAGCTGGCCCGCGCCGTCCGCAGCGCCCTGGAGCAGGACCACGTGGACGTCGAGGTCGTCCTCGTCGGCAACGGCGTCGACCCCCTCGGCGGCAAGGCGGACGTCGCCCCGTTCGACGACGAGCGCGTCAAGACCCTCGCCCTTCCGAAGAACGTCGGCATCCCCGCCGGGCGCAACCGGGGCGTGGCGGCGTCCTGCGGCGACGTCGTCCTCTTCCTGGACGACGACGGCTGGTACCGCTCCACCCGCCTCGGCACGTACCTGCGCGACCGGTTCTCCGCCGAGCCCGATCTCGGCGTCATCTCGTTCCGCGTCCGCGATCCCGAGGGCGGGCGCGGCGAGCGCCGGCACGTGCCGCGGCTGCGCGCCGGCGACCCGGAACGGTCCTCCGCGGTGACGACGTTCCTCGGCGGCGCCTGCGCGATCCGCCGCGCCGCGTTCGACGCCGGCGGCGGCCTCCCGGAGGACTTCTTCTACGCGCACGAGGAGACCGACCTCGCCTGGCAGATCCTCAACGCCGGGTACCGGATCGTCTACGACTCGTCCGCGGTCATGTTCCACCCGGCCGTCCTGCCGACGCGGCACGACATGTTCTACCGCTACAACGCCCGCAACCGCGTCTGGCTGGCCCGCCGCAACCTCCCGTGGCCCCTCGCCCTCACCTACCTCGCCGTGTGGGTCGGCATGACCGTCGTCCGCGAACGCAGGCCGAGCGCCCTCAAGCCCTGGTTCAGGGGCTTCACGGAAGGCTGGCGCAAACCGGCGGGCCCGCGCCGCCCCATCTCGTACCGGACCGCCTGGCGCATGACCCGCACCGGACGGCCCCCGATCATCTAGGGGCGTGTGACGGCGGCGAGGACCAGGCGGGTCAGCTCGGCGGTGATGTCGTCCACGGGGATGTCCTGGTCGCGGGCGGACCAGTGGTGGACGAGGTTGTTGGCGGCGCCGATGATCGCGATCATGGTGAGCCGGTGGTCGCGGTCGACGGCCTCGCCGCGCCGGACGGCCTCGCGGGTCATCGCGAGCAGCGCGTCCTCCCACTGGCCGTGCCAGTTCAGCCGGTGCCGCTCCAGGTTCGCGCTCACGCCGATGACCTCGACGAACGCGATGCGGGCCCAGCGCGGGTCGCTGGCGGTGACGGTCACGAACGCGCGGACGGCGCGCTCCACCCGGGTCGCGAGGGCGGCGCCCGCGGCCTCGGCGAACGCGGTGGACAGCGCCCGCGAGGCGCGCTCGTTGATGGTCCGGTGCAGGGCGGTGAGCAGTTCCTCGCGCCCGGAGAACTCCTCGTAGAAGTTGCGGGTCGACACGCTCGCGGTCGCGCACAGCCGTTCGATGGACGTGGCCGCGTAGCCGCGCGTGCCGAACAGTTCGAGGCCGGCCGCCAGCAGGCGCTCCCGCCGTTCGGCGCGGCGCTCCTCGGCGGACCGGCCGCCGTAGCTCCGCCTGGGGGCGGGATTCCGACCGCTCATCGATCTCCGTCCACCCGTCCGAATGGGGCAGCGTCAGCCTAACCCGCGCGCCCGGGCGCTTTTCACGGCCGGACGGACGCGGCCTCTCTGAGCTGCGCGGACGCGCGGAGGTCAGTCCTCGAAGAGCCGGTCGCGCCAGTCCGGGTCGGCGGTGAGGACGGTCAGCCGCTGCGTCGCCCGCGACACGGCCACGTACAGCACGCGCAGCCCGCGCGGGGACTGCGCGGCCACCGTCTCCGGCGCGACGATCACCGCCGCGTCGAACTCCAGGCCCTTGGCCTCAAGGACGTCCAGGACCTGGACGCGGTCCGGCAGGCTCTCGGCGAGCCGGTCCCGGTCGGACGCCGTCCAGGCGGTGACGGGCTCGTCGAACAGGCTCGCCTGCGCGCCGGACTGGTCGAGGGACAGCGGGACGATGACGCCGATGGTGCCCTCCACCTGGCCGAGCAGCTCCTCCGCCGCCTCCCGCGCGGCGGCGGGCAGGCCGGGCTCCGGGACGACCCGCGCCACCGGCTCGATGCCGGACGTGCGGACGGCGCGCGCCGGGCGGGCCTCCGGCAGCGCGACGGCCAGCACCCGCGCGGACACGGCGGCGATCTCGGTCGAGTTGCGGTAGTTGGTGGTGAGCTCGTACTCGTGCCGCACGCGAGCGGGGGCGGGCTTGCGCGCGGCGCCGCCGCGCCCGCGGCGGCCCCTGCCCCGGCCCCGGGACCTGGACGCGGGCCGCTCGCCACCGAGCGCGACCTCCATGGCCTGGCGGGCGGCGTCCAGATCCTCCCAGGCGCTCTGGGCCGGGTCCTCGACGATGGTCCAGCTGGCCTGGCGGCCGCGGCGGCCGAGCATCCGCCACTGCATGGGCGAGAGGTCCTGCGCCTCGTCCACGACGATGTGCGCGTACTCGGGGCGCTCCTCGACCACGCCGTCGTCGACGCGCCGCGAGCGTTCCAGCCGCTCGATGGACGTCGTCAGCTCCTGCATCTCCGGCTCCCACGTGTCGTCCACGACGTCCTCGCCGGTGAGGATGTTGACGCCGTCCACGACGAACGGGTCGTCGTCGGCGGGGGCGGGCTTGCGCCGGGACGGGCGGGGCGGCGAGCCGAGCAGCGCGTCGATCTCGTCCAGGAGGGCGACGTCCTGGTAGCTGAGCGGCGCGTTCTCGCCCTTCCAGGAGGCGGCCAGGGCGTCGAGGCCGGCGCGGTCGAGGTCGCGTCCGGCGGCGCGGCGCAGCCGGGACGGGTCGCCGAGCGAGCGCAGCACGTCCAGCGGTCGGCGGATCGGCCACCAGGCGACGAGGAAGTCGGTGAACGCGCGCTGCTCGCGGACGCGCGTCTCGAACCGGGTGCGCTTGGGGTCGCCGCTCCCGTTCTCGCGCCCGCTCCCGTTCTCGCGCCCGGACGCCTGGTCGAGGGGGTCGTCGAGCGCGGCGAGGCCGTCCGCGGCCAGGATCGCGTTCCACAGCCCCGCTTCGGCGCCCTCCGCCGCCTCGGCCGCCTCCTGGCCGCCGACGTCGGTGAACCGCTCCCAGAGGGCGTCCAGGAGGAGCTCGGCGGCGCGGCCCCGGGCGGCGTTGACGCTGCCGCGGCTGCGCCGGTGGACCTCGTTCCTGACCCGGTCGAGCCGGGCGCGGTCGAGCGTCACGACGACGCCCTTGAACACGACGCGCAGCTCGTCCGGGGCGCCGGGCGCGTGGTCGGTCACGGCGCGGCGCAGCACGGCCGCCATCTCGTCCGCGCCCTTGAGCCGGGCGAGGCGGGGCGCGTCGTGGACGGTCGCGGTCACGCCGTCCACCAGGTCGCCGAGCGAGCGCAGCGTCGCCGAGCCCTCGCCGAGCGAGGGCAGCACCCGCTCGATGTACGCGGTGAACCGGCGGTTCGGCCCGATGACCAGCACGCCCCGGGAGCCGAACCGGCGCCGGTGCCGGAACAGCAGGTACGCGACGCGGTGCAGCGCGACCGCCGTCTTGCCGGTGCCGGGGGCGCCGCGGACGAGGATCGTCCCGTCGGCGGGCGCGCGGATCACCTCGTCCTGCTCCCGCTGGATCGTCGCGACGATGTCGCGCATCGCGCCCTCGCGAGTGCGGGCCAGCGAGGCGAGGAACGCGCCGTCGCCGACGACCGTCATGCCGTCCGCCGCGTCCGGGTCGAGGAGGTCGTCCTCCAGGTCGACGACCGTGTGCCCGCGCGAGTGCAGGACGCGCCGCCGGACGACGCCGCGCGGATCCTCCGGGGTGGCGCGGTAGAAGTCCTCGGCGGCGGGCGCCCGCCAGTCGATCACCAGGGAGTCGTGCTCGCTGGTCCGGACGCCGACGCGGCCGATGTAGCGGACCTCCCCGGACGCGTGCTCGGCGGGGTCGTGGTCGGCGCGGGCCAGGTCGAGGCGTCCGAAGACCAGGCCGTCGTCGGCGATGTCCAGCGCCCGGGCGCGCAGCGCCGCCTGGTGGACCATCGCGTCCCGGTCCACGAGCGAGCCCTTGGTGCCCGCGAGCGACTGCCGGTAGCCCTCGCGGATCATGGCCTGGGCGTCGGCGCGCATCTCCTCCAGCCGCGCGTACGCGATGTCGACATAGCGCTGCTCGGCGGCGATCTCCTGATCCTTCACCGTGCCGCCGGAACCGGTCGTGAGCCCCGTGACCTGGGACGACATGCAGGCTGCTCCTCGCACGTATGTGACGCCGGGGACGTCCCCCCGGTACCCCGAAGGGCCGAAGGAAACAGCCTAATCGGTGTTCATCGCCGTGCGATCTCGGCGGCCTTCCCGATGCGGGCGAGGGTGGCGCGCATGCTCTCGCGGTTCGCCGCGGCGCGCCGCTCGGCGGGGACGCCGGTGAAGACCTTGCCGAGCAGCGAGGTGACCGCGGCGCTCCGGCGGTCGCGCCGCAGGTCCTCCCAGTACTCGGTGAGCCGCGTCCGGGGGGCGGACGGGTCGTCCGCGATGTCCTCGATGCGGTAGCCCCACAGCGCGACCGGCATCCCGAAGGTGGACACGCGGAACGCGAACGCCTCGCCCGGCACCGCGACCGTCACCTGGCAGGTCGTGAACCAGACGCGCCAGCCGATCCGGTTGAAGCCGACGAACTTCGTGCCCGGCGCGATCCTCCGGCCGCGGATCCAGGTGGCGAACAGCTCCGGGCTCCACTCGCGCATTCGGCGCAGGTCGGCGACCGCCGCGTACACCGTTCTGGCCTCGGCCTCGACGGCCACGCTCTCCTCAACGACCCACTCCCGCTCCATGCGCGGGATTCTCCCACTCCATGACCGTCCGGTCACATCAGGTGGGCGAAATGGCGGCGCCAGGACGCGTACCAGTCCTTGAACCAGGGGTCGGACTCGGCCAGCGGGACGATGTAGGTCACGGTCTCGGCGTAGTAGCGGCGCTGGAAGTCGGGCGGCATCCGGTCGAGGGTCTGGACGTTGCTGGCGCGGTCGGCGAGCTTCACCAGCACGGCCTCCCGCGGCGCCTCGCCGAGACGGCGCAGGTAGGCGGCACGGGCGGCGCGCTTCGCCTGGCGGCCCGTGCCCGTGGACGGCGGCTTGGTCACCCAGTCGACCAGCTCCGTCACCACGGGCCCGAACCCGGCCTCCACGTCCGCGAGGGTGGCCGGGGTGTCCTCGACCACGTCGTGCAGCAGCGCGGCGGACAGGACGTCGGGATCGGTCACGCCCGGCCCGCTGACCAGCACCTCCAGCGCCTCCAGCAGGTGCTGGACGTACGGGTCGCCGGTCGGACGGAGCTGGTCGCCGTGCCAGCGCTCCGCTGCGGCGGCGGCCCTGGCGAGAGCGTCCACGTCGATCTCGCCCCCGGCGAGGGAGGTCCGGGCCTCGTCCCAGGTTCGCCAATGGGTGAAGACCTTCACGTTCCGCTCCGTTCTGTCGCGCCGACGCCCGCCACAGGGCATGGTGGGTGTCGTCTTGCAGGCACAGTACGCGGAGGGAGGCGGCGCGGTCGTGGTCGCGAGCCGGCAGCGGCCCGGTGGACGGCCGGAGTCCGTGGGCGGTGTCCGCGTCGCTCTCGGCCTGGTCTCCGGAGCGGTGGCCATCGCGCTGTGCGCCGTCCTCGTCGACCGGTTCGTGCTGGGCGCGGAATGGTGGCAGGTCCGGCACACCGTGACCGCCGAGCCCGTCACGCCGCAGAGCGAGACGGGCCCGCCGCCCGGCCCGCTCGCCGTGAGCTGGGAGCAGACGACCCGCACGCACCACGGGGCCGTCGCCGGGCATGACGGCGTCGCCTACGCGGTCGCGCAGGGCCAGGTCGTGACGGCGTCCGGGCACGGCCTCGACGTCCGCGACGCGCGGACCGGCGCGCCCCGCTGGAGCTACCGCCGCTCCGGGTGGACGCTGCTCGGCTGGGCGTCCACCCGGTCCCGGCTGGTCGCCCACTTCCAGCGGGACGGCGACCGCACCGACCGGCTGCTCGTCGCGTTCGACGCGCTGTCGGGCGGGCTGCTGTGGCGGCGGGAGGGCGAACGCCCGGCGGCGGTGTCCCGGGCGACGCTGCGCTGGCCCGCGGGCTCGGACGTGCTGCTCACCACCGACGAGCCCCGCCGGACGCTGTTCGGGGTCTCGGCGGTGTCCGGCAAGCGGGTGTGGCGGCTGGCGCTGCCGCGCGGCTGCCGGCTGTTCGAGGGCGGCGCGCGCCCGTCCGACGGGCGGGAGTCCCTCGCGGCGCTGGCCCTGGAGTGCGCCGGAGGCGACCGCCACAGCCGGCTCCTCGCGGTCGCGCCGGCGACCGGCTCCGTCCGCTGGAACCGGCCGCTCGGCTCCCCGGAGTCACCCGAGGTGTCGATGCTGGACGGCGTGACGCTGGCGTCCGACGGCACGGCGCTGCGCGCGTTCGACGACCGCGGCGGGGCGTTCGCCGAGTGGAAGGGCGACGGCGTGTGCGGCGACGCGATGTGCCAGGCCGTCCTGACGGCCGGACGGCTCATGATCGTCTACCACCCGGACGGGGAGAGGCGGAGCGTGACCCGCATGGAGGCGCGGCGGGTCCCGTCCGGGAAGGTCGAATGGGAGCGGGACGTGCCCGCGTACGCGGCGCTCGCGCAGGCGGGCGGCCGCGTGTTCGCGCTGCGCCCCCGGCTGTCGGAGCGGCTGCTGCCCGCGGGCGTCGACATCGTCGAACCCGGCGGCGGGACCATCACGACCGCGCCCGCGCCGTTCGCGCTGAACACCGACCTGCCGGGCGCGCGGCCGTGGCTGGCGGCGGCGGGCGGGCTGCTGTACGCGGGCGTCCCGCAGGCCGCGCCGCGCCCGGACGGCGCCGCACGGCTGGTCGCGCTCCGCGGCGGGCTCACCGGCGCCGGACCGGCCGAGCTGGACGGCGTCCCCGCGGGCGACTGGCCGGACGCCTGCTCCCTGCTGGAGAAGGCCGACCTGGCGGCGGCGCACATGGCGGGCCATGTCGCCGAACCCGTCCGCGCCAATGCGGGAACGGTCCGGCTTCCGCGCGCGGTGTCCTGCACGTACAAGCCGTCCAAGGGCAAGCCGTCCAAGGGCGAGCCGAAGGATCCCGAGGGGAAGCGGAGGAACCCGCCCGAACCCGGGCCGACCGGGTCGCCCGGTTCGGCGTCTCCGTCGTCCTCGGCGTCGGCGACGCCGAGCGCGACCGGTCCGGCGGGCACCGCCGGCCCGGTGGGCACGACCGGGCCGGACACGGCCGTGGGGAGCATCACCGTCAGCGTCCGCTGGGTCGCCCGGACGGACCACGCCGCCTCACGGATGCTGGACGCGCTGCAGGCCACGCAGGCCCAGGCCCGGCGGCGCCGCGACATCCGCGCCGACGAGGCGTACGAGATCGGCCCGACCGCGGGCATGATCGCGCTGCGCGTCCGCCGGTACGTTGTGGTGGTGGAGGCGGAGCGGCCGGCGGGCGCGGCGGCGCGCCTCGCCCGGTCCATCGCGTACCGGCTGAACAACCCGTCCTGAGACGGGCCCGCCGGGGTCAGTACTCGGGGACGGGCTTCGGGCCCGGTTCCGGTTCGGGCTCCGGCTCGGGTTCGTGCTCCGGGGCCTGAGCGGGGGAGCGCCCCGCCCACGCCTCCAGCTGGGCGACGAAGCGCTCGGCGTGGACGGGCCAGTGGAACCGCGCCCGGGCGGCCAGGTAGCCGCGCTCGCCGAGGCCGGTGCGCAGGCCCGGGTCGTCGCGCAGCCGCAGGACGGCCTTCGCGGCGGCCTCCGGGTCGCCGAACGGGACGACCAGCCCGCAGTCGGCGGGCTCCACGATGTCCACGGCCGGCGGGTTCGGCGTGGTGATCACCGGGACGCCGCGGGCCATGTACTCCACGACCTTGGTCGGCATCGAGTGCCGGTAGTTCGGCTCGTCGTGCAGCAGCGCCAGCCCGGCCATCGCGCCCTCGGCGATGCGCAGCGCCCGGTCGTTCGGGACGAACCCGTACCAGCGCAGGATCCCCTCGCGCTGCGCGGCCCGCAGCGGGTCCCGGACGTCGGCGTCCGCCGCCCCGATCAGCTCGACCAGCACGCCCTCGGCGGCCAGCGGGCGGGACATCTCGATCATGTCGAGCGCGCCGCGCGCCCGGGAGAGCTGCCCGACGTAGACGGCGCGGCGGCCGTCCGGCTCCGGGGGCCGGCTGTCGGAGACGTAGGTGGTGTTGGGGACAACGGGATGATCTTCGCTGAACCGGGACCGGTAGCCGTGCTCGGCGAGCAGCAGCCGGTGCCGCCGCTCGCTGCGCCGCTCCAGGTGGCGGACGGCGGGCCGCAGCACGGGACGCGCCGGGCCCGGCAACCACCCCTTGGCGCTGAGCGCGGCGGCGGTGTCCTCGTGGACGTCCCACACGACGGTGCGCCTGCGCACCTCGCGCGGGAGCGACACCAGCAGCTCGGGGTCGTGCAGCAGGATCACGTCGGCGTACGCGGCGTGCTCGGCGAGGGCCCGGTGGGCCGCGCGCAAGGCACGGATGCGGCGCCGTCCGGTGGCGCGCGGCACGTCCACCGGGCTGATCTCCCGCCACGGGGTCGCATTACATGCCCGAAATGGAGCGATATATGTGACTTCATGGCCGGCATCGAGCAGCGCGCGTATCTGCCGGTGCAGAATGCGCGCGTCCTCGGGATGGTGCACGACCGTGCATACACAGACCCGCATTATCACTCACTCCGTAGCGAGTCCCTTTCGCCCTCGGCGGCCGTACCGTGCGGGTTCCCGCACCGGGCCGGACGAAAAAGACTCGGACGCCGAATCATGCCCTTTGGGCCGAGTCTTGGGCGTCGATGGAAATTGCCGATGAATTCCCGCTGTCCATGGCGTGGACGATGCCGGGCCAATCCGTCCCCTGTGCTAGGGCACCTGTGTCAGGGCGCCGCGTGTGCCAGGGCACCGCGCCACGACGCGCGCTCAGAGCAGTTCCACGGTGTCCGCGGGGGTGTTCCGCGTCCGGCCGCGGGTGTCGAACAGCAGCGGCGCGTGCCGGGTCAGCGTGGCCGCGTCGTAGGCGGCGTGGTCGGCCAGGACGATCGCCAGATCGGCCGCCTCCAGCGCCGCGCGCAGGTCGCCGCCCGCGTTCGGGACGGCCGTCCCGTCGACGTCCCAGGACTCGACGAACGGGTCGTGGAACGACAGGTCGGCGCCGAGCCGGGCCAGCCGCCGCGCCACCGGACGGGCCGGCGACTCGCGCTGGTCGGCGATGTCGGCCTTGTAGGTGACGCCGAGGAGCAGGACCTTGGCGCCCTTCAGCGCGCGTCCCTCCCGGTTGAGCAGCAGCTGCGCGCGTTCGGCGACGTAGCGCGGCATCCGGTCGTTGATCTCCTGGGCCAGCTCCACGAACCGGAACGGGTAGCCCAGCGAGCGGACCTTGTACGACAGGTAGTTCGGGTCGATCGGGATGCAGTGCCCGCCGACGCCGGGGCCCGGCCGGAACGCCTGGAACCCGAACGGCTTCGTGGCCGCGCAGTCGATCGCGTCCCACAGGTCGATGCCCAATTCGTTGCAGAACACCGCCATCTCGTTGACCAGCGCGATGTTCACGTGCCGGTAGGTGTTCTCCAGCAGCTTGGCCATCTCCGCCTCGCGGGTGCCCCTGGCCAGCACGACCCGCTCGACGAACTTGCCGTAGAACGCCGACGCGGCCGACGCGCACGCCGCGCTCAGCCCGCCGACGATCTTCGGCGTGTTGCGCACCCCGTACACCGGGTTGCCCGGGTCGATCCGCTCCGGCGAGAACGCCAGGTGGAACTCCTCGCCCGCGACCAGGCCGGACGTCTCCAGGATCGGCCGGACGACCTCCTCCGTCGTGCCCGGGTAGGTCGTCGACTCCAGGACCACGAGCGCGCCCGGCTCCAGGTGCCGGGCGACGGTCTCGGACGCGCCGCGCACGGCGGTGAGGTCGGGGCCGCCCTCGGGCGACAGCGGCGTCGGCACGCAGATGACCACGGTGCGGGCGCCGTCCAGGACGTCCTCCTGCAGGCTCGGGACGAACCCGGTCTCCAGCATCTCCTCTATCTCGGCGGGCGAGACGTCGTCGATGTGCGACAGCCCGGCCTTGAGCCCGGCGACCACGCGCGCGTCGCGGTCGAGACCGGCGACCCGCAGGCCGGCCCGGCAGGCCTCCCGCACGAGCGGCAGTCCCACGTAGCCGAGTCCGATGACCACCAGATCCACGCCGGAGGCTCCCTTCCAGCATCTATGTGAGGGCGCACGCGCCTCGGCGGCGCCGTATGCCTAGGTGATGGCGTATGCGGACCGGTAGCCGTCCGCGACGGCCCGCCAGGTGCGTTCCGCACGGACCCATTCCC
>NZ_VCKW01000003.1 GCF_005889715.1 Actinomadura soli
GTATGTGGGGCGTGCGGGGTTGACGGGGGAGCGGTTTGTGGCCTGCCCCTTCGGTGCCGGTGAGCGGATGTATCGGACGGGTGACCTGGTGAAGCGGGTTCGGGATGGGCAGTTGGTGTTTGTTGGGCGTGTTGATGAGCAGGTGAAGGTGCGCGGGTTCCGGATCGAGCCGGGTGAGATCGAGGCGGCGTTGCGGGCGCATCCTCAGGTGGCGCGGGCGGCGGTGGTCGCGCGCGAGGACGTCCCGGGCGACAAGCGCCTGGTGGCTTACGTGGTGCCGGTCGATGATGAGGCAGTGGGGGAGGGGTTGCGGGAGTTCGTGGCCCGCACGCTGCCCGACCATATGGTTCCCGCGGCCGTGGTGGCGTTGCCTGATCTGCCGTTGACCGGTAACGGCAAACTCGACCGCAAGGCACTCCCCAGCCCCGACTACGCCAATGCGGGAGGCACACGGGAGGACGCCGGACGCAACCCCGCCACGGCGCTGGAGAGCCTCGTCTGCGAGGCGTTCGCCGAGATCCTCGGCGTGCCGGACGTCCGCGTCGACGACGACTTCTTCCAGCTCGGCGGGCACTCCCTGCTGGCCGTCAGGCTCGTCACGCGGCTGGCGGAGAAGGGGGTGTCCATCTCCGTGCGGGACGTGTTCGGCGCGCCGACCGCCGCCGGGATCATCGGCCGGCTGGGTCTGTCGTCGCTGGCGGACTCCCTGGGCCGGGTGCTGCCGATCCGTGCCGAGGGGGACCGGCCGCCGTTCTTCTTCGTCCATCCGGCCTCCGGTCTGAGCTGGTGCTACCGGCCGCTGGCCCGGTTCGTGCCCGGCGACGTCCCGCTCTACGGGCTGCAGGCCGCCGGGCTCGACGGTGGCGCCGGGATGCCCGGCACGCTCCGCGAGATGGCGGCGGAGTACGTCGCGCAGATCCGCGCGGTGCAGCCCACGGGCCCGTACCACCTGTGCGGCTTCTCGTTCGGCGGCATCCCCGTCCACGAGATCGCCGTCCAGTTGCGGGCCGCCGGGGAGACCGTCGCCGCACTGGTGATCATGGACGCGTATCCGGACGTCACCGCGGACGTCACCGCGGACGGCGACGGCGACGGCGACAAGGCCGCGGCAGAATCCGCCCCCGCTCCGGAGCCCGGCGAGGGCGACCTGGAGGCCGCCCTGCGGCGCACGGCGGCGCGGTTCCGCGAGGAGGTGGGGGAGGTGCTCGGGGGCGTCTCCGACGACGAACTTCTCCTCGTCGCGAAGGTCTTCCGCAACAACGTGCTGCTCAGGCGGAGCCACGAGTTCGGCGTCTTCGACGGGGACGTCCTGCTCCTGGTCGCCGGGGAGCGCGAGGGCGACGACCTGCCGGACGGCGAGCTTTGGGAGCCCTACGTGAGCGGAGAGATCTCGGCGGTCGAGATGCCCTGCGGCCACTCCGACCTGATGCGGCCCGAGATGCTGGGCCGGGCATGGCCGGTGATCGCCGAATGGCTGGAGAGCCGGAGCCGACCGGAGAGCCGGAGCTGAGGGACGGCGCGCCAGGGGGACGGCGTGTCAGTGGACGGCGTGTTCCTCGGCGGGGGCGACGACGGGCAGGGCCAGGACGATGGAGAGGCCCCCGTCCGGGTTGGCCTCGGCACGGACGGTGCCGCCGTGGGCGCGGGCGATGGCCGCGACGATGGACAGGCCGAGCCCGGCGCCGTCGGCCGAGCCCGTCCGGTCCCGGTGCAGCCTCCGGAACGGCTCGAACAGCCCGTCCACCTGGTCGGGCGGCACCTGCGGGCCGGTGTTGGAGACGAGCAGCCCGGTGCCGGGGTCCAGTTCGACGAGGACCCGCCCGCCGGGGTGGTTGTGGCGGATCGCGTTCTGCACCAGGTTGGCGACCAGCCGGGTGATCAGCACCTCGTCGCCCGCGACGGTGACCGGGCGGGTGGTGGTGGTGGTGACGGTCACGCCGTGGGTCTCGGCGAGCCGCAGATGCTCACCCGCGACCTGCTCGGTGACGGCGGCGAGGTCCACCGGGGCCTTGGTGTCGATCTCCTGCTCGCCCTTCGCGAGGGTGAGCAGGCCCTCGATGAGCCGCTCCGACCGGTCCGTGGTGCGCAGCAGCTCGGTCCGGATCCTCGCCACCTTCGCCGGCGTCGGGTCGGCCAGACCGATCTCGACGGCGGTCCGCTGCACGGCCAGCGGGGTGCGCAGCTCGTGGGAGGCGTTGGCGACGAAACGGCGCTGGCTGGACATCGCGTTCTCCAGCCGGTCGAGCATGGCGTCGAAGGTGTCGGCGAGGTCGCGGAGCTCGTCCCGCGGACCGGTCAGCCCGATCCGCTCGTGCAGGGTGGACAGCGACAGCCGGCGGGCGGTGGCGGTGACGTGGTGCAGCGGCCGCAGCAGCCGCCCGGTCAGCCACCAGCACACCACGAACGAGAGGACCACGATCAAGGCCATCGCGGCCAGGATGATGATCCGCTGCGTGTTCGCCAGGTCCTGCTGGAGCTCCATCCGCTCGCCGGCCGACACCGGCCAGTCCGACGTGGACCCCCCGAGGGGGCTCGGCACCTTCGGGTCGTACGGGACGGCGGAGCAGGGGGCCTCGGGCGGCCGGACGTCGCAGGGCAGGCCCGCGACCGAGCCGAGGCGGGTGAGTCCGCGCATCTTCTCGTCGAAGACGGCCTCCTGGAGCCGCTGCGCGACGACCAGCACCGCCAGCGAGATCGCGGTGAACACCCCGCCGTACAGCAGCGTCATCCTGGCCCGCACCGAGCCGCCGAACACCGACGTGACACGCCGCGCGGCGCCGCCGCGGGTCACAGCCGGTACCCGCTTCCCGGGACGGTGACGATGACGGGCGGGTCGCCGAGCTTGGACCGCAGCTTGCTCATCGTCACCTTGACGACGGTGGTGAACGGGTCGGTGTGCTCGTCCCACGCGCGTTCCAGGAGCTCCTCGGTGCTGACGACCGCGCCCCGGGCCCGCATCAGTACCTCCAGCACCGCGTACTCCTTCCGTGACAGCGGCAGGTACCGGCCGTCGCGGAAGGCCTGCCGGCGGCCGGTGTCCAGGGTGATGCCATCGTGCTCCAGCACCGGCGGCAGCGGCGGCCCGGCGCGCCGGGCGAGCGTGCGGACCCGCGCGACCAGCTCGTCGAACGCGAACGGTTTCGCCAAGTAGTCGTCGGCGCCCAGGTTCAGGCCCGTGACGCGTTCGTGCACCGCGCCGGACGCGGTCAGCATCAGGATCCGCACCGGGGCGCCGCGCTGGGCCAGCTCGCGGCAGATCTCGTCGCCGTGCACGCGCGGCATGTCCCGATCCAGCACGAGGACGTCGTAGTCGTTGACGGCGAGGTGCTCCAGCGCGTCCGCGCCGTCGTAGGCCACGTCGACCGCCATCGCCTGCTCCCGGAGCCCCTCGGCCACCAGGTCGGCGAGGACGCGCTCATCTTCGGCCACCAGTATCCGCATGGTCCTATTGCCGCAGATCCACGATAAGGCCGAGGTTAACGAGCGCGGTCACCTCAGGGAAACCCGCTCTTCGGCAGGGTGGTGGCCATGAAGTCGTTCGGACGAACGACCGGAGGCCAGACGATGCTGAAATCAGAACCTGACAACCCCGTCCGGGAAGACGACCCGTCACCGCGGCGGGGCCTGCCCGGACGTCATTCCCGGCGCCTACCGCGGCGCCGGGTACTGCTGGGCGGGACCGCCGTCCTCGCGATCGGCGCGGCCGGCGCGGTGTACGCGCTGCAGGGCGACGGCGGCGCACCGGCGCAGAGCGACTCGGCGCTGCCGACCGCGAAGGTGGTCCGCACCGACATGGCCCAGACCGCCAAGGTGGACGGCACCCTCGGCTTCGCCAATGCCTACACCGTCCTCGCGGGCGCGGGCGGGCGGATCACGTGGCTGCCCGCCGTCGGCGCGGTGGTCGAGCGCGGCGAGGCGGTGTACGGGGCGGACGGCGAGAAGGTCCCCCTGCTCTACGGGACGACGCCGTTCTGGCGGGAGCTGCAACAGGGCATGTCCAAGGGACGCGACGTCAAGGTGCTGGAGGCGAACCTGCACGCGCTCGGCTACGGCGACGGCGCCATGACCGTCGACACCGAGTTCACCTGGGCGACCTCGCAGGCCGTCCGGAAGTGGCAGCACGACCTGCGCCTCACCCAGACCGGCACGGTCAAACCCGGGGACGTCGTCGTCCAGCCGGGCGCGCTCCGGGTGGCGAAGGTGCAGGCGATCCTCGGCGGCCCCGCCGCGGGCACCGTGCTGACCGCCAGCGGCAACGACCGTGTCGTCACGGTGAAACTGCCGGTCAGCCAGCAGACCCTCGCCAAGAAGGGCGGGGCGGTCCGGGTCACGCTGCCCGGCGACAAGACCGTCACGGCGCGCGTCTCCTCGGTCGGCACCGTCGCCACGGCCGGGACGAACAGTTCCGGTTCGCAGACGGGCACGGGCACCGAGAACGCCACCGTCCCGGTCACCATCACGCTCGACGAGCCGGGCAGCGCGGGCCGCCTGGACGGCGCGCCCGTCACCGTCGGGTTCACCAGCGCCGCGCACGAGAACGTCCTCGCCGTGCCGGTCAACGCGCTGCTGGCCTCGGCCGGCGGGGCGTACTCGGTGAACGTGGTCGAGTCCGGCGGGACCGTCCGCTCCGTGCCGGTCAAGCTCGGCATCTTCGACGGTGACAGGGTCGAGGTGTCGGGGAACCTGACCCCGGGCATGTCGGTGCAGGTGCCGCGCTCATGACCGCGCCGCTCAGCACGGTCGTGGACCCGCCCGCCGGCCCGCCCGCGCTCATCGCCGTCGAGGACGCGACGAAGGACTATCCCGGCGGGGTGCGGGCGCTGCGCCGGACGTCGCTGTCGGTCCACGCGGGCGACATGGTGGCGATCGTCGGGCCGTCGGGGTCGGGCAAGTCGACCCTGCTGCAGCTCATGGGGACGCTGGACTCGCCGACGACCGGACGGGTCCTCATCCAGGGGCACGACGTCGCCGAACTGCCCGACCGGCGGCTCGCCGCCGTCCGCGCCCACTGGATCGGGTTCGTCTTCCAGCGCTTCTTCCTCACCACGCACCTGACCGCGCTCGACAACGTCGCCACCGGGCTGCTCTACCACGGCGTGTCGCCGCGGGAGCGCCGCCGCAGGGCCACCGCCGCGCTGGAGCGCGTCGGCCTGGGCCACCGCACGCGCCACCTGCCGCACCAGCTCTCCGGAGGGGAGCGGCAGCGGGTCGCGATCGCCCGCGCGGTCGTCGGCGACCCGCCGCTGCTGCTCGCCGACGAGCCCACCGGCAACCTCGACTCGGTCTCCGGGGCAGGGGTGCTCGACCTGCTCGGGGAACTGCACCGCGACGGCACCGCCGTCGTGATCATCACCCATGACCTGGAGGTCGCGGCGGCGACCCCGCGGCGCCTGGAGATCCGGGACGGGGAGATCCACGTCGATTCGGGGGTACCGGCATGACCGAACTACCGGAACCGGCACGGCTGCGCGGGGGCGACCTCGCCGCCGTCGGCCTGGAAGGGCTGCGCGGCCGGCCGCTGCGGGCCGTGCTGTCCGCGCTCGGCATCGCCATCGGCGTCGCCGCCATGGTGGGGCTCGTGGGCATCGGCACCGTCAGCAGGGCCGGGCTGATGTCCGAGATCGAGCAGCTCGGCACCAACCTGCTCACCGTCTCGCCGGGCTCGGCGCTGACGGGCGAGGCGTCGAAGCTGCCGGCCACCGCGGAGGGCATGGTCACCCGGATCCCGGGCGTGACCGGGGTGTCGGCGATCGGCCTGGTGCCGGACGCCACCGCCCGCCGCACCGACAAGATCCCCACCACGACGACCAGCGGCGTCGCCGTGCAGGCCGCCCGCACCAACCTGGTCGACGCGCTCGGCGGGTCGGTCCGCGACGGCCGGTTCCTCACCTCCGCCACCAGCCGCTACCCGGTGGTCGTGCTCGGCTCGATCTCCGCCGAACGGCTCGGCATCGCCGGCCCCGGCGCGCACGTCTACATCGCGGGCCGGTGGTTCCTGGTGACGGGGATCCTCGACCCGGTGAAGCTCGCCCCGGAGATCGACCGCTCGGCCCTGGTCGGCTGGTCGTACGCCGCCGCGAGCCTCGGGTTCGACGGGCACGCCACCACCCTGTACGAGCGGTCCACCGACGAGACCGTGCAGTCGGTGCGCTCGGTGCTGGCCGCCACCGTCAACCCGGAGCATCCCGAGGAGGTGCAGATCAGCCGCCCGTCGGACGCGCTCACCGCGCAGGCCGCGGCGCAGCGCGCGTTCAACGCGCTGTTCTTCGGGCTCGGCGCGGTGGCGCTGATCGCCGGGGGAGTCGGCATCGCCAACATCATGGTGATCTCGGTGCTGGAACGGCGGCAGGAGATCGGGCTGCGCCGGTCGCTCGGCGCGACCCGGGGGCAGATCCGGCTGCAGTTCCTGACCGAGTCGGTGACGCTGTCGGCGCTCGGCGGCGCCGCCGGAGTGCTCCTCGGGCTGATCATCTGCCTGGGGTACGCCGCCGTCCGGGGCCTGCCGCTGGTGCTGCCCGCCCAGGCGATCGCCGGCGGCGCCCTCGCGGCCGTCGCCATCGGCGCCCTGGCGGGCCTGTACCCGGCCCGGCGCGCCGCCCGCCTCACCCCCAGCGAGGCGCTCGCCACCACGTGACCGGAACGCGCGCGGCCACCGGGCGGTCGCGCTCCGGTAATGGGCGCGCGCGTTCAACCGGCCGCCCGCCGCAGTTGAACGTGAACGCCGCCGAAAAATAATACGGAGCCGTTCGGCCGCTATGGGCCGGACGGCTCCGCTGTCGTAGTCTGAATTGCCGGACGATGACTTGTTTTACGGTGCTGCGAATACGCGGCCCTCGTCCGCCCGGTGGAAGGGCCCGGCGCCTTTCGTCCTGGAAAGCGCGACCTCAGCGGCCCCCCAGGCTGAGGTCGGGCGAAGGAGGAAAGGCGCCGCCCTTCCGCCGGGGCGACGTGTGTCCACGCCTTTGTGAAATGGATACCAGGCTCGTAAGAAGGGCGAGAGAAATGACCGAGAGTCAGATCAGGCCGCTGTTCAGGAGCAAACTCAGAACGTGGGGGTGGATGTACCGATGACCATCGCCGTCGATCTCCCCGAAGCACCCTCCGCCGCTGCCGTGGGCCCGGACCCGCTGCCCGTGATCTCGCGGATCGTGGGCGTCGGCACCGCGGTGGCCGGCACCCCGATCTCGCAGCGCGAACTGCTCGACGCCATGGACGTCGCCGACCCCAGGGTCCGCTCCGTCTTCCTCAACAGCGCGATCGAACGGCGCCACCTCACCCTGCCCCCGGCCGACGAGCACGGGAGACGGGCCCCCGAGCCGCAGGGCGACCTGCTGCGCAAGCACGCGTCGCTCGCCGTGCGGATGGGCGCGGAGGCGCTCGAAGCGTGCCTGAAGGACTGCGGGGCCTCGCTCGCCGACGTCCGGTACCTGTGCTGCGTGACCTCGACCGGGTTCCTCACCCCCGGCATCAGCGCGCTGCTGATCCGCGAGCTGGGCCTCGACCGGCACTGCGGCCGCGCCGACATCGTCGGCATGGGCTGCAATGCGGGACTGAACGCGCTCAACGCCGTCGCCGGCTGGTCCGCCGCGCACCCCGGGGAACTCGCCGTCGTGCTGTGCACCGAGGCGTGCTCCGCCGCGTACGCGCTCGACGGGACGATGCGCACGGCCGTCGTCAACAGCCTCTTCGGCGACGGCGCCGCCGCGCTCGCCCTCCGCTCCGGCGACGACGAGGCCGGCGGCCCCGGCACGCCCGGGGGCCCGCGCGTCCTCAAGTTCGCCAGCCTCATCGTCACCGACGCGTTCGACGCCATGCGCTACGACTGGGACGGTGACCTCGGCCGGTTCAGCTTCTTCCTCGACCCCGAGATCCCCTACGTGGTCGGCGCGCACGCCGAGACCGTCGTGGACCGGCTCCTCGCGGGCACAGGCCTGCGCCGCGCCGACATCGCCCACTGGCTGGTGCACTCCGGCGGCAAGAAGGTCATCGACGCCGTGGTGATCAACCTCGGGCTGACCCGGTACGACGTCCGGCACACGACCGGGGTCCTGCGCGACCACGGCAACGTGTCCAGCGGCTCGTTCCTGTTCTCCTACGAACGCCTCGCCGCCGAGGGCGTGGTCCGCCCCGGCGAGTACGGAGTCCTGATGACCATGGGCCCCGGGTCCACGTTAGAGACGGCGCTGGTCCGGTGGTGAGCGCGGGCGTGAACGGCGAGAGCGGCCTCGTCCTGCGGATCGACGGCGCCGGACCCATCACGGCGGAGGCGACCGCCGCCGTCACGGACCTCTGCGACCGGGCCGACGACCACGAGGGCCCCGGCCTCGTCGAAGTCCACGTCTCCGGTGCCCCCGGCGCGGCCTGGCCGGACGGCCTCGCCGTCGGGCTCGTCGGCAAGTGGGAACGCGCGCTGCGCCGGCTGGAGCGGCTCGACCGCGTCACGGTCGCGGTGGCGTCCGGAGACTGCGGCGGCACCGCCCTGGACGCGCTGCTCGCCACCGACTTCCGCGTCGCCGCGCCGGGCACGCGGTTGCTGGTCCCGCCGGTCGGCGGCGCCGCCTGGCCGGGCATGGCGCTGTACCGGCTGGCGCACCAGGCGGGCCCGGCCCGGATCCGCCGCGCGGTGCTGCTCGGCGCCCCGATCGAGGCGGCCGAGGCACACGCGATGTCCCTGCTGGACGAGCTGGCCGCCGACCCGGCGGCCGCGCTGGCCGAACTGGCGGCGGCGGCGCGCGGCATCCCCGGCGGCGAGCCGGCGGTCCGGCGGCGGCTGGTGTCCGACGCGCTCACCACCCCGTTCGAGGAGGCTCTCGGGGCGCACCTGGCGGCCTGCGATCGCGCCCTGCGCAGGAGGACGGAAGGCACGCCATGACGCTGACGGACCTTCCCGGCCGGCCGGCCGGGCCGCCGGGGGAACTGGAGCGCGCCGGCATCGAGCTCGCGGCGGCGGCGGACCGCGCCGACGCGCGGCTCGCGGCGCTGCCCGACCCGCCCGCGCGCTCGGCGGAGCAGCGGGCCGAGGCCGAGGCCGCGCACGACGAGGCGCGGTCGCTGCGCGCCGCGTTCATGGACGAGCACGCCGACGAGGTGTACGACGTGCTCACCGCCCGCCGCACCCGGCACCTGCGCCTCGACGAACTCGTCGAGGCCGCCGCGGACGCCTTCCCCGGGCTGTGCCCCACCGCGGCGCAGATGGCCGCCGAACGGGCCCGTCCCCAGGACGCGAAGGAGGGCCGGGAGATCGACCAGGGCATCTTCCTGCGGGGCGTCCTGCGTTCCCCCGCCGCCGGCTCGCACCTGCTCGACGCCATGCTCCGGCCGACGCCCCGCGCCCTGCGCCTGCTCCCGGAGTTCACCGCGACGGGCGCCGTGGAGATGGAGGCGGTGCGGCTCGAACGGCGCGGCGCCGTGGCGCACCTCACCCTGTGCCGGGACGACTGCCTGAACGCCGAGGACGAGCGGCAGGTCGACGACATGGAGACCGCCGTCGACCTCGCCCTGCTCGACCCGTCGGTCCGGACGGGCCTGCTGCGCGGCGGCGAGATGAGCCATCCCCGGTACCGGGGGCGGCGCGTGTTCAGCGCAGGGATCAACCTCAAGAAGATCGGCTCGGGCGACATCTCCCTCGTCGGGTTCCTGCTCCGCCGCGAGCTCGGCTACATCCACAAGATCATCCGGGGGGTGCTGGACGACCGGCCGGGCGTGCGGCCCGGCGGCCGGTGGCGGTCCCGGCTCACCGACAAGCCTTGGGCCGCCGCCGTGGACACGTTCGCGATCGGCGGCGGGATGCAGCTGCTGTCCGCGTTCGACCTCGTCATCGCCTCCGCCGACGCCTACCTCAGCCTCCCGGCCGCCGCCGAGGGGATCGTCCCGGGCATGGCGAACCTGCGGCTGGTCCGCTCCGCCGGGCCGCGCCTGTCCCGGCAGATCATCCTGTCCGGCCGCCGGGTCCGGGCGACGGAACCGGCGGCGCGGCTGCTGGTCGACGAGGTCGTGGAGCCGGAGGAGATGGACGCCGCCGTCGAACGCGGCCTGGCCCGGCTCGACGGCGAGGCGGTGCTCGCCAACCGGCGGATGCTGAACCTCGCCGAGGACCCGCCCGACGCGCTGCGCGCCTACGCCGCCGAGTTCGCCCTCCAGCAGGCGCTGCGCATCCACGGCGCCGACGTGATCGGCAAGGTCGGCCGGTTCGGGGCGCGGCCGCGATGACCGAACCGCGGGTGCGCTACGAGAAGGAGGGCCACGTCGCCCGCGTGACGCTCGACCGTCCCGAGGTCCTGAACGCGCTGGACCGGCGCACGCACGAGGAGCTCGCGGAGATCTGGGACGACGTGGAGGCCGACGACGCGGTGCGGGCCGCCGTGCTGACCGGCGCCGGGGACCGCGCGTTCTCCGTCGGGCAGGACCTGCGGGAACGGGCGGAGCTGAACCGGGCGGGCGCGCCCCCGACGACCTTCGGCAGCCGCGGCCAGCCCGGTCATCCCCGGCTCACCGACAGGTTCACGCTGAGCAAGCCGGTCGTCGCGCGCGTCCAGGGGTACGCCCTCGGCGGCGGCTTCGAGCTGGCCCTCGCCTGCGACCTGATCGTCGCCGCCGACACGGCGGTGTTCGGGCTGCCCGAGGTGCGGCTCGGCCTCGTGCCCGGCGCGGGCGGGGTGTTCCGGCTCATGCGGCAGCTCCCGCAGAAGGCCGCCATGGGGTACCTGCTCACCGGCCGCCGGATGGACGCCGCCGAGGCCCTGCGGTTCGGGCTGGTCAACGACGTCGTCCCGGCCGACCGGCTGGACGACCGGGTCCACGAATGGACGGCGGACCTCGCGGGCGGCGCCCCGCTCGCGGTCCGCGCCATCAAGGAGGCCGCGCTGAGGTCGGTGGACCTGCCCCTGGAGGAGGCGTTCACCGCCGAGTACGCGTGGGAGCGGCGCCGCCGGGACAGCCGCGACGCCGTCGAGGGCGTCCGGGCGTTCACCGAGAAGCGCCCCCCGGTCTGGACGGGCAGCTGATCGATGACAGGGCCCCGGCCGGGCGACGACCCGCCCGCCGGGGTCCGACGTCTCTCCGGACACGAAGCCCCCGCGGCCTCAGCGAGTCGGCGACACCGTTTCGATCTTCACCGTCCGGGCCTTCACCGTCCGGGCTTCACCGCATCAGCGGGGCCTGGTGCCGGTCGTGCGCGGCCGCGTGCCACGCGCCGAACCGGGACGCGATGATCTCTTCCGGGGCCTGCTGCTCCAAAACGGACCGGTGCAATTCCTGTAACTCCTGGCCCGGTTCTATGCCCAGATCGTCGCGCAGGCGCTGCCGTGCCTGGGCGAACTGCTGCAGCGCCTCCGCCTGCCGGCCCGACGAATAGAGGGAGAGCATCAGCAGGGCCCTGAGCGACTCGTGGAAGGGGTCGGCGGAGACGACCTTCTGCAATTCGGGAATGATCTGCCGGTGGTTGCCCAGCCTGATCTCCGCGTAGAACAGCTCCTCGTAGGCGGCGATCCGCTCCGCCTCAAGGAGGCGGGCCTCCTGCCGGACGAGCTCACCCGGGACCGAGGAGAGGGCCCTTCCCCGCCAGAGCGCCAGCGCCTTCCGGAACCGCGGGACCGACTCGTCCAGCCGCCCGCGGGCCGCGTTCGCGTGGGCCTCGGCGGCCCGCTGCCGGAAATGCCACAGGTCGATCTCCTCCGGGCGGACCTCCAGCGCGTAGCAGTCATTCGAGGTCCTGATCTCGACCGCCAGCGGCCGGAGCACCTGCCGCAACCGATAGATGTAGGACTGGATCGTGGTCTGCGCGGTCGCCGGCGGACGGTCGTCCCAGACGAACCGGACAAGACGGCTGATCGAAACGCCATGGTTGGCATCGAGGAGAAGCGCAGCGAGGATCGCGCGCTGCTTGGGAGCGGTCAGGGCGACCCGCTTTTCGGCCCCCCTGATCTCCAGACCGCCTAACATGAGGAAGAGCATGCGTATTCTCACGCCTCCGAACCGCCGGCCTGACCGGCACTGAATCAAGATCAAAGGTGCGGGGCCTTCAATACGGACGCCAGAAACTCCCGGGTTCCCCGGATGCTTCTCATTCTCGAATGTGATTCGACAGGGCCCTTTTGGCAGAAGCTGCCAAGAAGAACCGGTCTGTCCTGTGCGTCCCCAGGTTAGCGAGCGTTGTACCAGGTTAGGACGGGCGCGGCCACAACCGGACAGCGCCCCCGGGAACGCGGTGATTTCCAATCGCCGCCTCGGACATGACCACTTCCATCCGGCGGCCCTGCGCGGACGGCCTGGCCACGGCTACGTTGCGTGATCCAGAAATCACCTATCACACGCAGATCAAGAAAAGTGATCAGGGTGTGGCTTTCAGTGATCACCGCTCGTCATGGTGGCGGGCTAATGGCGCGCCAATGGAGCCGAACTGGCGGTGTGACCCCCGTCGCTTGTCGTCGCCGCTGCACCGTGTGATTCTTGCGCCGGAGAGACCCGGAGAAGGGGGCCGCCGGCAAGGCCGGCTGAACGGGGGACGCGCCCGGCGGGGCGCGCTTAGGGGGCAGAACGATGGACGACGTACCGCTGTCTCGACGTCCGGCAGGCGGCCCGCGGACCGCGGTCGAGGCGGCACGGACCGTGATCGAGGGAGCCAGGAGCACGGGGGACGGCGACCTGGAGCTACCGGTCGAGTTACTGGCGGCGGGCGACTCGCCGCGGTCCGCCGGCGTCGACCCGCACCATGCCGCCGCGCTCGCCGCGGCGCCGGGACCGCTGCCGCCGATCATCGTGCACTGGCCGACGCTGCGGGTGATCGACGGCATGCACCGGCTGGCGGCCGCGCGGGCGCGCGGCGACGACCTGATACCCGTGCGGCTGTTCGAGGGCGGCGAGAGCGACGCCTTCGTGCTCGCGGTCGGCGAGAACGCCGCCCGCGGCCTGCCGCTGACCCTGGCGGACCGCAAGCGCGCCGCGGCCCGGATCATCCGCTCCTTCCCGCGCTGGTCGGCCCGGAGGGTGGCCGCCGTGACCGGCCTCTCCGCGGGCACGGTCACCGAGATCCGCAAGGACGAACTCGGGGACGGGCCGGACGGCGACGCCCGCATCGGCCGGGACGGCAGGGTCCGGCCCGTCGACAAGGCCGAGGGCCGCGACATCGCGCGCCGGCTCATCGTCGAGGACCCCACGCTCTCGCTGCGGCAGATCGCCCGTGTCGCCGGCATCTCCCCGGAGACGGTCCGGACGCTGAAGCACAGCCTCCTGAACGGCCCGTCCGCACCGGCCGACCAGGCCCCGGAACCTGCCGCGGAACCGGCCGCGGGAGAGACCCGGACGACGGCGGCGACGGCGGTGCCGGGCCGGGATGCCCTCATGGAACGCCTGAAGGCCGACCCTGCGCTCCGGTTCAGGGAGTCCGGGCGCGACCTGCTCCGGCTGCTGAGCCTCACCTCGCTCAGCCCGGCGGACTGGGAGCGGCTCGTGGCGGCCGTGCCGTCCGGCCATCGCGCCGCGATCGTCCAGCTCGCCCGGGACTGCGCGGCCGGCTGGACGGAGTTCGCCGCCCTGGCCACCGGCATCGCCCTTCCCCGTGACACCGGCCTGCCCGGCGGCGGCACCGTGGGCGCACCGGCTCCCGAAGCGGTGGGCGACGCGGGCCCGGCGGGCGGCGTCCAAGTGCGGGGATTGGACAGTTGGACACGCGAGCGGCGTCAACCGGCGGGATCGACGAGAGGTGAGCGGGGCCATGGCTCACGACCGGCTGCCGTTGTCCGTCGACGAGCGGCCGGTGCTGGTCCCGATCGCGTCGCTGTCCCTGGCGGGATCACCTAGAAGCCGCGCCGAGGACGCCGAGCACCTGCGCGCCCTGACCGCGACGACGGCGAAACTGCCGCCGATCATCGTCCACCGGCCCACGATGCGGGTGATCGACGGGCGGCACCGGGTGCTGGCGGCCCGGCGGCGCGGCGAGGAGCACATCGAGGCCCGCTTCTTCCACGGTGACGACGATCACGCGTTCGTGCTCGCGGTGAGCGCCAACCTGGTGCACGGCCTTCCGCTGTCGTTCGCCGAGCGCAGAGCCGCGGCCGCCCGCATCCTGGGCACGCATCCGCGGTGGTCGGATCGGGTCATCGCCTCGCTGACCGGCATCTCCGCGCGGACGGTGGCGGACGTGCGCGGCGGCCTCGGGGCCTCGGGCGCGGGCCGGGCCCGGGTCGGCAGCGACGGGCGGAGCCGCCCGGTGGACGGCGCCGAGGGCCGCCGAGCCGCCGCCGAGATCATGGAACGGGAGCCTGGCCTGTCACTGCGGCAGGTGGCGCGGCGCGCGGGCATCTCGCACGAGACGGCACGCGACGTCCGCAAGCGGATGCTGCGCAGGGAGAGCCCCGTGCCGGAGCGGCTTCCGGGCGACCCGGTGGCGGCCGTCACGCGCCCCGCCCTGCGGCGGCTCAGGTCGGCGCCCGCGCTGCAGGAGTCGGAGGACGGCCGGGCGCTGCTCAGGCTGCTCCTCGCCCACACCGGCGACGCCGGGCAATGGCACCGGCTGACCGGCGGGGTGCCGCCGCACAGGGGCGGCACCGTGGCCGAGCTAGCGCTGGAATGCGCGCGGCTCTGGGCGGAGTTCGCCGATCGCGTCGAACGCGCGGACGAGGACTGAGGCGCGCAAACGCGAAAGGCGCTCGAATTCCGCGCTATCCGACTCGTACCCTCGATCGGATTCGAACCGATACCCTGACCATTTTAAGTGGTCCGCCTCTTCCTTTGGGCCACGAGGGCGATGCGATCGTAAGCGGCCGCTCACGGAAAAGACGACCCTGGACGCCGTCACAATGTGGCCCGCCGGACGCCCTTGCTGGACAACGTTCCGCCGTGGAAATTGGAGGGGTTCGTGCCGATAAGCGGGGAGTGAGTGAGCCATGCCCTGGACAGATCACGCCGGAACCGCCCCCGGAACCGTCCCCGGAATCGCTTCCGGGCCTGGTGCGCTCGAGCTGTTCCCGGCCATCGCCGATCCGGTCATGGACACGATGAACTTCCTGAACGAGGTCACCGCGCGGTATCCCGACGCGATCTCGTTCGCCCCCGGCCGTCCCTACGACGGGTTCTTCGACGTCGAGGACATCTTCGGCCACCTCAGGCGGTATATCGACCACCTCGCGGGGGAGGGGGCCACACCGGCCCGGATCCGCGACGCGCTGTTCCAGTACGGCCCGTCCGCCGGCATGATCCGCGGGCTCGTCGCCGACGCGCTCCGCCGGGACGAGGGCATCGAGGCGGCGCCGGAGTCGATCGTGGTGACGCTCGGCTGCCAGGAGGCCATGTTCCTGGTGCTGCGCGCCCTGTTCGCCGGCCCGGACGACGTCCTGCTCGTCTCCACCCCCTGCTACGTGGGGATCACCGGCGCCGCGCGGCTGCTCGGCATCGAGGTGGTGCCCGTCGAGGAGGGGCCGGAGGGCCTGCCGCCCCACGCCCTCGAAGTGGCGATCAAGGCCCAGACGGCGTCCGGCCGCAGGGTCCGCGCGGTCTACGTGATCCCCGACCACTCCAACCCGTCCGGCGTCACGATGCCGCTCGCGGCCCGGCGCGAGCTGCTCGACCTGGCCGCGCGGGAGGGCGTCCTGATCCTGGAGGACAGCCCGTACCGGCTGGTCAGCCCGGGTCCCCAGGAGCCCACGCTGAAGAGCCTCGACCGCCGCCGGACGGTGATCCACCTCGGCTCGTTCTCCAAGACCGTGCTGCCCGGCGCGCGGGTCGGCTTCGTCGTCGCCGACCAGGAGGTCGTCGACGCGGGCGGGCGGACGGGCCCGCTGGCCGCCCAGCTCGCCAAGATCAAGAGCATGGTGACGGTGAACACCCCGGCGCTCAGCCAGGCGGTCGTCGCGGGCGCGCTGCTGGCCGGGGGCGGCGGCGTCACCGAGCTGAACCGCGACACGTCCGCCTACTACGGCAACGCGATGCGGACGACGCTGCGCGAGCTCGGACGGCGGTTCCCGGCGGCGGCCCGCGACCGGCTCGGCGTCGCGTGGAACGAACCGGACGGCGGCTTCTTCCTCGCCCTCCAGGTGCCGTTCCGCGCGGACAACGCCTGCCTGGCCCGGTCGGCCGAAAGGTTCGGCGTGATCTGGACGCCGATGTCGTACTTCTATCCGGACGGCGGCGGCGAGCACACGATCAGGCTGTCGACCAGCTACCTCAGCGATGCGGAGATCGCCGAGGGCGTGGCCCGCCTGTCCCGTTTCGTGGAATCCGAACGTTCGGGAGAGGAGGGGACGCCGACCAGTTAACGGTCACCCGGAACCAGTGAGAAGTTTCCAGATTGTGCCTGAAAACTATGGGGGATGGAATTGGGGCAATCAGCTGAAAGTCGATTAAGCGTCCTGCACACGGACGCTGTTGCGATGGTTCCGATAGCCGCGCTCACCTACGCCGACAGCCCGCGCCTGGACGGCGAGCAGCCCGAGCACGTCCAGGTCCTCGCGGGCATGGACAACGAACTCCCGCCGATCCTCGTGCACCGCCAGACGATGACGGTGCTCGACGGGATGCACCGGCTGCGCGCCGCCGTCCAGAACGGGCGGCGCGAGATCAGCGTGCGGTTCTTCGACGGCAGCCACCAGGACGCCTTCGTCGCCGCGGTGAAGGCGAACATCGGGCACGGGCTGCCGCTGTCGACGGCCGACCGCGAGGCCGCGACGGTGCGCATCCTGGCCTCGCACCCGCGCTGGTCGGACCGTTCGATCGCCGAGGTGACGGGCCTGGCGGCCACGACGGTCGCGAGGATCCGGGCCCGGACCAACACCGGCGCCGAGCAGCCGGAGGCGCGGATCGGCAGGGACGGACGGGTCCGGCCGATCAACGGCGCCGCCGGCCGCAGGCTCGCCGCGCGGCTGTTCGACGAGCGTCCCGGGGCCTCGCTCCGGGAGATCGCCGAGCAGGCCGGGATCTCCCCGGCCACGGCACTGGACGTGCGGGAACGGCTGGGTCGTGGCGACGACCCCGTCCCGGACAAGCAGTTGCGCGCCGAGCAGCGCGACCGCGCCGCGGCGGGCGGCACGGTCATGCCCGGCGGCACAGCCATGGCGGGCAGCACGGTCATGGCGAACGGCACGGTCATGGCAGACGCTCCGGTCAGGGCGGGCGGTCCGGTGATGACCGGCGGTCCGGTGATGACCGGTGGTCCCGTCATGACCGGCGGCAAGGGCGCGTTCCGGCGGCACCGCCGGGCACCCGACGCCGAGCTGGCGCTCCGCAAGCTGCAACGCGACCCGTCCCTGCGTCTCACCGACGCGGGCCGCGGGCTGCTGCGCATGCTGAGCACGCGGTCGCTGCGCGCCAAGGAGTGGTCCGAGATCCAAGGCGAGATCCCGGCCCACTGCGTCCCGCTGGTCGCCGACCTGGCGCTCAGCTGCGCCGACGAGTGGGCGCGGTTCGCCGAGGCGCTCAAGACCCGGGCGCGCACCGAACTCGCCTGACGCCCGTCCCCGCTTTCCCGCTATCCCCGCTTTCCCCGCTCGACCGGGCGGCGGCCGGACCGACCGGCCGCCGCCCACCGCATTCCTAGCCGGACGATCCGTCCGTCAGGGACACCAGCAGGTCGTTGAGCCGCGACACGAACGCGCCCGGCTCGTCGATGCGGGCGCCGCTTGTCAGCACGGCCTGGTCGTAAAGGACGTGCGCCCAGTCGGCCAGGCGCGGGTCGTCCTGGCCGCGGTTCAGCCGCTCCACCAGCGGATGCCCCGGATTGATCTCCAGGATCGGCTGCGCCGGCAGCCCCGAGCCCCGCAGCCGCCGCGCGACGGTGAAGTCGGTCTCGGCCTCATTGGCGACGATGCAGGCCGGGGAGGTCGTCAGGCGGCTGGTCACGCGGACGTCCCACGCCTTGCCCTCCAGGTGCGCCTTGAGCTTGCCGAGGAGCGCGGCGTACGCGGAGTCGGCCTGCTCGGCGGCCTCCTTCTCCGCCTCGTCCGCCATGGCGCCGAAGTCGGGCGGCCCCTGCGCGACGGACTGCAGCTGTTTCCCCTCGTACTGCGCCAGGCCGGTGACGACGAAGTTGTCGACGGCGTCGTCCAGCAGGAGCACCTCGATGTCCTTCGCGCGGAACGCCTCCAGATGCGGGCTGGCGGCGGCGTCGGACAGCCCCGGCGCGAGCAGGTAGTAGATCTTGTCCTGCCCGTCCCTCATCCCGGACACGTAGTCGGCGAGCGACACGCGCGCCTCCCCGCCGGACCGGGTCGAGGTGAAGCGCAGCAGCCCGGCGATGTCCTCCCGGTGGGCGGGGTCGTCGAACACGCCCTCCTTGAGGACGGCGCCGAACTGCGTCCAGAACTCGGCGTACTTCTCCGGCTCGCCGTCCGCCATGTCCTTGAGCAGCCTGAGCAGCTTCTTGACCGCGCTGGCGCGGATGTGGTCGATGGCCTGGCTGCCCTGGAGGATCTCCCGGGACACGTTCAGCGGAAGGTCGGCCGAGTCGATGATCCCGCGCACGAACCGCAAGTAGCGCGGCAGCAGCCGTCCGCTGTCCTCCAGAATGAACACCCGCTGGACGTGCAGCCGAACGCCCTGCCCCGGCTCCGGCGTCCACAGGTCATAGGGCGCCCGGGACGGGACGAACAGCAGCAGCGTGTAGTCGTACCGCCCCTCGACCTTCGCGTGCAGATGCCCCAGCGGATCGGTGAAGTCGCCGGTGAGCTGCCGGTAGTACTCGTGGTAGTCGCCGTCCTTCAGCTCGCTCTTCGGACGCGTCCACAGCGCCGACGCCTGGTTGACCGCGCTGTCGTCGTCGCCCACCGTGATGGGCCGGGCGATGTGGTCGGAGTACCGTTTGATGATCGAGCGGAGCCGGTGCTCGTTCAGCAGCTCGTCCTCGCCGTCCCGCAGATGCAGCACGATCGTCGTGCCCCGCTCCGCGCGCTCGACGTTCTCCAACGAGTACTCGCCCTTGCCGTCGGACGACCAGCGCACCGCCTCGTCCGCGGGCAGCCCGGCCCTCCGCGTGGTCAGCACCACCCGCTCGGCGACGATGAACGCCGCATAGAAGCCGACGCCGAACTGCCCGATCAGCGCGGTGTCCCTGCGCTGGTCGCCGGTCAGCGACCGGAGGAACTCGGACGTGCCCGACTTGGCGATCGTCCCGATGTTCTCGATCACCTCCGCGCGGCTCATGCCGATCCCGTCGTCGGCCACGGTGATCGTCCCCGCGTCCTTGTCGAAGGAGACCCGGATCCGCGGCTCGCCCTCGTCCTCGTCCCCGGCCAGTTCCGGACGCGAGAACCGCTCGATCCGCAGCCGGTCGATCGCGTCCGAGGAATTGGAGACGAGCTCGCGCAGGAATATCTCCTTGTTGCTGTACAGCGAATTGGCCATCAGATCCAGGATCTGCGCCGCCTCCGCCTGAAAGCGAAACGTCTCCTCTTCCGCCTGTAATGACACCTTTTCCCCTCCCCGTGCACGGCCACCGGACAACCATTCAGGATAGAAATCCCCCACCCAGCGGTCAACCGCAAGCCGCACGGTGACCCGGACCGGCCGCCGTGCCCGGGGGAGGGGCCAAGCACCGAGCACGACGACCGCTCCAGAAGATCACCGGCGCCCGCCCACGTAACCGCTGCCAGAACGAGCTGCGCGCGAGGCGTCCAGCCTCTCCCGGAACAAGCTCGCGGCGGCCAGAGCCGCCCCCACAATGGATCGCCAAGGTCAGACCTTCGAGAGGCCGTCCGAGGGCCTCGCCGACGACCTCGACACCTACGTCCAAGCAGGCGGGATGCTCCACCGCTTGTGGGAGAAGCATGTGGTGGCCCGTAAAGAGGGCCTGGCGCCGAGCGGTTTCCGGCCGCTGATCGAGGCCGAAAAGGCCACAAGAGAACTTGCCGGATGTCGCCTACGTGGACAGGGGCGGGCGGTTACGGCCAGATGCTCACAGACGTATACGACGTCCGCCGACTGGCGCGTGACAGCCGGGCTGGACGATACGACCGGGTAACGCGCGTTTCGGAGACGGTGAGGGCCTCGCACCACGGTCAGGTGTGGGGCCCTTGGTCTGGGGTGACGAAGACCTCGATGTCGTCGATCGCCTGTTCCGCGTATCCCGCTGTGCGAGGGTCGTTCAGGGCCGAACGAAGTACCGGGAGCACTCGGTCGAGGTCAATCGTCCCGTGTATTCTCGCGACATGTCCCAGGCAGAGCAAAGCGATGGCGCGGACGTCCCAGGATGGGTGGTCTTTTAGGGCCAGGCACTGATCCTGCACCCAGGCCCCGTCCGCGTCATGAAGTGCCAGACCCACGAGTGCTCTGTGGATTGCTTCGTTGTCTTTCTCGGCGAGCGCAAGTCGCAGATCGTCCCGGCTGACGGGCGGCACGCTCTCGTATCTCATCAGAGGATCTTGCCCTTCTTGCTTACGAGTCCCGCGCGCCGCAAGGCATTCTTCATTTCATCTCTCAGGTCGTCCCAGTTGCGGACGTGACCATGATATTCTTTCCCATAGGGATGGGTCTTGTCCAGGACGACGATCTCGCCGTTCTCCTTGTCCACGCCCACCCGCCGGTCAGACCTCGGGACATATCCCCGACTGACCTGTGCAGGGCGGAAAAGCCTCTCCACACTGCCTGTGCGGCGGGCGTGTAGGCGGCCACGAACTTTGCGGCGGCATCGTCCTTTCCAGGGTTGCCGGCCATACCCTCGGCGGCGTCCAATTCTCCGGACAGGGTTGTCCAGGTGTTTCCGACGCGGTTCTGCCCTGCGGCGACGTGTTTGGCGGATCGGTGCACCAGTTCTGTGTCGATCGTGACCCAGGTCACGACGACCACATCCGCGCGTTTGCTTCGCTGGAACTGCGGAAGTTTTTGTGTGCCCGGCTTATCGCCTTGTGCATCCGTGCCAGCTCGGCGTGAAGTTCTCGGGCGGAGTCATTCCATTCCGCGCTGGCCTCGCCGTAGGCGCGCCGGGCGTCATCGTCCCATCGCGCCAACGTCGATTCGAGGTCGACTTCAAGGGAGTCCAGTTCCGCTTCGAACTTCCATAACATCCGCTGGAACAAATCTTCGGCTGCCTGAAAGGCGGCGAACTCCGCCCTGATTTCGACCATGAAACGCCTCTCGTGCGCGGAAACGAGATGCAAGGTGGTGATCAATCTAACTATATATAGAAGGAAGAGTCAAGGGGATCGTGCTGGAGGCGAGCGGTGATGTGATGACGTGCCCAGGGGGCGCTTCAGACGCCTGTGCTGAAGTCGCTGGGGTTGCATGAACGTGGCCGTAAGGGACTCAAGGATCCGGGGCTGGACGGTATGGCCGGTAACCCGCGTTCGGGAGATGGTGAGGGCCTCGCACCGTGGTCAGGTGTGAGGCCCTTGGTATGGCTGCGTGGCGGGTGGTCTTATGGGAGCCCGCGAGGAGAAGTGGGAGGTCAGGGGAGGGGTGGGATTACCAGGCCGACTCGGCGCTTAGGCCCTCGGCTGGGAGGGAGTCCTTGTATGCGCCGCGTGAGAGGTTGACGAGAAGTTCGCCGGTGCAGCCCTTGCCCGTGTAGATGACCAGGATGACGTCAATGCCGCCGCCGTACGGGAACGTGTTGGCGCCGGAGCGGATCGGGAACGGTGTGTCGAAGCATCCGCCGCCCGGCCGGAACGTCGTTACCTTGCCCTTGAAGTCGCTTTCCGACCAGGCGCACAGCGAGTGCTTCGGGCAGTCGGGGAAATCGTTTGGGGTCGTCGCCGATGCGGGTGACGCGGAGAGCGCTGTCGCGGACGCCGCCAATGCCAGTGCTAACGCGGCTCGCCCTAATGATCGCTTCATGGGGGTGCACTCCTTTGGTGAGTGTGGCGTGCCCCACATGATCACCGCGGGCGGCGAAACAGTCCAGGGGGAGATCGACCTTTCCGGAAGCGGACGAGGTCTTCTCGACGCCCGGCCGGCCCGGCTGCCGGCGTCGCGGCCGGTCGGCCGGGTTTCCCAAGTCGGCGGGGAGTGAGCGGCCTACTCCGGGGCCTGGATTTCTTGGACGTTCCAGCCATTGCCGTCCGGGTCCTTGAAATAGACGAAGCGGCCCCAGGGGAAGTCGTGGACGTCGCTGACCTGGACGCCGCGGGACGCGAGTTCGGCGCGGGCGGCGTCGGCGTCGGCGACGACCAGTTGCAGGCCGTGGAGGGTGCCCGGGGCCATCTCGGCGCCGAGGCCGGTGCCGATGGCGATCGAGCACGCCGAGCCGGGCGGGGTCAGCTGGACGAAGCGGATCTCGTCGCTCACCCGGTGGTCGTGGTCGGCGTTGAAGCCGACCTGTTCGGTGTAGAAGGCTTTCGCGCGGTCGATGTCCGAGACCGGTACCGCGACCAGTTCGAGTTTGAAGTCCATGAGTCCCTTCTATCCCAGAGGTGACATCCGCATACCGGATGAGTCAGATGGGTTTGGGTCTTCGGTCCTGAGGTCCATCGGGGGCGCGGATGAGGAACGTTCCAGCGATGACCACCAGTCCGGACACGGCGAGGACGAGGCGGGGCGGGACCATGCCGAGCGGGCTCACGTCCCACCGTTCGAGCAGGTCGGAGGCCGCGCCCGCGAGGAGCGCGGCCAATGCCAGGCCGAAGCGCAGGACGGCGTGGAACGCGGTGAGGGCGAGGTTGCGCCGGTAGCCCTCCAGGCTCTCCTGCATGTAGGTGATGCCGCCGACGAGCGCGGCGGTGGCGGCGCCGCCGAAGATGACGGCGCCGGCGAACGACCAGGCGATCGACGCGACCGCGCCCATCGTGGCGATCGTCAGGCCCTGGAGGGCGGTGGCCGTGCGGATCTGGGTCATCAGGGGCCACCGGCCGTTGCGGACGATGATCAGCCCCGTCATTGCGCCGACCCCGAACAGCGCCACCAGGACGCCGAACCCGACGGGGCTCGCGTCCAGGACGTCCTTGACGAACACGACGCCGAGCGAGAACAGCGCGCCGAGGCCGAGCGCGACGACCGCGACGCCGGGCAGGACGCCCCGCACCACGCGGAGCCGCAGCGCGTCGAGGAAGCTCCCTTGCTGCTTCCTCTCCTGTTCGGCGGCCCATCGTTCCCCGGGCGCAGGGCCGAGGTCGGGAATGGAGCGGATCGCGAAGTAGGACACGAGGTAGGTGAGCGCGTTCAGCCAGAACACCACGACGTAGCGCCAGTGGCCTTCCCAGCCCGCGTTGTTCGACGCCCAGAGCATCAGCCCGAACAGGCCCGCGCCGACGGGGATCATGCCGTAGGACGTCGCCATCGTGATGCCGTTGGCCACTTCGAGGGTGCCGGTGTCGTGCTCGCGTCCGTGCTTCTTCTCGTCGCGGTCCTCGATGAGGTACGGGATGGAGGCGTCCCGGGCGGGGAGGAAGCACAGGCCGACGACCTCGATGGCGAAGGCCCAGAAGTACACCCACCACAGCCATGGGAGGACGGGCAGCGCCACCGCCATCCCCAAACGGATCAGGTCGGACGTCAGCATGACGGAGCGGCGCCGCCACCGGGTGACGACCCGGGCCGCGACCGGCGCGCCGAGGGCCGAGGGGAGCAGGCGCAGGACGAGGACGCCGCCCACCGCCGTCGTGGATCCGCTCAGCTCCAGCACGAAGTACATGAGGGCGAGCGTCCCCATCCAGTCCCCTAAGGAGGAGACCGTCTGGCCCACCATGAGCCGCCGGAAGTCGCGGCGGTTCAGCTGCTCCTTGAGTCCCATGCGGGCTCGACCCCCCGTACCGCGTCCCGAAGCCGCACGTCCCGCCGGTCCGGTCCGGCTTCGGGGGAGGCTTCTGCGACGGGGGCGCCGCGGAGGAGGGCGGCGAGGCGGGCGGCCGCCCGGTCCCAGGTCCACTTCTCGCACACCCAGCGGCGGCCGTTCTCGCCCATGAAGCGGGCCCGGCCCGGGTCCGCGAGCAGCTCGTGCAGGACGCCCGCGAGACCGTCGGTGCGGGACGCGTCGACCAGGACGCCGGTGCGCCCGTCGATGAGGGACTCGGGGCTGCCTCCGGACCGTCCGACCACGACCGGCAGGCCCGCCGCCGACGCCTCCAGGACCGACAGGCCGAGCCCCTCGACCTGGAGCCCGCCGCGAGTGTCCCGGCACGGCAGGACGAACACGTCCGCGGCGGCGTAGTAGCGGGGGAGGTCCGCGGCGGAGACCGTGCCGGGGAGGGTGACGGTGCCGGGGGCCGTCCGCGCCGCCCGGTCGGTCAGGTGGCTGCGCGTGGGGCCGTCCCCGACGATGACCAGCCGCGCGTCCGGATGCCGCCGGACGACGTCGGGCCACGCGTCCAGCAGCAGGTCATGGCCCTTGCGGCGGACCAGCCGGGACACGCTGAGGACGACCGGCCCCTGCCCGAGGCCGTGCCGCCGCCGCACCGCCCGGCCGTCCAGCCCGGGACGGAACCGGACGGCGTCGACGGCCCCGGCGAGCTGGACCAGCCGCGTCCGGTCGCCGAGGGCCGCCGCGATCTCGCCGCGCGTCCCCATGCTGAGGAAGGTGAGCGCGTCGAAGGCCGGGGCCACGGCGCGCAGCGCGGCGCGGGTGGGCGCGCAGCGGAACCAGCCGAGCTCCTGGCCGTGCGTGGAGCCGATCAGCCGGTGCACGCCCGCCGCCCTGACCAGCGGCGCGTACATGGCGAAGGGCGCGGCGGCGGTGATCCAGCCGACGTCGGCGCCGTGCCGCGCCGCGAGCCGCCGCAGCCCGCGGAACAGCAGGTAGGCGTGCCGGCGGACGACCGGGAAGTCGAGCCGGGCGTCGAAGCGGGCGGCCCCGGGCCATGCGGGCGCGACCACGAGCAGCCGGTCGGCGGGGAGGCGGCGCACCAGTTCCCAGGTGAACGTCTGCACCCCGCCGGGCTCGGGTGGGAAGTGCCCGGTGATCACGAGAGTCCGGGGTATGTCCATGGGGATCCGCTTCCCCGGGAGCGCGACACCATTCACCGGCATCGTCCACCCGGCGTGTCCCAAGGGTGCGGCGTCACCTGCGCCTCCACGCCGCGCGGCGCCGTGCCAGGTCCCGCGCGACGCCGCACCGGGTCCGGTGCCACCCACACCGGACCCGGTCGCTCCCTTGACCTGCCCTCATCCCGGATGAGCGGACGGGAAAGGATCACTCCCACGGGGAAGGGATCACCCCACGCGCACTAGCGAATCACGCTCGACCGGCATAGTCAACTATTTCTACTTCTATGGTAGGAAATCACTCTCCGACGTGGGTGAGCTTGTCCGGGTTGGCGACGGCGTAGATGCCGCGGACGCGGTCGCCGTCCCCGTCCAGGTCCAGGACCATGACCGCGAACGGGGCGTCCGCGTCGAACAGCACCGCGGACGGGTCGCCGTTGACCGTCCGGTACCGGATCTCGAACCGGTCGGCCTCCTCCCGGCGCGCGGTGCCGCTGATCACGCGCGCCACCCGGTCGCGGCCGTGGATCGGGCGCAGCGGACCGCGCCTGCCGCCCGCGTCCCGCCACAGCGTCACGTCCGGGGCCATGAGCTCCAGCAGCGCCGCGAGGTCGCCGCCGAGGGCCGCCTTCAGGAAGCGCTCGGTCACCTGCCGCTGCACCAGCGGATCGGCCTGGTAGCGGGGCCGCCGGGCCTGGACGTGCTCGCGCGCCCGGTGGGCGAGCTGCCGCACGGCGGACGGGCTCCGGTCCAGGATCGGGGCGATCTCCGTGTGCGCGTACCCGAACACCTCGTGCAGGACGAACACGGCCCGCTCCAGCGGCGTCAGCGTCTCCAGGACGACGAGCAGCGCCATCGACACCGCCTCCGTCCGCTCGGCGGACTCGCCCGCGTCCGCGCGGCTCACCAGCGGCTCGGGCAGCCACGGCCCCACGTACGTCTCGCGGCGGCGGCTGATGTCGGCCTGCCGGGCGAGGGCGGTGTTCACCGCGATCCGCACCAGGTAGGCGCGGGGGTTCTCGATGTCGTCCCCGCCGCCGCCGTGCCGCGCCGCCCACCGCAGCCACGTGTCCTGCAGGACGTCCTCGGTGTCGGCGACGCCGCCGAGCAGGTTGTAGACGACCGAGAACAGCAGCTCCCGATGGTCGGCGAACACCCGCGTCGCGGCGTCCTCGGTGGTGCCCTCCGGCATGGTCGGACCTCCCGTCCTCTCCACCTGAGAGGGACGCGGCCACCCGGAATGTGACATGGCGCGCCGGAATGTGATGTGGGCCTCATCCGCGGGCGGTCGTGTCACATTACGGCGCGCCGATCCGCTCATGGGACGCGACAAATCCGACTCGGAGGTCTTCATGACGGACACCACGTCCTTCCTCGCCACGAGGCGCGGCAAGCTGACACTGACGCTGCTGTGCTCCATCGCGTTCCTGGACTTCATCGACGCCTCGATCGTCAACGTGGCGCTGCCCGCGGTCAGGCAGGACCTGGACTTCTCCGTCCAGGACCTGCAGTGGGTGCCGAGCGGCTACCTGCTCACCTACGGCGGGTTCATGCTGCTCGGCGGGCGCCTCGCCGACCTGCTCGGCCGCCGCCGCGTCGTCCTCGTCGGGACGGTGCTCTTCTCGCTGTCGTCCCTGGTCGGCGGCCTGGCGGTCAACTCCGGAATGCTGGTCGGGGCGCGGCTCGCGCAGGGCGCCGGGGCCGCGCTGATGCTGCCCGGGACGCTCTCGATCCTCACGACGATGTTCAAGGAGGGCGGCGACCGCGCCAAGGCACTCGGCGTCTGGGGCGGGGTCGCGGGCGGCGCGAACGCGGCCGGCGTCCTGCTCGGCGGGCTGCTCACCGACGGGCCGGGATGGCGCTGGGTGATGCTGGTGAACGTCCCGGTAAGCGTGCTGGTGATCATCGGGCTGTTCCTGCTGGTGGAGGGCGACCGCCGGTCCGCCCGCCTGAAGAGCTTCGACCTCGGCGGAACGGCCCTGGTCACCGGCGGCATGCTGCTGCTCGTCTTCACCCTCGTGAAGGCCCCCGAGGCCGGCTGGGACTCGGCCCGCACCCTCGGCGGCCTCGCCGGGACCGCCGCGCTGCTCGCCGCGTTCGCCGTCAACGAGCAACGCCACCGCAGCCCGCTGCTGCCCCTGTCGATCTTCCGCGTCCGGGGCCTCGCCGTCACCGACGCCGCCTACCTCGTCGCCGTCGCCGGGCTCGCGTCCATGTTCTTCTTCCTCAGCCTCTACATGGTCAACATCCTCGGCTACTCCCCGCTGAAGACCGGCTCCGCGTACCTGCCGCTGTGCGTCGGCGTCGGGATCGCCGCGGGCATCACCCCGCAGCTGCTCGCCCGCACCGGCACCCGCCCGCTGATCGTCGGGAGCCTGCTCGTGACGGGCGCGGGCATCTTCTGGCTGTCCAGCATCCCGGTGGACGGCGCGTACCTCACCGACCTGCTGCCGGGCCTGCTGGTCACCTCGCTGGGCCTCGGCGTGGTGTTCGTCGCGATCACCACGGCGGCGAACGCGAACGTCCCCGCGGACAAGGCGGGCCTCGCCGCCGCGCTCCTCAACTCCTCGCAGCAGATCGGCGGCGCGCTCGGCCTGGCGATCTTCTCCGCGGTCGCCACGTCCCGGACGGACGACCTGCTCGCCGAAGAAAGGTCCGTCCCGGAGGCGCTGACCTCCG
Organism: Actinomadura soli; assembly: GCF_005889715.1. Classification (GTDB taxonomy): domain Bacteria; phylum Actinomycetota; class Actinomycetes; order Streptosporangiales; family Streptosporangiaceae; genus Spirillospora; species Spirillospora soli. The sequence continues at coordinate 27,514 of NZ_VCKW01000003.1, forward strand.
GCTTCGCGAGGGCCCTGCTGGTCTGCAGCGTCTTCCTGGCCGTCGCCGCGGTCGTCGCCCTCCGCGCCGCGAACACCCGAGGCGAGGCGTCCGACGCGGAGACCGTGCAGGCCACCGACCCCGTCCCCGTCAAGTAGGGCGCGGGACGTCACCACACCACGAAGGCACTCATGCCAGGTGCAGGGACGGACGGCGCGGGGTCACTGGATGACGACGGTGTCGCCGCGGGCGGCCTTGTCGGCCGTCCAGCCGTCGTGGCCCGCGTCGGCCTGCCAGTGGCGGCCCGCGTAGCGGACCTCGGTGAGGCCGTAGGCCTGCGCGTGCGTCACCGCCCACGCCGCCACCGCCCAGCCCGCCCGCGCGTTCGTGACCTTCACCGCGTTCCAGGAGCCGGGGCTCGAGGCCGCGCCCGTCGTGAGCGGGCTCGGGCCGCCGACGCGGAGCCTGCTCCCGAACGCGCGCCGCATCTCGCGGATCGCGTCCGGGCGGCGGGACGCGGTCCGCTTGCCGGGCGGGTACCAGCAGCGCGCCGTGGCCGCCTCGCGTCCGGTGAACGCCGCGGCGAGGAGCACGCCGTCGTCCTCGTGCTGGGCGTAGGCGCGGCCGTCCGCGCTGCGCTGCACGCGCTGCGCCGCGTCGTGCAGGTCGCGGTCCAGGTAGCCCTTCACCTTGACCAGCGCGTTGAAGAACTTCGTGGTGGACTCGACGGGGTCGCGGAGCTTGTGCGGAGGGCCCCAGCCCTGCGACGGGCGCTGCTGGAACATGCCGACCGAGTCGCGGTCGCCGCCCGGCAGGTTGCGGATGTGGGACTCCTGGATCGCGGTCGCGTAGGCGATCACCGAGGCCCGCTCGGGCAGCTGCTTGCGGAACGCGACCGCGGCGATCGTGGCGGCGTTGGCGCCCTGCTCCAGGTCGAGCGGCATCTTGCCCGCCCTCGTGCTCACCTCGCAGCCGGTGCCGTGCAGGTAGGGGCGGGCCTTGTGGAACAGCGCGTAGGCGCCCGCGCCGAGCAGCACCACGACGACGGTCACGCCCACCGCCCAGCGCCGCCCGCGGCGGCGTCCACCGTGGTCAGGCCCCTCTTCGGGACCCGCCTTCTCCCTCGCCCAAACAGCCACGCGTTGAAGGTACCGGGAGACGGCCACCAGTAAGCTCATGGCCCATGACCGAAACCTTCACCAGCCCGATCTCCGGCGTCATCGACGAGCTGTGGGAGCGGCGCGCCGACCTCACCCCGGACGACGCCGGCGCGCGCACCGCCATCGTGGCCGCCGTCGACCAGATCGACGCCGGCGAGGCCCGCGTAGCCCGTATCGACCCCGGCAGCGACGAGGTGCTCGTCGACGAGCGGGCCAAGCGCGCGATCCTGCTGAGCTTCAAGGTCCTCGGCATGGTGCGCTCCCAGGTGGGCGACTTCCGGTACCACGACCGCATCCCGCTGAAGACCCGCCTGGACGGCGTCCGCGTCGTCCCCGGCGCGATCGCCCGCTGGGGCTCCTACCTCGCGCCCGGCGTGGTGCTGATGCCGTCGTTCACCAACATCGGCGCCTACGTCGACTCCGGCACGATGGTCGACACGTGGGCGACCGTGGGGTCGTGCGCGCAGATCGGCAAGAACGTCCACCTGTCGGGCGGCGTGGGCATCGGCGGGGTGCTGGAGCCGCCCAACGCCAAGCCCGTGATCGTCGAGGACGAGGCGATGATCGGCAGCCGGTCGATGATCGTCGAAGGGGCCCGGGTGGGGCGCGGCGCGGTCATCGGGTCCGGCACGAACCTGTCGGCGTCCATGCCGGTCATCGACGTCGAGACGGGCGAGGAGGTCTCCCGCGGCCGCGTCCCCGACTGGTGCGTCGCCGTCGGCGGCACCCGCTCCAAGGAGTTCAAGGGCGGCACGTTCGGCCTCCCCGCCGTCCTGATCCTCAAGCGCCTCGAAGAGGGCCAGCGCCACGACAAGGCGTCCCTCAACGACATCCTGCGCGACCACGGCATCAATACGTGAACGGCATCAATACGTGATCTCGGTGATCTTGAGGGGGCGGTCGGTGAGGACGGCTGCCGCGGCGGCGTAGCCCGGGCCCGGGTCCAGGTCGGCGAGGCGGACGGGGGAGACGGCCTTCTCGCCGGTCCAGGCGATGACCTCGGCAGGGGCGTCGGGGGACGAGACGTGGATGTCCGTCATCGGCGCCGCCAGCCCGTGGCCTGTGGCCTTCAGGAGGGCCTCCTTGCGGGTCCAGTAGCGGTGGAAGCCGCGTCGCTTGTCGTCCATGGCGGCGAGGGCGGTGCGCTCTGGGTCGGCCAGGACCATTTCGGCCAGGCGGTCGATGTCGCGGTCGTTCTCCTGCTCCACGTCCACGCCGACCTCGGCGCCCTCGGTGAGGACGACGACGACCCGGTCGCCCGAGTGGGAGAGCGAGAAGTCCACGGCGGAGCCGGGCAGGCGGGGCTTGCCGTGGGCGCCGCCGCAGTGGGGGCAGTCGGTCGTGAACCGGATGGCCCGCGGGTCCAGGCCGGTGGCCTCGGCCAGGGCCGTGCGGGCGATGAACCGTCCCGTGACGAACCGGGCCTTGTCCTGGGGCTGGCGGAAGCGTTCGTAGCGGTCGCGCTCCCCGTCGTCGAGGAGGTCGCGCATCTCGGGGGTGTCGGCAGGGCGCGCCCATCGGACGGCGCACTCCAGCACAGGCATGTCCACGTCGTGATGATAGGACTTGTGAAATGGGCCTGGATCTGATCTCGGACGTGGCGGACCTCACGGCGGCGATCGTCGACATCGAGTCGGTGAGCGGCGGGGAGGAGGCGCTCGCCGACGCCGTGGAAGAGGCGCTGCGGGCGTTTCCGCATCTGGTCGTGGAGCGTGCCGGGAACAACGTCGTCGCTCGGACCGAGCTCGGGCGAGACGAACGGGTCGTGCTGGCGGGGCATCTCGACACCGTCCCGTTGAACGGGAATCTGCCGTCGCGGGTGGACGGCGACCGGCTCTACGGCTGCGGGACGACCGACATGAAGAGCGGTGTGGCGGTCGCGCTGCGGCTCGCCGCCACCGTTGTCGAGCCGACGCGTGACATCACGTACGTGTTCTACGAGTGCGAGGAGATCGAGGCCGAGCACAACGGGCTGCGGAAGCTCGCGGCGAACCGTCCCGAGCTGCTCGCCGGCGACTTCGCCGTGCTGATGGAGCCGACCGGCGCGCAGATCGAGGGCGGCTGCCAGGGGACGCTGCGCGCCGAGGTCACCGCCGTGGGGGAGCGGGCGCACAGCGCGCGGGCGTGGATGGGGTCGAACGCGATCCACACGGCCGGGCAGATCTTGGACGTGCTGCGCGCCTACGAGCCGTCCTGTCCGGTGGTGGACGGGCTGGAGTACCGGGAGGGGTTGAACGCGGTGTTCATCAGCGGCGGCGTCGCCGGAAACGTCATCCCGGACGAATGCGTCGTAACCGTGAACTACCGGTTCGCCCCGGACAAGTCCGTCGCCGAAGCCGAGGCGTACGTCCGGGGAATCTTCGACGGCTTCCAGGTGACGGTCACCGACACCGCCTCCGCGGCGCGTCCCGGGCTGACGCATCCGGCGGCGGCGGCGTTCGTCGCGTCCAGCGGCGCCGGCGTCCGCGCCAAGCTCGGCTGGACGGACGTGGCCCGCTTCTCGGAACTCGGCGTCCCGGCCGTCAACTACGGCCCCGGCGAGCCGACCCTCGCGCACACGAAGGACGAATACGTCGACATTCCCCTCATCGCCGAGTGCGAGCAACGTATGCGCACATGGCTGGAGGGGCCTACTAACGTGGGTCCATGACATCGGAAGTGAACTCCCGCTCGCGCCGGCAGGGCCCGGCCATGCTGCGGGGACGGGCCGTCCCCCAGACCACCACCGACCAGCGTCTGCTAGACGGCCGCGGCTCGGCCGACTGGGTACACGCCGACCCCTGGCGCGTGCTGCGCATCCAGGCGGAGTTCGTCGAGGGCTTCGGCCTGCTCGCCGAGCTGCCGAAGGCCGTCAGCGTCTTCGGCAGCGCCCGCACGAAGCCGGGCAGCGCGGAGTACGAGCTCGGGGTGGAGATCGGCGCCCGGCTGCACGACGCCGGCTACGCGGTGATCACCGGCGGCGGGCCGGGGATCATGGAGGCGGCCAACAAGGGCTGCGACGGGAACGGCGGCCTGTCGGTGGGGCTCGGCATCGAGCTTCCGTTCGAGCAGCGGCTCAACGACTACCTCGACATCGGGCTGGAGTTCCGTTACTTCTTCGTCAGGAAGACGATGTTCGTCAAGTACTCGCAGGCGTTCGTCGTGCTGCCCGGCGGGTTCGGCACGCTGGACGAGCTGTTCGAGGCGATCACCCTCGTCCAGACCAGGAAGATCACCCGGTTCCCGATCGTGCTGGTCGGGACGGAGTTCTGGGGCGGCCTGCTGGCGTGGGTCGAGAAGGTCATGCTGCCCAGCGGCAAGATCTCCCCGCAGGACCTGGACCTGATCCACCTCACCGACGACCCGGACGAGGTCGTCCGGATCATCATCGACGGCCACACCCGGGCCCAGCAGGAGATCATCGAGGCGCGCGCGTCGGCGGAGGCGAAGGAGACCGCCGGGGAGTGACCGCCCGTTCCGCCTCGGTCCGGGACTCGATCGAGCGGACCACCGCCGCCATGTCCGCCTCGCCGTGCCCCAGCGCCATCGTCTCGCCGTACAGGGCGTGGCAGACGTCCAGCAGCGGTGAGGCGATGCCGGCGTCCCTGGCGGCCTCCGCGACCAGGCGGTTGTTGTCCAGGACGTTGGCGATCGACGCCTGGACGGCGAAGTCGCGGTGGACGAGCTTGTGCGACTTCGCGCGCGACACGGTGCTCGCCATGGGCCCGGCGTCGAGCACGTCGCGGAGCCGGTGCTCGTCCAGGCCGTGCCGGCCCGCGAAGTGGAACGCCTCCGCCAGGCCGGTGACCATCGTGATCAGGAACAGGTTGACCGAGAGCTTCATCAGCAGCGCGTTCGGCACCGGCCCGCAGTCGAACGACTCCCGGCACATCGGCCCGATGAGGGGGCGGACGGTGTCGACGGCGTCCGGGGTGCCCGCCAGCATAGCGACGAGTTCCCCCGCCTCGGCGGGCCCGCGCGAGCCGGAGACCGGCGCTTCGGCGTAGCCGCCCCCGGCCGCGCGGACGTCGGCTTCGAGGCCGCGCGAGTAGCCAGGGGACGTCGTGCCCATGTGGACGATCACGCACCCGGCGACGTTCGCGGCGAAGGCGGGCGTGCCGCGTCCCAGCACCGAGTCGATCGCGGGGCCGTCGGCCAGCATCAGGAACACGACGCGGGCGCGGCGGCACACCTCGGCGGGGCTCGCCGCCACGGTCGCCCCGGCGGCCCGCAGCGGCTCGCATTTCGCGGCGGTGCGGTTCCAGACGACGAGCCCCGTACCGGCGCGGGCCGCGCGGGCGAGGTTGAGCGCCATGGGCCGGCCCATGACGCCGAGACCGATGAAACCGATGTCCGAACGCATCGCCGCCTCCGGCCGTGCCATCGTCCGATCTTGCGAGTTATGACAACGGTCATGATAATGGCCCAGGTGAAAGATGCAATGGCCGAAAGTCGTGGGCCGCGGGAGCGGATGGTGTTCAGCGCGGCGCAGCTCATCCGCCGCGACGGCGTCACGGCCACGGGCCTGCGGGACGTCGCCGAGCACGCCGGCGCGCCGCGCGGTTCGCTGCAGCACTACTTCCCCGGCGGCAAGGAACAGCTGGTCAACGAGGCCGTGGAATGGGCGGGCCGGTACGCGGGCAAGCGCGTCGCGCGGTTCATGTCCGCGATGGCGCGTCCCACGCCGGGCAGGCTCTTCGAGGCGATGGCCCGCCAGTGGATCGACGAGTACCGGACGGCGGGCTTCGCGAAGGGCTGCCCGGTCGCGGCGGCGACGGTCGACTGCGCGGACACCGTCGAGTCGACGCGGGCCGCCACCGCCGCCGCGTTCGCCGCCTGGCGGCGTCCGGTCGCGCGGGAGCTGGCCGCGATGGGCGTCCCGTCCAGGAAGGCGGACGCGCTCGCCACGCTGATGATCAGCTCGCTGGAGGGCGCGATCCTGATGGCGCGGGCGGAGCGGAGCGTCCGGCCGCTGCGGACGGTGGCGCGCGAGCTCGGCCCCTACCTGGACTCCTGCGCAGAAGGGCCCTGAGCGCCGTCCGCGTATGGATCGCGTGAAGATGGCGGGCGCGGGCGTAGGGAACGCGTCAAGACCGGCGGGAACCGTCCGAAACGGGTGTTTTCTGCGGGCATGGCAGACCTTGTGCTCATCCTGCTGACGCTCGCGATCTTCGTGCTGCTCGGCCTCGTCGTGAAGGGGGCGGGACGGCTGTGAGTCCCGAGAACGCGGTCGGGCTGGCCCTCGCCGCCGGGCTGCTCGTCTTCCTCGTGGTGGCGCTGATCCGTCCGGAGAAGTTCTAGATGGGGGCGACGGCGGCCGGGATCCTGTTCATCGGATCCCTCATCCTGGTGCTCGCCGCGGTCCACGTGCCGCTGGGCGACCACATGTACCGGACGTTCACCTCCACCCGGCACTGGAGGGCGGAGCGGCTGATCTACCGGATCGTCGGCGTCGACCCGGACGCCGAGCAGGTCTGGAGCGTCTACGCGCGGAGCGTGCTCGCGTTCTCCGCCGTGTCGGTGCTGGCCCTCTACGGGCTCCAGCGGCTGCAGAGCCACCTGATGCTCAGCCTCGGGTTCGGCGGCGTGGAGCCCGACATCGCGTGGAACACGGCGATCAGCTTCGTCACCAACACCAACTGGCAGGCGTACTCGGGCGAGAGCGCCATGGGCCACCTGGCGCAGATGGCCGGGCTCGCGGTGCAGAACTTCGTGTCGGCCGCGGTCGGGATCGCCGTCGCGATGGCGTTCGTGCGGGGCCTCGCCCGGCGCAGGACCGGCGAGCTGGGCAACTTCTGGGTGGACCTCACGCGGGCCGTGACGCGCGTCCTGCTGCCCATCGCGGCGGTGGCCGCGATCGCACTGGTCGCCGGTGGGGCGATCCAGAACTTCGCCGACCCGCACACCGTCGGCACGCTGACCGGCGGCGAGCAGACGATCACCGGCGGGCCGGTGGCGTCCCAGGAGGCGATCAAGGAGCTCGGCACCAACGGCGGCGGGTTCTACAACGCCAACTCGGCGCACCCCTTCGAGAACCCCACGAGCTGGACGAACTGGATCGAGATCCTCCTGATCCTGCTGATCCCGTTCTCGCTGCCCCGGACGTTCGGCCGGATGGTCGGCGACAGGCGGCAGGGCGGGGCGATCGTCGCGGTGATGGCGGCGCTGGCGCTGATCAGCGTCGTCGCGCTGAACGCGGCGCAGCTCGCGCACCACGGGACGGTCCCCGAGTCGGTGACCGCCGCGTCGGAGGGCACCGAGGCCCGGTTCGGGATCTCGAACTCGGCGACGTTCGCGGCGGCGACCACGCTGACCTCCACCGGGGCCGTCGACTCCTTCCACGACTCCTACACCAGCCTCGGCGGCGCGGTGACCATGCTGAACATGATGGTCGGGGAGGTCGCGCCCGGCGGCGTCGGCTCCGGCCTGTACGGGATGCTCATCCTGGCGATCATCACGGTGTTCGCCGCCGGGCTGATGGTCGGCCGGACGCCCGAGTACCTCGGCAAGCGGATCGGCGCCCGCGAGATCAAGCTGGCCTCGATGTACTTCCTGGTCACACCCATGATCGTGCTGGTGGGCACCGGGATCGCGATGGCGTTCGAGACGCCGCGCGAGAGCATGCTGAACTCGGGCCCGCACGGCCTGTCCGAGGTGCTCTACGCGTTCACGTCGGCGGCCAACAACAACGGCTCGGCGTTCGGGGGCCTCACCGCCGCGACCACCTTCTACGACGTCGCGCTCGGCCTCGCCATGGCGTTCGGCCGGTTCCTGCCGATCGTGCTGGCCCTGGCGCTCGCCGGGTCGCTGGCCCGGCAGACGCCGGTGCCGGTGTCGGCGGGCACGCTGCCGACCCACCGCCCGCAGTTCGTCGGCATGGTCGCCGGAGTGACGCTCATCCTCGTCGCCCTGACGTTCTTTCCGGCGCTCGCCCTCGGGCCGCTAGCAGAGGGGATCCACTGATGCTCGCAAGCACGTTGCTCGCCTCCGCGCCCGCCGCGCTGCGCAAACTCGACCCGCGCGTGATGTGGCGCAGTCCGGTGATGCTCGTGGTCGAGATCGGCGCGGTGTGGACGACCGTCATGACCGTCCTCGACCCGTCGGCGTTCGCGGCGCTGATCACGGCCTGGCTCTGGCTCACCGTGATCTTCGCGAACCTGGCCGAGGCCGTGGCCGAGGGACGCGGCAAGGCCCAGGCCGACACGCTCCGCAAGGCCAAGAAGGAGACCACGGCGCGGCGGCTCACCGGCGACGGCGGCGAGGAGACCGTCGCGGCGGCCGAGCTGCGCCGCGGGGACCTCGTGGTCGTCGAGGCCGGGCAGATCATCCCCGGTGACGGGGACGTGGTCGAGGGCATCGCCAGCGTGGACGAGTCCGCGATCACCGGCGAGTCCGCGCCGGTCATCCGCGAGTCCGGCGGCGACCGCAGCGCGGTGACCGGCGGCACGCGGGTGCTGTCCGACCGGATCGTCGTGAAGATCACGCAGCGGCCCGGCGAGTCGTTCGTGGACCGGATGATCGCGCTGGTGGAGGGCGCGTCCCGGCAGAAGACGCCGAACGAGATCGCGCTGAACATCCTGCTCGCCGCGCTGACGATCATCTTCCTGGTGGCGATCGCGAGCATGCAGCCGCTCGCGATCTACTCGATCGCGAACGACCCGGGCGCCGACGGCGGCTTCGCGCTCGACGCGCACGGGGTCACCGGGATCGTGCTGGTCTCGCTGGTGGTGTGCCTCATCCCGACGACGATCGGGGCGCTGCTGTCGGCGATCGGCATCGCGGGCATGGACCGGCTCGTCCAGCGCAACGTGCTGGCGATGTCCGGACGCGCCGTCGAGGCCGCCGGGGACGTCAACACCCTGCTGCTCGACAAGACCGGCACGATCACGCTCGGCAACCGGCAGGCGTCGGAGTTCGTCCCGGTCGGCGGCACGACCGGGGCCCAGTTGGCGGACGCGGCGCAGCTGTCCTCGCTGGCCGACGAGACGCCCGAGGGGCGCTCCGTCGTCGTCCACGCGAAGGAGGCGTACGGGCTGCGCGAGCGGCACCCGGGCGAGCTGGCGCACGCCGAATGGGTGCCGTTCACGGCGCAGAGCCGGATGTCCGGCGTGGACGTGGACGGGCGGCGGCTCCGCAAGGGCGCGTCCGGCGCGGTCACCGACTGGGTCCGCGACCAGGGCGGCGAGGTGCCGCACGCGCTCGCCGCCGTCGTGGACGGCATCTCGGCGTCCGGCGGGACCCCGCTGGTCGTCGCGGAGGCCCGGGACGGCAAAGCCCGCGTGCTGGGCGTCGTCCACCTGAAGGATGTCGTCAAGGCGGGCATGCGCGAGCGGTTCGACCGGATGCGCGCCATGGGCATCAAAACGATCATGGTGACCGGGGACAACCGGCTCACCGCCAAGGCCATCGCGGACGAGGCCGGCGTGGACGACTTCATCGCCGAGGCCAGGCCCGAGGACAAGATGGCGTTCATCAAATCCGAGCAGGAGGGCGGGCGGCTCGTCGCGATGACCGGCGACGGCACCAACGACGCGCCCGCGCTCGCCCAGGCCGACGTCGGCGTCGCCATGAACACCGGCACGTCCGCCGCCAAGGAGGCCGGGAACATGGTCGACCTGGACTCCGACCCGACCAAGCTCGTCGAGATCGTCGAGATCGGAAAGCAGCTGCTCATCACCCGGGGCGCGCTGACCACGTTCTCCATCGCCAACGACGTCGCCAAGTACTTCGCCATCATCCCGGCGCTGTTCGTGGCGCTGTTCCCGGGCCTGGACGCGCTGAACGTCATGCGGCTGTCCAGCCCGCGGTCGGCGATCCTGTCGGCCGTCGTGTTCAACGCGCTGATCATCGTGGCGCTGATCCCGCTGGCGCTGCGCGGCGTCCGGTACCGGCCGGGCTCGGCGTCCCGGCTGCTGAACCGCAACCTGCTGGTCTACGGGCTCGGCGGGGTCGTCGCGCCGTTCGCCGGCATCAAGCTCATCGACCTTCTCGTCCAGTTCATTCCGGGGATCGACTGATGAACGTGCTACCTGGCTGGCTTCGCCGGCATGTCGCCGCGCTCCGCGCGCTGCTCGTCTTCACCGCCGTCCTGGGCGTGCTGTATCCGCTGGCCGTCACCGCCGTCGCGCAGGTGCCCGGCCTGAAGGACCGCGCGGACGGCTCCTACGTCAGCTCCGGCGGACGGCAGGTCGGCAGCGACCTGGTCGGCCAGTCGTTCACCGGCGAGGACGGGAACCCGCTCAGGCAGTACTTCCAGAGCCGTCCGTCCGCGGCGGGCGACGGCTACGACCCGACCGCGACCTCGGCGAGCAACCTCGGCCCCGAGGACATCGTCGACGAGGGCGGCGAGCAGAGCCTGCTCAGCATGGTCTGCACCCGTAGCAAGCAGGTCGGGCAACTGGAAGGGGTGGACGGCTCGCGCCCGTACTGCGCCGAGAGCGGGGCCGGCGCCGTCCTGTCCGTGCTCGGTCCCCGGGACGCGTCGGGCGCCGTCGTCCGGCCGACGAGGGTGATCAGCGTCAACGAGCCCTGCCCGGCCGTGCCGTTCCTCGCCGAGTACCGGGGCGTCCAGGTCGAGTGCGCCGCGCCCGGCCAGGACCCCCGCGCAGGGAAGATCGTGCCGGTCCGGGGGAGCGCCCCGGCCGACCCCGCCGTCCCGGCCGACGCGGTCACCGCGAGCGGCTCCGGCCTCGACCCGCACATCTCCGTCGCCTACGCCGACCTTCAGGCCGGGCGCGTCGCGGAGGCGCGCGGCGTCCCGGCCGGCACGGTCCGGAAGCTGGTCGAGGACGCGACCACCGGCCGTGCGCTCGGGTTCATGGGCCAGCCCGTGGTGAACGTCCTGCAGCTCAACATCGCCCTGGACAAGGCCGCCCCCTACCGGGGCTGAGAGGATGGGGCCCATGGCCAGGGGGCAGCTCCGCATCTACCTCGGGGCCGCGCCCGGGGTCGGGAAGACCTACGCCATGCTGTCGGAGGCCCGGCGCCGGCAGGACCGCGGCACCGACGTCGTCGTCGGCTACGTCGAGACGCACGGGCGCGCGCGCACCGCCGCCCTCCTCGACGGCCTGGAGGTCCTGCCGCGCGCGACGATCACGCACCGGGGCACCGAGTTCACCGAACTCGACGTCCCCGCCGTCCTGCGCCGCGCCCCCGAGGTCGTGCTGGTGGACGAGCTCGCCCACACCAACGTCCCCGGCAGCCGGCACGACAAGCGCTGGCGGGACGTCGAGGAGATCCTCGACGCCGGGATCGACGTGATCTCGACCGTGAACGTCCAGCATCTGGAGTCGGTCAACGACGTCGTGGAGAACATCACCGGGGTGCCGCAGCGCGAGACCGTCCCGGACGAGGTGGTCCGCGGCGCCGGGCAGGTCGAGCTGGTCGACATGGCTCCGGAGGCGCTGCGCCGCCGGATGGCGCACGGCAACGTCTACACGCCCGAGAAGGTGGACGCCGCCCTCTCCAACTACTTCCGGGTCGGGAACCTCACGGCGCTGCGCGAGCTGGCGCTGCTGTGGCTCGCGGGCGAGGTGGACGAGCAGCTCGACCGGTACCGCGCCGACCACGGCATCGGCGGCACCTGGGAGGCGCGGGAGCGGATCGTGGTCGCGCTCACCGGCGGGCCGGAGGGCGAGACGCTGCTGCGCCGCGCGACCCGCATCGCCGCCCGGTCCAAGGGCGCCGACCTGCTCGCCGTGCACGTGGCGCGCGGCGACGGGCTCGGCGGCGCGCGGCCCCGCGACCTGGCCCGGCAGCGGGAGATCGTGGAGGGCCTCGGCGGCACGTTCCACCAGGTCGTCGGCGACGACATCCCGCGCGCCCTGCTCGACTTCGCGCGGGCCGTCAACGCGACGCAGCTCGTCCTCGGCATCTCCCGGCGGGGCAGGCTCGCGCAACTGCTGCGGCCCGGGATCGGGGTGACGACGACGGCGCTGTCGGGGACGATCGACGTCCACATGGTCACGCACGAGCAGGCCAGGCAGGGCATCCGCGGGCCGGTGCGCGACCAGGGGCTGTCGGCGCGCCGCCGCGCCGCCGGGTTCCTGGTCGCGGCGGGCGGGCTGCCGCTGCTGACGTTCGGGCTGGCCGAGGCGCGGCCCGCGCTGTCGCTGCCGTCCGACATCCTGTTCTTCCTGGCCGCCGTCGTCGGGATCGCGCTGGTCGGCGGGATGTGGCCCGCGCTGTTCACCGCGGTCGCCGGGTTCCTGCTGCTCAACTGGTACTTCACCCCGCCGATCCACCGGTTCACCGTCGCCGAGCAGGAGAACCTCATCGCGCTCGCGGTGTTCGTGCTGGTCGGCGTCGGCGTCAGCATGGTCGTCGACAACGCCGCGCGGCGGGCGCGGGAGGCGGCGAAGCTCGGCGGGGAGGCCGGGCTGCTGTCCACGCTCGCCGGGAACGTGCTGCGCGGCGAGCGCGCCCTCGACACCCTGCTCGGACGGATGCGCGAGACGTTCGGGCTGACGTCCGTCACGCTGCTGGAGCGGCCCGTGCCCGCCACCCCCGACAGCCACGGCGACCCGGCCGACTGGCGGATCGTCGCGACGGTCGGCGGGCGCCCGTGCACGTCGCCCGGCGAGGGCGACACCGAGATCCCGGCGGGCGACGGCCTCACGCTGGCGATCCGCGGCCGTCCGCTCCCGGCGGGGGACCGGCGGGTGCTCGAGGCGTTCGCCGTCCAGGCGGCGGGCGCGCTGCGCCAGCAGCGGCTGGAGGCGGAGGCGGAACGGGCCCGGCCCCTGGAGGAGGCCGACAAGATGCGGACCGCGCTGCTCAACGCCGTCAGCCACGACCTGCGCACGCCGCTGGCCTCGGCGAAGGCCGCCGTCGACAGCCTCGGCACCACCTCGGTCGACTGGACGCCCGAGGAGCGCGCCGAACTGCTCGACACCGCCGCCCAGTCCCTGGACCGCCTCGACCGGCTGGTCGCCAACCTGCTCGACATGAGCCGCCTGCAGGCCGGGGTCCTCGGCATCGCCGCGCAGCCCATCGCGCTGGACGAGATCATGCCCCGCGCCCTGGACGACATCGGCGGCACCGGGGACCTCGTGACCGTCCGGCTCGACCCGCGGCTGCCGGAGGTGACCGCCGACCCGGCGCTGCTGGAGCGCGTCCTCGTCAACCTGGTCGCCAACGCGCTGCGGCACAGCCCGGCGGGCGAGCCCGTCCTGGTCACCGCCGCCGCGATCAAGGACCGGGTGGAGCTGCGGATCGCCGACCGCGGCCCCGGCGTCCCGCCCGCCGGCCGGGAGCGGATCTTCCTGCCGTTCCAGCGGCTCGGCGACCGCGACAACCACACCGGCGTCGGGCTCGGCCTCGCGCTGGCCCGCGGGCTCACCGAGGCGATGGGCGGCGGGCTGGTCCCCGAGGACACCCCGGGCGGCGGCCTCACCATGATCGTCGCGCTGCCCGTCCACGAGCAGGGGCCCGTCCACGAGCAGGGGGGAGCGCAATGACGCGGGTCCTGGTCGTGGACGACGAGCCGCAGCTCCTGCGGGCCCTGCGCATCAACCTGCGCGCCCGCGACTACGACGTGGAGGTCGCCGCCGACGGCACGACCGCGCTCCGGCAGGCCGGCGCGGCACCGCCCGACCTGGTCGTCCTCGACCTCGGGCTGCCCGACATCCCGGGCGTCGACGTCATCCACGGGCTGCGCGGCTGGACGCGGGTGCCGATCATCGTCCTGTCCGGACGGGCCGGGAGCCAGGACAAGGTCGAGGCGCTGGAGGCGGGCGCGGACGACTACGTCACCAAGCCGTTCGACATCGAGGAACTGGTCGCCCGCATCCGCGCCGTGTCCCGCCGCGTGACGACGGCGGGCGAGGCGTCGCGGGTGGACGTCGGCGAGCACACCGTCGACCTGGCCGGGAAGACGGTCAGCGGCGGCGTCCACCTGACCCCGACCGAATGGCATCTGCTGGAGATCCTGATCCGCGATCCCGGCAAGCTGATCAGCCAGCAGCAGCTCCTCACGACGGTCTGGGGGCCGTCCTACCGGCGCGAGACCCACTATCTGCGCCAGTACATGGCGCAGCTCCGCCGCAAGCTCGAAGCCGACCCCGCGCACCCGAGGCACCTGCTCACCGAGCCCGGGATGGGGTATCGCTTCCAGCCCTGACGCCCTGACCTGCCATGCCTGATCTCCGGGAAGAGGGAAGGAACCGTCCGGGAGGTGGGGAGCGTGGAAAGGAAAGCCAAGGTCAAGGCATGTGCGGCGGCGGCCGCGGTGGGGGCGCTGGCGCTCACGGGATGCAGCGGCGACGAAGGCGCGCAGACGACGGCGGCGCGGACGTCCGCCCCGGTCAGCCCCGGTCCGGCGGCGGATCTCCAGCAGCAGTACGAGAAGGTCGTGGACGCCGTCCTGCCGTCGGTGGTGAAGATCCAGACCGACAAGGGCGAGGGCTCGGGGGTCGTCTACGACGGCCAGGGCAACATCGTCACGAACGCCCACGTCGTGGCCGGGGCGGACAAGATCCAGGTGACGGCCGCCAGCGGCGGCTCGCCGCTGGACGCCGATCTCGTGGGCGCGTTCGCGGCCGACGACCTCGCCGTGGTCAAGGTGTCCGGCGGGCCGCTGAGGCCGGCGTCGTGGGGCGAGTCGGGCGAGGCGGAGGTCGGGCAGATCGTCCTGGCGATGGGCAACCCGCTGGGCCTCGCCGGGAGCGTCACGAACGGGATCGTGTCCGCGCTGCACCGGACGGTCTCGACCAAGGGCGAGGGCGCCTTCCAGGGATCGACGATCGCCGACGCCATCCAGACGAGCGCGGCGATCAACCCGGGCAACAGCGGCGGCGCCCTGGTCACGCTGAGCGGCCAGGTGATCGGCGTGCCCACCGCCGCCGCGTCGGACCCGTCCATCGGCGCCGCGGCGGCCGGGATCGGGTTCGCGACGCCGAGCGACACCGTCAAGCGGATCGTCCCGCAGCTCATCCGGTCCGGGAAGGTGTCCGACTCGGGGCGGGCGGCGCTCGGCGTGACGGTCCGGACGATCGTCGACCCGCAGAGCGGGCAGCGGTCCGCGGTCGCGGTCGTGGAGGTCGAGCTGGGCGGCGGCGCCGCGAAGGCGGGGGTCGAGCCGGGGGACCTGGTCCTGTCGGTGAACGGCACCGCCACGCCCGACCAGACGGCGCTGTCGTCGGTGCTCGCGAACCTCAGGCCGGGCGGCATCGCGAGCGTCGAGATCCAGAAGCCGGACGGGACGAAGAAGAAGGTCCAGGTGACGCTCGGCGAACTTCCCGGCGGCGGCTGACACGCCCTCGACACCTCACCTGTACAGAGGTACAGTGTACATTGGTACAGCTTACTGAACGTCTGTACAGGAGGTGAGGCATGGCGGGCAGGGAACGGGCCGAGGATCTGACCGGACGGGCCCGCATCAGGGACGCCGCGCTCCTGGAGTTCGCCGAGCGCGGGGTGAAGGGCGCGACGATCCGCGGCATCGCGAAGGCCGCCGGGGTCTCGCCCGCGCTCGTGCAGCACCATTTCGGGACGAAGGAGGCGCTGCGCGAGGCGTGCGACGAGTACGTCATCGCGGCCGTCCGCGAGATCAAGGAGGAGTCGCTCCAGGGCGGGATGGCGAGCCCCGGGTTCATGGAGATCGCCATGCGGACGGCGCTGCCCATCCAGCGCTACATCGCCCGGGCGATGACCGACGGGTCGCAGGCCGCGGCGACGCTGTTCGACGACGTGGTGGCCTACACCATGGAGGTCCTTGAGACCGGCAGGCCCGGGGTGGCCAGACCCACCACCGACGACCTGCACGCCTACGCGGCCGTCATGACCGGGATGAGCCTCGGCACCTTCGTCCTGAACGAGCACATGTCCAGGGCCTTGGGCGCCGACGTCCTGACGAGCGAGGGCTACCCCCGGATGGCGCTCGCGATGGTGGACATCTACGACGACAGGCTCCTGTCGCCGGAGCTGGTCGCCCAAGCGCGCGCCGGCCTGAAGAGCATGCTCGCCTCCGGCGGGCAGTCACCCGACAAGGAGTAACGGTGACCGAGAACACGCCCCCCGTGGAGATCCGCGGCCTGGTCAAGACCTTCGGCCAGACCCGCGCGCTGGACGGCCTGGACCTGACCGTCCGGCCTGGAGAGGTGCACGGCTTCCTGGGCCCGAACGGCGCGGGCAAGTCCACCACCATCAGGGTCCTGCTCGGCCTGCTGCGCGCGGACTCGGGCACGGCCCGGCTGCTCGGCGGCGACCCCTGGCGGGACGCGACCGAACTGCACCGCCGCCTCGCCTACGTCCCCGGCGACGTGACGCTGTGGCCGAACCTGTCCGGCGGCGAGGTGATCGACCTGCTCGGCCGGATGCGCGGCGGGACGAACCCGCGCCGCAGGGCCGAGCTGCTGGAACGCTTCGAGCTCGACCCGCGCAAGAAGGGCCGCGCCTACTCCAAGGGCAACCGGCAGAAGGTCGGGCTCATCGCCGCGCTGGCGTCCGACGCCGAGCTGCTGCTGCTGGACGAGCCCACCTCCGGCCTGGACCCGCTCATGGAGGAGGTGTTCCAGGAGTGCATCCGCGAGGAGCGGCGCGACGGGCGGACCGTCCTGCTGTCCAGCCACATCCTGTCCGAGGTGGAGGCCCTGTGCGACCGGGTGACGATCATCCGCAACGGCGCCGCCGTGGAGTCCGGCACCCTCGACGAGCTGCGGCACCTGACCCGCACCTCGATCCACGCCGAGCTGGCCGCCCCGCCGGACGGCCTCCCGCTGCCCGGCGCCCATGACGTCCACATCGACGGCACCACGATCAGGTTCGAGGTCGACACGACCCGGCTCGACGAGGCGCTGCGGCAGCTCACCGAGATCGGCGTGCGGAGCCTGACGAGCCGTCCGCCGACGCTGGAGGAGCTGTTCCTGCGCCACTACAAGGACGAGTTGGCGGAGGTCTCCAAATGAGCGGAGCGAACCGGGGGGCGCGGGGGGGCGTCCCCCCGCAAAGAGCACGGCTGAGCGCGCTCGTCGGAACCGGCGGGCTGGTCAGGCTGATCCTGCGCCGCGACCGGTTCCTGCTCCCCGCCTGGGTGATCGTGCTCGCGCTCATCCCGATGGGCTTCGTCGGGGCGACCGACAGCCTCTACCCGGAGGCCGCCGACCGGCTCCAGTACGCGGCGACGACCGGCACCAACCCGACGTTCCTCGCCCTGTACGGGCCGCTGTACGACACCAGCCTCGGCGCCATCATCGCGCAGCGCTCCGGGTTCATCCCGGTCGTCGTCGGGATCATCAGCGCGCTGATGGTCGTCCGGCACACCCGCACCGAGGAGGAGGCCGGGCGCCGCGAGCTGCTCGGCGCCACCGTCACCGGGCGGGGCTCCGGCCTCGCCGCCGCGCTCATCGTGACGATGGCGGCGAACCTCGTCCTCGCCCTGCTGCTCGCCGGCGGCCTCGCGGCCCAGGGCCTCCCGTTCGTCGGGTCGCTGGCCCTCGGGCTGCAGCTCGCCGCGGCCGGGTGCCTCTTCGGGGCCGTCGCGGGCGTGACGGCGCAGCTCA
The DNA here is from genome assembly GCF_005889715.1 of Actinomadura soli. GTDB lineage: Bacteria > Actinomycetota > Actinomycetes > Streptosporangiales > Streptosporangiaceae > Spirillospora > Spirillospora soli. The sequence goes on from NZ_VCKW01000003.1 coordinate 45,131, forward strand.
GCGAGGGCGCGGGCGCCGCCCGCGGGATCGCGCTCGCCTCGCTCGGCGCCGCGTTCGCCGTCCGGATGGCCGCCGACGTCGGCGGCGCGGGCAACGGCCTGTCGTGGCTGGGCTGGGTGTCGCCGTTCGGTTGGATCAACCGGCTGCGCGCCTTCGGCGGGGAACGCTGGTGGACGCTCGCGCTCGTCGTGGCGCTCATCGCCGTCCTGGTGGCCGCCGCCGCGGCGCTCCAGTCACGCCGTGACGTGGGCGCCGGAATCCTGCCCCCGAGCCTCGGTCCGGCCGCCGCCTCGGCGCGGCTGTCGGGGCCGTTCGGGCTCGGCTGGCGGCTGCAGAGCCGTCCCCTGTACGGGTGGCTCGCCGGGTTCGCCGCGCTGGGCGTCATCTACGGCGCGCTCGCCAAGGGGATCAAGGACATGGTGGAGGACAACCCCGAGCTGGAGGAGATCTTCACCAAGATCGGTGGCGAGTCCGGGATCACGGACGCCTACTTCGCCTCGGTGATGAGCATGCTCGGGCTCATCGTCGCCGCCTACGCGGTGTCGGCCGCGCTGCGGCTGCGCACCGAGGAGTCGGGGCAGCGCGCCGAGCCGCTGCTCGCCACCGCGACCGGACGGCTCAGGTGGGCGTCCAGCCATCTGGTGTTCGCCCTGCTGGGACCCGCCGTCGCGCTGGCCGTCGCGGGCGGCGCGGCCGGGCTGACGCACGGCCTGAACGCCGGCGACGTCGGCGGCGAGCTGCCCCGCGTGCTCGGCGCGGCGATGGCGCAGCTACCGGCCGTGTGGCTGGTCGCGGCGATCGCGCTCGCGCTGTTCGGCCTGGCGCCGCGGCTCACCGCGGGCGGCGCCTGGGCGGCGGTCGGCCTGTTCGCGCTGATCACCATGTTCGGGCCGAGCCTCGACCTCGGCGCGCGGGTGATGGACGTCTCGCCGTTCACCCACATCCCGAAGATCGGGCAGGACTTCGCCGTCATGCCCCTGGTGTGGCTCGCGGCCCTCGCCGCCGTCCTGGCCGTCCTCGGCATGGCCGGTTTCCGCCGGAGGGACCTCGCCATGCACTGACCCCGCTGCGCGCCGGGCGGGCCCGTAGGATTGGGCCGGTGGAAACCCCGAAACCCCTTGCCGTCTGCGTCTTCTGCTCGTCCAGCGGGACGATCGACCGCGGTTACGTCGATCTCGCGGCGCGGACCGGAGCCGAGCTCGCCCGGCGCGGGCACAGCCTCGTCAGCGGCGGCGCCCGGGTCTCGTGCATGGGCGCCGTCGCCCGCGCCGTGCGGGCGGGCGGCGCCCGCACCGTCGGGGTGATCCCCGAGGGCCTGGTCAGCGTCGAGATCTCCGACGAGGACAACGACGAGCTGATCGTCACCCCCGACATGCGCACCCGCAAGGGCGAGATGGACCGCCGCAGCGACGCGTTCCTCGTCCTGCCCGGCGGCATCGGCACGCTGGAGGAGCTGTTCGAGGTGTGGACGGCCCGCGTCCTCGCGATGCACGCCAAACCCGTCGTGATCCTCGACCCGACCGGCGTCTACGACCCGCTCCGCGAGCTGATGCGGGGCCTCACCGAGCAGGGCTTCGCCCGCGCGAAGATCTGGGACGCCATCGGCTGGACCGACTCCGTCCCCGAGGCGTTCGACCTGCTGGAGCGGTCCCAGCCCCGCATCGAGTTCTCCCCGGACGACTACGCCGAAGCGGAGCTCTGACCGGCCGCCGCCGGGCCGGCGGTCCCGGGCCGCGTGCCCGCGGGGCCCTCGGATACCGTCGGGGGCGTGCGCGCCCGCCCCGCCCGACCGGCGCCCGCGACCTGCAAGCCGTCACCCCGAAGGAGCCGAATGAACGCCGACGTGCCCGCCTCGCGGGACCTCGCCGCCATCGCCGAACTCGCCGCCCGCGCGACCGGCGGGCAGCTCCGGGCGGCGTTCCGCTCGCGTCCGGAGGTCGACGTCAAGAGCGACTTCCACGACCCGGTCACCGAGCACGACCGCGCGGCGGAGGAGACCATCCGGGAGGTGCTCGCCGAGCACACCCCGGGCAGCGTCGTCGTGGGGGAGGAGGGCGGCACGCGCGGCGACTCCGGCGCCTCCGAGATCCGCTGGTACGTGGACCCCATCGACGGGACCGCCAACTTCGCGGTCGGCCTGCCCTTCTGGTGCGTGTCGATCGCCGCCGTCGCGGGCGACGAGCTGGTCGCGGGCGCCGTGTACGACCCGGTGCGCGACGACATGTTCACCGCGACCCTGGACGGCGCCACCTGCAACGGCGAGCCGCTCCGCAGCCGGGGCGCGACCAAGGACGCGACCGCCGTGGCCGCCACCTCCTACCCCAGCCCGCGGGACCTCGGCGACGGCGACCGGGACGACGCCCTGCGGCGCTTCGGGCTGATGGTGGACGCGTTCGCCACCGTCCGCAGGCCGGGCAGCGCCGCGCTCACCCTCGCGCACATCGCCGCCGGCTGGACGGACGCCGCCTACGACTCGTCCATCAACGCGTGGGACATCGCGGCCGCGATGCTCCTGGTCAGGCAGGCCGGCGGGACGTACCTGCCGCTCGGCGGGCGGCCCGGCGGCCACGACTGGGACGCCCCCGGATACCTGGCCTGCGTCGGCGGCTTCGACCTGGCGGGCTCGGTCCTGGCCGAGATCGCCGGAGTAGCGGGCGCCGCGAGGCGATAAGGGGCGATACCCGGCCCCCGAAGCCCGGAAACTGAAGATTGTCCTGGGGGTTTGCCATCCGGCCGGTGCTCGTTCACCACCGGTTAAAGGGCGGCGACCAGGCTCCCGCGTGATCCCCTCACGTGAAGGAGTGCCCATGTCCGTGACTCGTCGCGGAGTCGTCAAGGGCGGCGCGGCCGGTGCGCTGTCCATCGCGCTCGCCGGAAGCCTGGACGGAATCTTCCAGACCTCCGCGGGCGCCGACACCGGAGAGGCGTTCGGCTACGGCCCGCTCGTCCCCGACCCCAAGGGCGTCCTCGACCTGCCCAAGGGATTCTCGTACAAGACGCTGTCGGTGGAGGGCGAGCCCATCTCCGAAGGCGTCGTCGTCCCCGGCCACCACGACGGGACGGCCACGTTCCCCGCGCGCGGCGGCCACGACCACTTCCCGCACTGGACCGGCGGACCCGAGTCCCCGGACTGGCCGAACCTCAGCGAGCGCGAGCGCGGCAGCGGCCGCCGGGGCCAGACGATCCTCGTGCGCAACCACGAGCAGAGCACCAACGGCACCCGCGCCGTCGCGCCGCCGGAGCTGACCTACGACCCGGTGGCAGGCGGCGGCACCACCAACCTGCTCGTCGACCGCGACGGCGGCCTGGTGTCGCAGTACGTCAGCCTCGCCGGGACGGCCGTGAACTGCGCGGGCGGCCGCACCCCGTGGGGCACGTGGCTGACCTGCGAGGAGACCGAGGGCTTCACGGGCCAGAGCAAGAGCCACGGCTGGGTCTTCGAGGTCGACCCGTACGGCAGGCGCACCAAGCCGGTCCCGCTGACCGGTCTCGGCCGGTTCGCGCACGAGGCCGTCGCGGTCGACCCGCACACCCTCACCGCGTACCTGACCGAGGACGCGTCCAAGCCGTTCGGCCTGTTCTACCGGTTCCGTCCCAACGCCCACCGCGGCGGCTACCACACCTACCTGAAGGGCGGTGAGCTGGAGGCGCTGAACGTGCCGAGCGTCCCCGACCTGTCGCTCGTCACCGAGCCCGGGACGAAGCTGCGCGCCCAGTGGGTGGACGTCCCCGACCCGTCCGCGAAGCAGACGTCCGTCCGCAAGCAGTTCGAGTCGATCACGCGGAGCCAGAAGCTCGAAGGCGCCTGGTGGGGCCACGGCAAGGCGTACTTCGTGGCCAGCTTCTCCAGCAAGGAGGCCGGCGCCGCGGGCGACCACGCCGGGCAGGTCTGGACCTACGACCCGCGCCGCAACGAGATCGAGCTCCAGCTGATCTTCAAGCCGGGCGGCCGCTTCGACGGCCCGGACAACATCACCGTCTCCCCGTACGGCGGCGGCGTGATCCTGGCCGAGGACGGCGACGGGGAGCAGTACCTCGTCGGCACCACGCGGAAGAACAGGCCGTTCGCGTTCGCCCGCAACGCCCTCAACGGCAGCGAGTTCGCGGGGGTGACGTTCTCCCCGGACGGCCGTGTCCTGTTCGCCAGCCGCCAGTCCGACCCGGGCGCGACGTTCGCGATCACGGGCCCCTGGCACCGCCTGCGCGGCTGACGGGCCCTACCCGTCAGGCGAGTGCGCACCGTCAGGCGAGTCCGCGGCGGGCGACGGCGGGGGGCCGGGTTCCCTGGATGGACGCCACCATGTCCAGGACCTGGCGGACGCCGTCCGCCTGCGGCTCGGGGACGCGGAAGAGCGCCGCGCCCAGCCACGCGTAGACGGACGCCGCGGCGAGCAGCGCCGGATCAGGCTCTCGCGCGTCCGTCTCCAGTGTGACGAGCACCACATCCCCCGCGGCCGCGTGCCGCTCCACGCGGCCCGCCGGGGGAGCCGTGCCCGCATCAACGGCGCCGTCCGGTACCGGCGCGTCCGATGACAGGACCATCCGCTCTCGCACGTCCATGACGCAAAGCGTGGCACGATCTGGGATCGGGAAACGTCCTTCAGAGGGACGCGTGCAGATCGGAGCGAGATGGTTGTCGTGGTTCTCGTCCTGGCAGGCGTGGCCGTGCTGGGCGCCGTCGTCGTCCTCGCCATGGGCCGGGGCGGGGAGCTGGCCGAGACCCATCCCGACTATCCGCGGCTCCCGCTCGGCGCCGACGGGCGTCCCATCACCGGCCCGGACGTCGCCCACATGCGGTTCCCGCGCACGTTCTGGGGCTACCAGCCGCAGGTGATGGACGAGGCGCTGCGCCGCGTCTCCCACGCGCTGGCCGAACGCGACGCCCGCGTGGCCATGCTCGAACAGCAGCTCCACGACCTGCGCCACGGCGCGGGCTCGATCGGTGCCCTGCACGGGCTGGAGGAGCCGCCCCCGAACGGCGGCCTGGAAGAACCGGCCCCGAACGGCGGTCCGCCCTCGCTCCTCAAGGAGGACACCGAGGACGAGCGCGTGAGCGGCGCGACGGAGGACCGTCCGTGAGCGGCGTCGCCGTCCACGCGGAGGCGGTCTCGGCCGCGCCCGCCGAGCGGGTCTTCGACGTCCTGACCGACTGGCCGCGCCACGCGGAGTGGATGCCGTTCACCAGCGCGGAGGGCGGCCGGAAGATCGGCGACGAGCTGCGGGCGTTCACCGGCGTCGGCCCGGTCGGGTTCCTCGACACCATGGTGATCACCGACTGGCGGCCGGGCCGCCGCGTCGCCGTCCGGCACACCGGGCGCGTGGTGCGCGGCGAGGCGTGGTTCAAGGTCGTCCCCGAGGGGGCGGGCAGCCGCGTTGTGTGGGCCGAACGCGTCGACCTGCCGCTCGGCCCGCTCGGCCGCGCCGGATGGCTCGTCGCCGGGCCGGTCGTGAAGGCGTTCATGCGCCTCGGCCTCCGCCGGTTGGCCGCGCTGTCCGAACCGTCGGAGACGTGAGGTAGAACGGGCGGGTGACCACCGCGATTCTGGGCGAGGACGGCCTGGCCCGCTGCCCGTGGGGCCTGTCGGCGCCCGACTACGTCGCCTACCACGACGAGGAGTGGGGCCGTCCCGTCCGCGACGACCAGGGCCTTTACGAGAAGCTCTGCCTGGAGGCGTTCCAGTCCGGGCTGTCGTGGCTGACGATCCTCCGCAAGCGCGAGGCGTTCCGGGCCGCCTTCCACGGGTTCGACCCCGAGAAGGTCGCCGCGTTCGGCCCCGGCGACGTCGAGCGCCTGATGGCGGACGCCTCGATCGTCCGCAACCGGGCCAAGATCGAGGCGTCGATCGCCAACGCCCGCGCCGCGCTCGACCTCCCCGGCGGCCTCGCCGCGACCGCCTGGCGCTACGCCGACCCCGACGCTCCTGCGTATGCCGACATGTCCGACATGCCCGCGTCCACCGACGGATCGAAGGCCCTCGCCAAGGAGCTGAAGAAGCACGGCTTCCGCTTCCTCGGCCCCACCACCGTCTACGCCCTCATGCAAGCCTGCGGCCTGGTAGACGACCACCTCACCGGCTGCTACCGCCGAGGCGCCTACACGTAGGGCCCGGTCACTCGGCCTTGGCCGCCTCCAGGACGGGGACGCCTGCGGCGCGGCGGGCCGGTAGCGCGGACGTCGCCAGCGTGACGGCCGCCGCGCCCGCGATGACCGCGACGAACAGCCACCACGGCGGGCTCGGCGCCAGGAACGAGCTGCCCGTCCCGGCATGCATCAGGTAGCCGGTGCCGAGCGCCGTGCCGAGCCCGAGCAGCGTGCCGAGCAGGACGACCGTCGCGGCCTCCCAGCGGACGACCGACCTGATCTGCGCCGCCGTGGCGCCGACGGCGCCGAGCAGGCCGAACTCGCGGGTCCGTTCGGCGACGCTCATCGACACGGTCGTGGCCATCCCGAACAGCGCCAGGACGAGCGCCATCCCGATGAACCCGTAGATGACCCTGACGCCGTTGGTCATCGCCTTCGCCGCCGTCGTGACGTAGCCGGACTCGTCCAGCACCTGCGCGCCCGGCACGTCCGCGACCGCCCGGGTCAGGGCGTCCTTGGTGCCGCCGCGGACGAGGACGGCCGCCGTCCCCGCGCCCGGGTCCAGCCCGTCCATGGTGGCCGACGACACCAGCGCCTGCTCGGCGAACAGGTGCGACGGGTCGTGGTAGGCACCCGCGACGGTCAGCTCGACCTTGCCCCGGACGCCGCGCACCACGATGCGCTGCCCCTTCTTCAGCTTGTTCGCCTTCATGACCGTGGACGCGACGCCGATCTCGCCGGGGCGGAGCGGCCGCAGGCTCCCGCCGAGATCGAGGACGGACGGCAGCGCGGCCGGGTCGGCGCCGGTCACGTCCAGGAACACCGGCTCCGCCGGCTCCTCGGGCGACGGCCGCTTCGGCGGCGGCGAGACGAGCCGGACCCCGGTCCCGGTCAGCGCCATCGCGCGGGACACACCGGGCGCGGCGGCGGCCTTGGCCACGGTGTCGCGGGGCAGCGGCGCCTGCCCGGACGACGTCTTCTCCGTCGCGGCGATCGCGTGCTCGGCCAGCATCACCTCCTTCCCGGCGGCGTCGAAGCGCGCGTTCACCGACAGGACGAGCACGGCGGTCGAGGAGACGAGCGCGACGCCGAGCATGAGCGAGGACGCGGCCGACGACACCCGGCGGGGGCTGCGGGTGATGGTGGCGCGGGCGAGCCGTCCCGCCTCGCCGCTCACCGCGGTGCCGGCGCGTCCGACCAGGCCGCCGAGCGGGCCGACGAAGAACGGGGCGAGGACGGCGAGCCCCGCCACCGCCGTCATGGACCCCATCAGGATCATGATGCAGACGCCGACCGTGCGCTCCATGCCCGGCGGCTCCTCGTACCTGATCGCGAACACCAGGCCGTAGAACCCGGCCGCGAGGCCGAGCACGGCGAGCGCGCCGATGATCCGCGGCCAGCGCCGTCCGGCCGTGTCGGTGCTCGCGGCGCGCAGCGCCTGCATCGGCGCGATCCGGGACGCCCTGCGGGCCGCGCGCCACGCGGCGAGCTGGGTGACGAGGATCCCGGCGAGGGCGGGCGCGGTGAGGGCGAGCCGGCCGAAGTCGGCGTCGGCGACGGAGATGTCGAAGCCGTCCTTGGCGAACAGGTCGGTGAGCAGTCCCGACACCGGGTAGCCGACCAGCACCCCGCCGATGGACGCGACGATCCCGAGCGCGAGCGCCTCCAGCCGGATCAGCCGCTTGATCTGGCGGGGCGTGGCGCCGATCGCGCTGAGCAGCGCGAGCCGCCGGGTCCGCTGCCGCACCAGCGTGCCGAACGTGTTGGCGACGACGAACAGCCCCACGAACACCGCGAGGGACGAGAGCATGCTCAGCGAGCCGCCGACCGAGACGCCCGCGGAGTCGAGGGTGGCCGACTGCGCGTCCCGCACCCCGGCGGCCGTCCGGACGGTCACGTCCTCGCCGCGCAGGTCGCGGGCCAGACCGGCGCGGAGGTCGGCCGCGTTGACGCCCGGCGCGGCCCTGACCCACACGCCGTGCCACGTCCCGGGCGCCAGCTCGGCCGCCCGCCGGACGGTCTCCGGCGGCGCCAGCAGCAGGTCGCCGCTCGCGACGGCGCTGCGCCCCTGCACGGTGACGATCCCGACGATCTTCATCGCGCGGGTCTGCTTCGGCAGCGTCGTCCGCAGCGGGTCGCCGACCTCCAGCTTTCCGGCGCGGGCGACGTGGCGGGTGACGGCGACCTCGCCGTCGGCGGCGGGCGCGCGCCCGTCCTCCAGGTGGTAGGGGTTGAGCCGGTTCTCGGGCGTCCATGGCCGGAGCATCGTGGCCGCCCCGGCCGGCGGCAGGATGATCCTGCCGTCGGCGCCGGTGGCGGTCACCGGGACGGTCGCGTCCCCGGCCACCGCCGCGACGCCGGGACGTCCGGCGACCCGGTCCAGCGGCACCTGCCCGTCCGGGACGGCGTAGACGTCGCCGGGGTCGGTCGTCCCGCCGAGCACCAGGACGTCCGCGCGGGCGTACTCGCTGGCGTCGGTGCCCGACACCGCCTCCTGCGCCCGGAACGTGAACTGCAGCGACCCGGCGATCAGCCCGATCGCGAACATCGCCGCCAGCAGCGTGGCGGTCAGCTGCTTCCAGCCGCCGGTGAACGAGCGGCGCGCGATGAGCCACATGACGCGCTCAGCCCTCCATCCGCCGCATGGCGGCGTGGACCTGGTCGATGGTGGGGGAGTGCAGCTCGTGGACGATCATCCCGTCGGCGAGGAACAGCACCCGGTCGGCGTGCGCGGCGGCCAGCGGGTCGTGCGTCACCATGATCACCGTCTGCCGGTAGGCGTCCACGGCGGTGCGCAGGAACCCCAGCACCTCGGCGCCCGACCGCGAGTCGAGGTTGCCGGTGGGCTCGTCGGCGAACAGCACCTCGGGACGGGTCAGCAGCGCCCGCGCCACCGCGACCCGCTGCTGCTGCCCGCCCGACAGCTCGCTCGGACGGTGCCGGAGCCGATCCCGCAGGCCGAGGGCGTCCACGATCGTGTCGAACCACTGCCGGTCCGCGCGCCGGTTCCCGAGCCGCCCGGTGAGCCGGATGTTCTCCTCCGCCGTCAGCATCGGCAGCAGGTTGAACGACTGGAACACGAACCCGAGCCGGTCGCGGCGCAGCTTGGTCAGCGCCGTCCGGGACAGCGCGGTGATGTCCACGTCGCCGATCAGGACGGAGCCGGACGTCACCGCGTCCAGCCCGGCCATGCAGTGCAGGAACGTCGACTTGCCGGAGCCGGACGGCCCCATGATCGCGGTGAACCGGCCGCGGGGGAACGCCGCTGAGACGCCGCGCAGCGCGGTCACCGCGCCGTCGCCCGTCCCGTACGACTTCACCACGTCGCGGGCCACGGCGACGTGGTCGTGGACCTGCCCGGCCGGAGGTACGGCGGTTGTCTGGATCATGCCGTCCAGGAAACCGCCGGAGACCCCTCGGGCACATTGACGCCCGCTCCCGGCCTTCGGGTGGGGACAACCCCACCTACGGCCGGGAGGAGCCCTTCAGCGGCCTCTCAGCGGCCCTCGAAGGTGGGCTGCTGCTTCTTCAGGAACGCCTCGGTCGCGTTGCGGTGGTCGCTGGTCTTCTCGCACTCGTCCTGGAGCTCCGCCTCCCGTTCGAGCGCGGCCGCCAGGTCGTGCGTCGCCGCGAAGTCGAGCGCCGCCTTGACCGCGCCGTAGGAGACCGTCGGGCCGGCGGCGAGGCGGCGGGCCAGCTCCACCGCCGCAGGGGCCAGCTCGTCCGCCGGGACGACCCGGTTCACCAGGCCGAGCTCCAGCGCCGCGTCAGCCTTGATCGGCTCGCCCAGCAGCAGCAGCTCCGCGGCCTTCGCGCGGCCGACGAGCCGCTGCAGCGTCCACGACATGCCGCTGTCCGGCGCTAGCCCGATGCCGGTGAACGCGGTCGCGAACCGGGCCTTGTCGGACGCCACGACCAGGTCGCACGCGAACGCCAGCGAGGCGCCCGCGCCCGCGGCCACGCCGTTCACCGCCGCGACCACCGGTTTCCGCATCCCCGCGAGCGCCAGCACGATCGGGTTGTAGTGCCTGCGGACGGTCTCGTCCAGCCCCTTCCCCGCGGCGAGGTTGTCGCCGTGCTCGCGAAGGTCCTGACCCGCGCAGAAGGCCCGGCCCGCGCCCGTGAGGACCACCGCGCGGGCGGCGGGGTCTGCGGCCGCGCGCACCGCGGTCGCGCGCAGCAGCTCCTTCATCTCGACCGTCAGCGAGTTCATACCGTCCGGACGGTTGAGCGTGATCGTCCCAACGCCGTCGGTCAGGTCGTAAAGCACGGTCTCAGCCATGGTCGTCCCCTCCAATACGCCCACTCGCGATCCTCTCATCTTCCGATCTGGAGGCTGATCGTTACCACTTCGCGCCCGGAAGACGAGATAATGGACCACTACTGATGACGCGGATGCGACACGCGGCCACGCGGCCAACGGTGTGCGAAGGCCGCGGCCCTACGCAGGAAGGGGATACGCATGGCGGCGATGAAGCCGCGGACGGGAGACGGTCCGCTCGAAGTGACCAAGGAGGGACGCGGAATCGTCATGCGGGTTCCACTCGAAGGCGGTGGACGTCTCGTGGTCGAGCTGTCCGCCGATGAGGCCAAGGAGCTCGGCGAGGCCCTCAAGGGCGTCGTGGGCTGACGGCTCAGCCGTTCCCGGCTTGTTGGTGACGGTCCCGGCGGGGGTATCGCCGGGGCCCTTGCCATTCCCGCTCCAGAACACCCGACCGAGAACCTGGGGGAATTCGCCGCCATGCCCATCGAGACCCGCGTCCACGGCGCGGACGGGACCGTGTCACAGACCGCGGTCGACGTCGACGCGGAGGTCGTGGCCGTGCCGGTCGGGTCGGGGCCCGTCGCGCCCGCCGCCGAGGTGGCGCGGTCCCTGCCGTTCACGCTGGACGAACTGCTGGAACTCCACCGGGCCAAGGGCGAGCCGGGGGAGATCACGGCCACCCAGGTCCGGCTCGGCGACCGGATGCGGGAACTGCTGCTGTACGGGGTGGGCGACGCGGCCCCGGCCGACCTGCGCAAGGCCGGCGCCGCGTTGGCCCGACGGGGGAAGGGCCGCACCGCGCTGGTCGCGGGCGTCCCCGCGGGCGACCTCGCCGCCTTCGTGGAGGGCGCGCTGCTCGCCGGCTACGAGTTCAAGATCGGCGCCGCGCCCGCGAAGAAGGCGCTCGGCACGCTCGCCGTCCTCACCGAGGCCGGTCCCGGGGCGGACGCGCCCGCGATCGAGCTGGGCACCGCGCGGGCCCGCGCCACCGCGCTGGCCCGCGACCTCGCCAACACCCCGTCCCGCGAGAAGGACCCGGCGTGGCTCGCCGCGCAGGCCGAGCGGGTCGCCGCCGACGCGGGCCTCACCGTCCGCGTGCGCGACGAGAAGGAGCTGGTGGACGAGGGCTTCGGCGGCCTCGTCGCGGTCGGCGGCGGGTCGTCGCGTCCGCCCCGCCTGATCGAGCTCTCCTACCTTCCGGACGAGGCCGCCGATCGTCATGTCGTCCTCGTCGGCAAGGGCATCACGTTCGACAGCGGCGGCCTGTCCCTCAAGCCGAACGACGGCATGAAGACGATGAAGACCGACATGGCGGGCGGCGCGGCCGTCATCGCCGCGATGAGCGCGCTGCGCGGGCTCGGCGTCCGCGCCCGCGTCACCGGGCTGGTCGCCGCGGCGGAGAACATGCCGTCCGGGTCGGCCATGCGTCCCGGCGACGTGATCGCCCACTACGGCGGGAAGACGTCGGAGGTGCTGAACACCGACGCCGAGGGACGGCTCGTCCTCGCCGACGCGCTCGCCTACGCCGGCGCCTCGCTGGCCCCCGACGTGATCGTGGACGTGGCGACCCTGACCGGCGCGGCGAAGGTCGCGCTGGGCCTGCGGCACGCGGCGCTGTTCACCGGCGACGACGCCCTCGCCACCGCGCTCACGGAGGCCGGCGCCGCGGCGGGCGAGCAGGTGTGGCGGCTGCCGCTCGTCGACGACTACCGTGCCGCGATCGACTCCGACGTCGCCGACATCAACAACATCGGCCGCGGCGGCTTCGGCGGCGGCTCCATCACGGCGGCGCTGTTCCTGCGCGAGTTCGCCGGCGACCGCCCCTGGGCCCACCTCGACATCGCCGGGCCCGGCCGCGCCACGTCCGACGACGCCGAGCTCACCCGCGGCGCGACGGGCTACGGCACCCGCCTGCTCCTCACCTGGCTGACCGCCTGAGGCGCGCGGTCACCTCGTGCGGCGGTCGATCACCGGGACGCGGCGGTAGCGCCTCGCCTGCCTGACGATCTGCGGGAGCGTCGCGTCCCAGCCCGGCTCCACCGCGAACGACCACGGGACGGCCTCCGCCGTGGACGGCACGTCCCGCAGCGTCAGCGCCACCAGCCGCGGGCGCTCCGACGTCCGTGCCATCTCCGCCAGCTCGGGGGTCGGCAGGAACACCAGGTAGTCCTGCTCGCCCCGGCGGGTCCCGGCGGCGCCGCGCCGCAGCGCCGCGATCGCCGCCACGTCCGGCCAGGGCAGCGCGCGCCCGGCCCTGCGGGGCAGCGGCCAGCGCGCCGGCCGCCGCACCCCGCCGCCGTCGAACTCCAGGACGGGACGCCGCGCCAGCATCCCCCCGGCCGCCGCGAGCAGCCCCGCGCCGAACAGCCCGAGCCCCGCCACGCCCAGGAGCAGGATGGTGACGCTCGCCACTCCGGCGCCGCGCATCGCGCCACCCGCGATGAACGCCACGGAGGCGAGGAACATGATCAGGAACGCGACGAGCCGCCACATCCCCCGCCACGTGACCCGCTGCCGCACCGCGAACACCTCGTGGGCGGCCTCCGCCCCGTCCACGGGCTCCGCCCCGTCCACGGGCTAGTCGCGCTTCACCGCGCAGAGCAGGCCGTCGCCGACCGGGACCAGCAGCGGGACGAGCCGGTCGTCCTCGCGGATCATCCGGTGCACCTCGCGGATCGCCTCGGTCTCCGGGTCGCGCCGGTCGGGGTCGGCGACCCAGCCGCCCCACAGCGCGTTGTCGAACGCCACGACGCCGCCGGGCCGCAGCAGCCGCAGCGCGCCGGTCAGGTACTCGGGGTACTCGCGCTTCTGCGCGTCGCAGAACACCAGGTCGTAGGCGCCGTCGGTGAGCCGCGGCAGCACCTCCAGCGCGGGCCCGATGATCATCCGGGTGCGGAAGGAGCCGAGGCCCGCCTCCGCGTACGCCTGCTTCGCCAGCCGCTGGTGCTCGGGATCGATGTCCACGCTCGTCAGCACCGCGTCCTTCGGCATGCCCCGCATCAGCCAGATGCCCGACACGCCGCAGCCGGAGCCGATCTCCACGACCGTCCGCGCGCCGAGCAGGGTCGCGAGGAAGCGCAGCGCCGCCCCGCCCGCCGATCCGATCGGCGACGCGCCGATCTCCTCGCCGCGGCGCCGGGCATCGGAAAGCGGCTCGTCTTCGGGGAGGAAATCCTCCACATAGGCCAGTGTGGCCTGGTCGGCGTCGATGGCTGCCTCCTCGCGGGACCCCCGCCTGGCTCATGCTGGAAAGACCATATCGCTGACGGGGAACCGTCTGGAGTTTCAGCGCGTTGTAACCAGAGCAGGAACCCGTCATGCGCGGGTTTAACCCACGAGAACCCAGTCGGTCCAGCACCGCCCCAGCCCAGGCGAGACCGTGCCGTTCCAAGGCGAGACCTTGGCTCACGAGAGAGGAACAGCCCGGCACCATGGGAGTCGCAGCACTCAGTTTCAGAAGCGCTGTGGGGGTCGGCCCCGGGCAGGGGCTTGGAAGCGTCGCGGGCACTCGCGAGAACGCCCCCGAGGCCGAGTGGGCGCCGCCGTCCTGGGACGAGGTCGTCCGCGAGCATTCCGCGCGTGTCTACCGGCTCGCGTACCGGCTGACCGGCAACCAGCACGACGCGGAGGATCTCACGCAGGAGGTCTTCGTCCGCGTGTTCCGTTCCCTATCGAACTACACACCGGGGACGTTCGAGGGCTGGCTGCACCGGATCACCACGAACCTGTTCCTCGACATGGCGCGGCGCCGCCAGCGGATCCGCTTCGAGGGGCTCGCAGACGACGCCGCCGAACGCCTCCAGGGTCGTGAGCCGACCCCGGCGCAGGCGTTCGACGACAGCAACTTCGACGCCGACGTCCAGGCCGCGCTCGACGCGCTGGCCCCCGAGTACCGCGCGGCCGTGGTGCTGTGCGACATCGAGGGCCTGTCGTACGAGGAGATCTCCGCGACGCTCGGCGTCAAGCTGGGCACCGTGCGCAGCCGCATCCATCGGGGGCGGGCGCAGCTGCGCGCCGCCTTGGAGCACCGCGCTCCGACGCGGCGCCGGCCCGGCACGCGCAACGAGTTCCAGCCCGCGGACGCCATGCTCATGGAGGCCGTGGACCTGGACGGCGGAGAACTGGACGGCAGGGGGGCCGACGACGCGGACGCGGGCCTGCACGCGGCAGGCGGCCGGTCCGAGCCGGAGGGCGTGTAAAGCTGTGCTCACCGCGTGGTGACGGGACCGCGTGGATGACAGAACGGGAAAGACGGAGGCCGCGTGAGTTGTCTGGGGGAGCGTCTGACCGCTCTGGTCGACGGCGAGCTGGGTCATGAGGAGCGCGACCGCGCCCTCGCCCACCTCGCCCGCTGCGACCATTGCAGGGACGAGGTCGCCTCGCTGCGCAAGCTCAAGGGCCGGCTGCGGGGGCTGGACGAAACCGACGAGCTTCCGTCCCCCGACTTCCTGACCCGGCTCCGCACCCTGCCCGCGGCCGCCGGTTCCACCGCGCCCGGCGACGTCCCGCCGGCGCCCGCGGGCCCGCTCTCCGAACCGCTCGCGGACCCGTTCGCCGGCGGTGCCGCGCGGCACGCCGCGCGTCCGCTCCGGTCGGCGACCCGCCCGGTCCGGCCGTCGAACTCCGCGCGCCCGCGCGACAACCGCCCCGCCGGACGCGCCGCCGCCGCGCTGGGCGTCCAGCCCCGGCGCCGCTACCTGGTCATGGGCGCCGCGACCCTGTTCCTCGGCCTCGGCGGGGCCTCGTACGTCGTCGGCGGCGGCGACGACGCCCCGACCGTCACCCCCGCGTTCGACCGCTACGCCGTCCAGCACGCGCTGACCTCCGGGGACGCGCCGATGACCGACCCGCTCACCGACCCGGTCAACCAGGTCCAGGTCTCCCCGGGGCCGTGATCGCGAAGACCGTGACCCGTCCGGGACGGCGCAGATCCGTCCTGGTGTGCGGGCTGGCGGGCGCGCTCGTCCTGGCCGCGGCGCTCGCCGGCGACCCGGCCGTGGCCCGGCGCGTCCGCAGCGACCCGGGCGCGGTGGGCCTGCTGCGGGCCGCCGCCGACGCCGCCCGCCGCATCCCGTACGAGGGCAGGCGGTTCCTCACGACGTGGAACCGCAGCCGGTCCAGCACGTCCCGCGTCACCGTGTCCCACCTGCCCGGCGAGGGCATCCGGTACCGCTCCGCGACGGCCGAGGACCGCTACCGCCCCGAGGCCGGCGCCGGCGACCCCACCGGCTTCACGCCGGAGACGCTCGACCTGCTGACCCGCAACTACTCGGTGGTCCACGGCGCCGACGCCGCCGTCTGCGGCCGGCCCGCCCGCGTCATCGAGGCCCGCCGCGACGACGGCAGCGCCGCCGGACGGTTCTGGATCGACGCCGAGACCGGCCTGATGCTGCACCGCGAGCTGATCGACGCCACCGGCCGCCGCGTGGTCGCCGCCGGATTCAGCGAGATCAGCTACACGCCGTCGGCGAAGGAGCCGGCGACCTACGCCCTCAATGTCCCCCGCGGCGGGGCCGCGCGCTTCCCCGCCTCCGGCGGCCAGGGCACCGCGGTCGTGTGGAGCGACCGGCTCGACCGTGCCGACCTCGCGGCCCTCCGCGACCGCGGCTGGCCCGTCCCGAAGG
Organism: Actinomadura soli; assembly: GCF_005889715.1. Classification (GTDB taxonomy): domain Bacteria; phylum Actinomycetota; class Actinomycetes; order Streptosporangiales; family Streptosporangiaceae; genus Spirillospora; species Spirillospora soli. The sequence continues at coordinate 61,101 of NZ_VCKW01000003.1, forward strand.
TCCTGCCGGGGCGCCTCACCCTCCACGACGCGCGCCGCGACGCGGGCGGCGGCGCCGTCCACCTCAGCTACTCCGACGGCCTCGCCGCCGTCTCCGTGTTCGTGCAGCGCGGAACGATCGACGAGCGGGCCCTGTCCGGCTGGCGGAAGACCGTGAAGCGCGGGCGGACGATCTTCCATCGCGAGTCCCTGCGCCGCTGGGCCGTCTCCGCGGGCGACGGCTACGTGTACACGGTCCTGACCGACGCCCCGCAGAGCACCGCCGACGCGGTGGCCGCGAACCTGCCCCGCGACACCACCTCGTTCTCGACGCGCGTGTCCCGCGGCGCCCGCCGCCTCGCCGCCGTCGCGAACCCCTTCGACTGAGTGATCGACTTGAATGATCGACTCGGCTGGGCGCCGCGCCCGGAGGTCTTATGCTCGCCACATGCCGAGCCGGGCACGATGAGCACAGATGACGAGAACCATGCTCGGTAGGAGAGATGGGGATGACGGAAGACAACCGCGGGCCGGTCAGGGCGCCGTCGGACGACGACGACGTCGTCCCCGGCCTGGAGCCTGAACGGCAGGAGGCGGCTCCTCCCGAGACGGTGACCGACCAGGAGATCCCCCTGGAGCCGCCGGTCGACACGCCACCGGAGCAGGAGCCCGAGGCGGCGTCGGACACCTCCGACGACGACCCGGAGCCCGAGCGGGAGCCCGGCAACGGCGACCGGCTCGTCGCGGGCGGCTTCGCGCCGCCGGACTCCCTCGGCGGCCCGCCCGACACCAGCGAGGACGTCCTCTCCCACGGCGGCCCGTCCGACATGGGGCCGCAGGAGGTCCCGCTGCAGGACGCCCCGCCGCGCGACATGCCGCAGCCGCCGCCCGTCCCGCTCGACAAGCCCATCGCGGACATGCCCGACGACCGCGGGCGGCCCGGGTTCGTCCCCTACGACCAGGACCCGAGGGCCGCGCACGGACGGCCGCCCTACGGCGGCGGCTGGCCGCAGCAGTCCCACCAGGGCCCGCCGCCCCCGCCCGGGGCGGGCAGGCCGCCGATGGGGCCGCCGCCCGCGCCGATGGGCCCGCCGCCGCCCGGCGGCCCCCGCCCGATGGGCTTCGGGATGCCGCCCGGCGGAGGCCCGAACTGGGCGCCCGTCCCGGCGCTCGCGCCGTCCTCGCGCGGCGGCCCGGGCCTCGGCCTCTTCGCGATCGTCGCGCTGATCATCGCGCTGGTGGCGGGCGCGGTCGGCGCCGGGGTCGGCGTGATCGCGACCGACAGCGACGACGGCGGCTCGGTGAGCCTCGGCGGCGGCAGCGACAGCGACACCCCGGTGCAGGCCCGCCCGCCGGACTCGGTCGCGGGCGTCGCGCAGCGCGTGCTGCCCAGCGTCGTGAGCATCCGCGTGCCGTCCGCGCAGGGCGAGGTCGGCGGCACCGGCTTCATCGTCAACGGCGGCTACGTGATCACCAACAACCATGTGGTGGCGAACGGCGGCGGCCGGATCCAGATCGTCTTCAACGACAAGAAGATGCTCCCGGCCACGGTCAAGGGCGCCGACGCGAGCTCGGACGTCGCCGTCCTGAAGCCCGAGGGCCAGCACTCGCTGCCCGCGCTCGCCGTCGGGGACTCCAGCAAGATCGCCGTCGGCGACCCGGTGATCGCGATCGGCTCGCCGCTCGGCCTGCAGGGCTCGGTGACCACCGGCATCGTCAGCTCCCTGAACCGCGCCGTGCCCACGCAGGGCGAGGGCGGCGGCGACGCGTCCTTTCTCAACGCGATCCAGACCGACGCGGCGATCAACCCCGGCAACTCGGGCGGCCCGCTGGTGGACGCGAAGGGCCGCGTGATCGGCATCAACACCGCGATCGCCACGCTCGGCGGCGGGGGCCTCGGCGGCGAGCAGCAGAGCGGCAGCATCGGCCTCGGCTTCGCGATCCCGATCAACCAGGGCAAGCGGGTCGCCGAGGAGATCATCAGGTCGGGCAGCGTGCGCCAGGCCAAGCTCGGCGTGCTCCCCGACCCGCGCTACCAGGACGGCGGCGCCCGGATCATGCCGCAGGCCGTCAACGGGCAGGAGCCGGTGACCAAGGGCGGCCCGGCCGACAAGGCGGGCCTGAAGCCCGGCGACGTGATCACCTCGGTGGACGGCAAGCCGATCGAGGACGCGACCGACCTGATCGCGCAGATCCGCAGCCGTGCCCCCGGCGACAAGATCAAGGTCAGCTACCGCCGCGGCGGCCAGGAGAGCACGGTCGAGGTGACGCTCGGCTCCGATTGACCAGGATGACGCTGATCTTGGCAGGGATGTTCAGGTCCGGTTCATCCGGGCTAGGGATACGCTGGGGGGACCGGTCCGCCGCAGGGCCGGTCCCCTTCGGCGGCGTGTGGAGGACGGGTTGTTCGACGTCGGACTCGGTGAGATGGCGGTTCTCGTCGTCCTCGCCCTGGTCATCTTCGGGGACAAGCTGCCTCAGGTCGCCGGGCAGGCGGGCCGGATGCTGCGCCAGTTCCGCCAGATGGCCAACTCCGCCAAGGCGGACCTGCAGGAGGGCCTCGGTCCGGAGTTCAAGGACTTCGACATCGCCGACCTCAACCCGAAGGCGTTCGTCCGCAAGCACCTTCTCGAAGACGACGACGACTTCCTGAACAGCAAGAACGGCCTTTTCGACGACGAACCGGCCCTGGCCCCCGCAGGCGGCGAACTGGCCTCCGGCGAACGCCCCCCCTTCGACCCAGAAGCGACCTGACTCCTGGATCGAACCTCAGCCGGGGTCACGGGTCGTGCGGCCGGAGGCCTCGCGCCGGGGGTTCCAGGGGGTCGCCCCCCTGGGCCGACACAGCTAAGCCCTCTTGGGGGAGATGCCCAGGGACATTCCGGCGAGGCCGCGGCTGCGGCCGGCGATGGTGTCGGCGATGGTGCGGAGTTCCTTGGCCGCGCCGGCGTCCGGGTCGGACAGCACCAGCGGGACGCCGTTGTCGCCGCCCTCCCGCAGGCGGGGGTCGATCTGCACCTGGCCGAGCATCGGGACGCGGGTGCCGAGCGTCTTCGTCAGGGCGTCCGCGACCGTCTGGCCGCCGCCCTCGCCGAAGATGTGCTGCCGCTCACCGCAGTGCGGGCACGTCAGGTACGACATGTTCTCGATCACGCCGACGACCTGCTGGTGGGTCTGCGCGGAGATCGCGCCGGCCCGCTCGGCGACCTCGGCGGCCGCCTGCTGCGGGGTGGTGACCACGAGGATCTCCGCGGCCGGCAGCAGCTGCGCCACGGAGATCGCGATGTCGCCGGTGCCGGGCGGCAGGTCCATGAGCAGGAAGTCGAGGTCGCCCCAGTAGACGTCCGCGAGGAACTGCTGCAGCGCCCGGTGCAGCATCGGCCCGCGCCACACGACCGGCTGGTTCCCGGCGGTGAACATCCCGACGGAGATCACCTTCACCCCGTGCGCGGACGGCGGCATGATCATGTCCTGGACCTTGGTGGGCGAGCCGTCGACGCCCAGCATCCGCGGCACCGAGTGGCCGTAGATGTCGGCGTCCACGACCCCGACCTTGCGGCCCTGCGCGGCGAGCGCGGCGGCCAGGTTCACCGTCACCGACGACTTGCCGACGCCGCCCTTGCCGCTCGCGACCGCGTACACCTTGGTCAGCGAGTTCGGCTTGGCGAACGGGATCTCCTTGGCCGGCTCGCCGCCGCGCAGCTTGGTCTGCAGGTCCTTGCGCTGCTCCTCGCTCATCACGTCCAGCTCGACCTCGACGGCGGAGACGCCGTCCAGCTCCGACACGGCCTCGCGGACGCTCCGGATGATGGTGTCCTTCATGGGACACCCCGCGACGGTCAGGTACACGCCGACGCGGACGGCACCGCCGTCGGCGATGTCGACGCTCTTGACCATGTCGAGCTCGGTGATGGGCTTGCGGATCTCCGGATCGATCACCGTGGAGAGCGCCGCGGTCACCTGCTCGGTCGTCAACTGGGAGGCCATGCCCCCATGGTATGAACCGGATGCCGCTCTCTCCTAATCAGGGTGGCCCACCCCACAGGACGTGTCCCCGTGTTCATCGCGCGGACGACGGCGCCGCCGTACGATCGGGTCCGTGACTAGCAGTTCCCACTCGGCCACCGAGCTGACCGCCTGGCGCACCATGCTCCGCGCCCAGGCGCTCATCTCCCGCCGCCTCCAGGCCGATCTGCTGGACCGCCACGCCCTCGCGCTCGGCTCCTACGAGGTGCTCATGCACCTCGGCGAGGCCCCGGCCGGGCGGCTCCGGATGAACGACCTCGCCGACCGCGTCCTGCTGTCCCGCAGCGGCCTGACCAGGCTCGTCGACCGGCTCCAGAGCGAAGGGCTCGTCGTCCGGCAGTCGTGCACGAGCGACGCGCGCGGGCTGTACGCCGTGCTGACCGCCGCCGGGCGGGCGCGGCTCGCCGAGGCGACCCCGACCTACCGGCAGGGCGTCCGGGACCACATGCTCAGCAGGCTGGACGAGCCCGACCTGCGCACCCTCGGGGCCCTCCTGGACAAGCTCGCCGACGAGAAGATCCCCGCGTAGCCCCTCAGCGGTGGGCGTCCTTGGCGTCCAGCTCCTTCATGATCTGCTGGAGCTCGGAGCGCACGAAGTCGCGGGTGGCGACCTCGCTCAGCGCGACCCGCAGCCCCGCGATCTCCCGGGTCAGGTACTCGGTGTCGGCCATGCTGCGCTCGTTCCTGGAGCGGTCCTGCTCGTACTGGACGCGGTCGCGGTCGTCCTGCCGGTTCTGCGCGAGCAGGATCAGCGGCGCCGCGTACGACGCCTGCAGCGACAGCATCAGCGTCAGGAAGATGAACGGGTACGGGTCGAACTTCAGGAACGCCGGCGCCAGCATGTTCCACCCGATCCACACGGCGACGAACGCCGTCATGTAGACGAGGAAGCGGGCCGTCCCGAGGAATCTCGCGATCCGCTCCGAGAGGCGTCCGAAGGACTCGGGATCGTAGTGGACGCGCGGCACGAACGTCCGGCGGACCTCCCTCGGCTGGTCCAGGCGAGCGGGCATCTGGCGTGTCGTCATTGCGTGTCCCCCCGGAGAGCCTCTTCCTCGGGATCCCGGTCCGCGGACTCCTCCGCGGCGGCGTCCATCACGGCCTCCCGCCAGTCCTCGGGCAGCAGGTGGTCGAGGACGTCGTCGATGGTCACCGACCCCAGCAGGTGGCCGTTCTCGTCCACGACGGCGCCCGCGACGAGGTTGTAGGTGGCCAGGAACATCGCGACGGCCTCCAGCGACATGGTGGGCCGCAGTGTGTCCAGCTCGGCGTCCACGATGCCGCTGACCAGCGTCGGCGGCGGCTCGCGCAGCAGTTTCTGGAAGTGCACGGTACCGAGGTATCTGCCGGTCGGCGTCGCGGTCGGCGGCCGGCAGACGTACACCTGCGCGGCGAGGGCCGGGTTCATGTCGGGGCGGCGGATCAGCGCGAGCGCCTCGGCGACGGTCGCGTCCGGCGGGACGACGACGGGGGCGGTCGTCATCAGCCCGCCCGCCGAATGGTCGGGGTAGGTCAGCAGCCGCCGCACCGGTGCCGCCTCGTGCGGCTCCATCAGCGTCAGCAGCTGCTCGCGCTGCTCGGTGGGCAGGTCGCCGAGCAGGTCGGCCGCGTCGTCGGGGCCCATCGCCTCCAGGACGTCGGCGGCCCGGTCCACGCCGAGCTTGCCGAGGATCTCGATCTGGTCGTCCTCCGGCAGCTCCTCCAGGATGTCGGCGAGCCGCTCGTCGTCGAGCGCGACGGCGACCTCCGCGCGCCGCTTCTCCGGCAGCTCGTGCATGATGTTGGCGAGGTCGGCGGGCTTCAACCGCTCGAACGCGGCGATCAGCCCGGCGGCGCCCTGCCCGTACTCGACGGCGGAGAACCCCTCGACGTCGTCCCAGTTCACGACCAGGCTCTCCCCGCGTTTGCGGAGTCCACGCCCCGTCCGGCGGCGGACGGCGACCTTGCCGACCAGCCAGTCGCGGGTCCGGGTCGGCTCCATCGCGACGTCGACGACCGCGACGGGCTCGCCGGTGTCGCGGAACCGGACCGTCCGGTCGAGCATCTGCCCGATGACCAGCGTCTCCGACTCGCGCTTCTCGAACCGGCGGACGTTCAGCCGACCGTCGAAGATCACCGCGTCCGCCTCGAACACCGTCACCCGCGTGATCGGCAGGAACACGGTGCGGCGCCCCGCGACCTCCACCACGAGCCCCAGCACCCGCGGCGGCCGCGGCGCAAGGCGCAGCGCGGCCACCACGTCGCGGACGCGTCCGACCTGGTCACCGGCCGGGTCGAACACCGCGACGCCCGCGAGCCGGGCGATGAACACCCGTGTCGGAGCTCCGCTCATGGTCCGGACACTACCCATGATCGACCCGCTGATCCGGGACAAAGGGGGGTGATACGGGGCGAGGGACCTCATGAGAGGCTGTAGATCGTGAGCGACGTCATGACCGAGCCGTTCGAGGAACACCGGAGCCTGCTGTTCGCGGTCGCGTACCGGATGCTGGGCACGGCCGCCGACGCGGAGGACGCCGTCCAGGACGCCTGGCTGCGCTGGTCCGCGGCCGACCGCTCGGCCGTCGCCGACCCGAAGGCGTACCTCGTCCGGATCACCACCAACGTCGCCCTCGACCGGCTCCGGTCGGCGCGGGCCCAGCGCGAGACGTACGTCGGGCCGTGGCTGCCCGAGCCGATGCTCACCACGCCGGACGTCGCCGCCGAGGGCGCCGAGCTGGCTGAGTCGGTGTCCATGGCGATGCTCGTCGTCCTGGAGACGCTGAGCCCGCTGGAGCGGGCGGTCTTCGTCCTCAAGGAGGTCTTCGGCTACCCCTACGCCGAGATCGCGGAGGCGCTGGACCGCTCGGAGGTGTCGGTGCGGCAGCTCGGCACCCGCGCCCGCAAGCACGTCGAGGCGCGCCGCCCCCGCTTCGAGGCCGGCGGCGCGGAGCGGCGCGCCGTCACCGAGCGGTTCCTGGACGCGGTGCTGGGCGGCGACATCAACCGGCTCATGGAGGTCCTCGCCCCCGACGTGACGCTCTGGACGGACGGCGGCGGCAAGGTCAGGGCGCCCCTGCGCGTCATCCACGGCGACCAGAAGGTGGCCCGCTGGCTCACCAGCGTCACCGGCCAGCCCTACGCGGGCGTCGAGCCCGAGGACATGCGGATCCGGCGCGCCCACCTCAACGGGCAGCCCGCCCTCATCGTGGAGGGCCCGGACGGCCGCCCGATCGGCACGGTCAGCGTGGAGCTGGACGAGTCCGAGCAGGTCCGGGCCGTGCACCTCGTCGCCAACCCCGACAAGCTGGCCGCGATCGCGAAGGGCAGCCACCTGCCGATGTGAGGCCCTGCCCCCGATCTAGCGGTCGACGTGGCGGCGCTTGCCGCCGAACAGGCGCGGCGGCGCGCCCGCCGTGGTCGCGGGCGTCGGGACGGGACGGACGGTCGCGTACTCGTCCGCCGCCTCCACGACCTCCTCGGCCGGGGTGAGCCGGACGATCCACGACTCGGTCGCCCACCGCTCCACCTGGCCCTCGTGGGACCCGGCGTTCAGCCGGTCCTTGGCCAGCAGCGGCGTCACGGCGTCCCACAGCCCGGACCCCGGCTCGACCACCTCGGCGTCGGCGGCGAACGAGACCAGCCGCCCGCCCTTGTCCTTGCTGCGCAGGATCACCGTCACCCGGGCGGCCTCCGGCAGGCCGGGCAGCGGCTGCTCGCCCTCCCCGCCGGTCAGCACGTACGCCGACCCTTCGTGCCACACATGCCAGGCGGCCCTCGGCTGCGGAAGGCCGGGCAGATCCAGCCACAGCAGCCCCGACTTCTTGGCCGCCTCCTCCACCAGCGCCGCGTTCAGCTCACCCATGTTGAGAGGGTCTCATATCGCCCGGATAGCATCCGGGCCATGCGCGCTCGCCGAACGACCCTCTCCGTCCCTGCCAGCAACCCCCGCTTCATCGAGAAGGCGCAGGGCCTCCCCGCCGACGAGGTCCTCCTCGACCTGGAGGACGCCGTCGCGCCGTCAGCCAAGGAGGACGCCCGCAAGCTCGTCGTCACCGCGCTGAACGAGGGCGACTGGACCGGCAGGACGCGGGTGGTGCGGATCAACGACCTGGACACCCACTGGGCGTACCGGGACGTGATCGAGGTCGTGGAGGGCGCCGGCGCCAACCTCGACGCGATCATGCTGCCCAAGGCGCAGGACGCGGGGCACGTCCAGTGGCTGGACCGGCTCCTCACCCAGATCGAGTCGGCGATGGGCCTGCCCGCGGGCCGCATCGGCATCGAGGCCCAGATCGAGGACGCCCGCAGCATGGTCAACATCGACGCCATCGCGGCGTCCTCGCCCCGGTTGGAGTCGCTCGTCCTCGGGCCGGGCGACCTGATGGCGTCCCTCAACATGAAGACCCTCGTCGTCGGCGAGCAGCCGCCCGGCTACACCGAGGGCGACGCCTACCACTACATCCTGATGCGGATCCTGATGGCCGCCCGCGCCCACGACCTGCAGGCCATCGACGGGCCGTACTTCAACATCAAGGACGTGGACGCGTTCACGCGGGTCGCGGAGCGCGCCGCCGCGCTCGGCTTCGACGGCAAATGGGTGCTGCACCCGTCGCAGATCGAGGCGGGGAACGCGGTGTTCGCCCCGTCCCAGGAGGACTACGACCGCGCCGAGCTGATCCTCGACGCCTACGACCATTCCGTGAACGTCGAGGGGCGCGGCGCCGCCCGGCTCGGCGACGAGATGATCGACGAGGCGTCCCGGAAGATGGCGCTCGTCGTCGCCGCGAAGGGCCGCGCCGCCGGAATGACCCGCAGGCAGACGCTGGACGACGCGGCGCTTGGAGATGCGTCACCGGGGAACTGACACCCCGTACGATTCGTCCCACGTAGGCGAGGCATTACGGGAGGGTCGCACGTGTCAGAACAAGGGGACGCCGGAGGCTGGGCCCCACTCGACCCCGACCTTCCCACCGGCCGCGCACCAGAGCCGCAACCCGAGCAGCCCTCGCGGCCACCCGTCCCGCCAGAGCAACCGCACCAGGCGCACCACCCGCAACCGCAGCAGGCGCACCACCCGCAACCGCACCAGCCAGAGCAGCCGCTCGGATGGGGCCAGGAGGCGGCGTACGGCCCACCCCAGCCCCCGCAGGACCCTTACGCCCAGACGCCCTATCCGCAGGGGCCGTCCGCTCCTGGCCCTTATGCGCACGCGTACGGCGGGTACGGCCCGCCGCCCGTGAAGCGGGACTGGACGGTCGACGCGCCGAAGGGGGCTCCGTTCCACCGGCTGGCGCGCACCGAGATGCACCGGTGGTGGCGGCCGGTGGTGGGAACGCTGGTGATCGCGGCCTGCGGGATGGGCCTGGCCCTCGGGCTCATGATCATCGGAATGATCATTCGGGTGGCGGCGACGGGCGAGCTGCCCGACTCGTCCGGCTCGGACACCGAGTCGATCTTCGGGGACGAGACGGCCGACCTCGCGTTCAACCTGGCGGCGCTCGCGGTGTTCCTGCCGGTGGCGCTGTTCGCGGCGTGGGGGATCCAGCGGCGGCGGCCCGGCACGCTGTCGTCGGTCGCCGGACGCATCCGCTGGCGCTGGCTGCTGGCGTGCTGCGGCCTCGCGGTCCTGTTCTGCGTCGTGTCGTACGGGACGTCGATCCTGGCGGGCGCCTCCCTGGACGACCAGGCGGGCGGCGACGAGCACTGGGTCGGCTGGGACGACTTCCTCATCCCGGCGGTCGTGATCGTCCTGCTGGTGCCGTTCCAGGCGACCGCGGAGGAGTACGTGTTCCGCGGCTGGATGCTGCAAGCCGTGGGCGCCTGCACGCTGGAGAACGCCAAGCGACGCGTCGGACGCGCGCTCAGCGTCGTGTTCCGCACCCCCTGGCCGGGCATCGTCGTCGGTTCGGCGCTGTTCACGTCCGGGCACGGCTACACCGGCTGGGGCATCCTCGACATCTTCGCCTTCGGCGCGATCGCGGCGTGGCTCGCGGCGCGGACGGGCGGCCTGGAGTCGGCCATCGCGCTGCACGTGTTCAACAACCTGATGGCGTTCCTCGTCTCGGCGGCCGTCGGCGAGCTGGACATCGAGCAGGGCAGCGTGCCGTGGCAGGTCGTCGCGGCCGACATCGTCCCGATGGTGCTGTACGCGGCGGCCGTCGTCTGGCTGGCGCGCCGGATGAAGATCCAGACCGTCACGACCGGCCCGGAGGACGAGGACGACGTCCCCGTGGCCGCCGAGTCCCAGCCGGCCCGGGTCTCATAGCAGCCCCCACAGGACGAGCGCGTCCAGCAGCCCGCCCGTGACGGGAAGATCGCGCAGCTCCTCCGGGGAGATCCACCGCACCTCGGACGCGTCGTCGCCGGCGCGGAGCGTCCCGCCCGCGACCGTCGCCGCGTAGTCGTGGATCTCGTAGACGACCCCGCCCGGCCCCGGACGCTCCACCGTTCCGACCTTCGCGCCGGCGACGACGTCCAGGCCGGTCTCCTCCCTCAGTTCCCGCGCGACCGCCGCCGGGTCGTCCTCGCCGGGCTCGACGCGTCCGCCCGGGACGGACCACAGGCCCTCGCCCGGCGGACGTCCCCGCCTTACCATGAGCAGCCGCCCGGCCTCGTCCCGGACGATCCCGCCGACGCAACGCACGCGCATGCCCTCCATATTGCCGCCCCTTTCCCGGGCGCCGACCCGGCCGAACTTGACGAACCCGGACGCCGCCGCGCAGGGTGGGTAATCATGAGGGCGGAGCCCACCTGCCCGCGGTGCGCGGGTCCCGTGCAAGCGCCGGGGCTCTGGTCGAGCGACTGGATCTGCGGCGTGCACGGCGCCGTCCTGCCGAGGCAGCCGTCCAAGCGACCCGGCCCGGACGGGCTGGCCGCCGTCCTGCGCGACACGAGGGTCCCCGTCTGGACGCCCTGGCCCCTTCCGCTGGGCTGGCTCGTCACGGGCTTCGCCACGGTCGGGGACGACCGCTCGGGCGCGCGGGCGACGGCCGTCGCCGCGTCCGGGCCGGGGCAGGTCAGCGGTCCCGCCGACCTGGTGCTGGTCGCCGAGGAGCCCGGTGTCGGTCTCGGCGCCCACTTCGCGGGCCTGGACGGCGCCGACCCCGGCGAGGTGTTCGACGGCAGCCCCCCGCACGTGCGGCTCGACATCAGCGGCCCGGCGGCGACCTGCGGCCATTCGGTGCCGATGTGGGCGGTCGGCGACCGGCCCGACCGCTCCGGCTACGTCGGGGAGGCGATGGGCGACTGGCTGTGGGCGGTGCTGTGGCCCGCCGACGCCGGCGTCCTCATGCTGCAGCGCCAGAACCTCCTCGACCTGCGCGAACCCGGAATGGACATCGACCTCCCGTACGGCGCGCACAGCCCCCGGCTCAACGACTGACACGAGCCGGCCGACACGAGACGACTGACACGATGCGCATCGACCTGCACAGCCACAGCGACGCCTCCGACGGCACCCGGCCGCCCGCCGAGGTCGTCCGGCGGGCCCGGGCGCGCGGGCTGGACGTCCTCGCGCTGACCGACCACGACACCGTCGCGGGCTGGGACGAGGCCGCCGCGGCGCTGCCGGACGGCCTGACGCTCGTCCCCGGCATCGAGCTGTCGTGCAAGCAGGACGGCCGCAGCCTCCACCTGCTCGGCTACCTGTTCGACCCGGACGAGCCCGAACTGGCGGCCGAGCTCGCCCGGATCCGCGACGACCGGGTGCTCAGGGCCCAGGGCATGGTGGACAGGCTCCGCGACCTGGGCCTCGACGTCACCTGGGGCATGGTCCGCGCGCTGGCCAAGGGCGAGGCGGTCGGACGTCCGCACATCGCGCGAGCCATGGTCGAGGCGGGCGCGATCGAGACGCCCGACGAGGCGTTCACCGTCCGGTGGATCGCGCAGGGCGGCCGCGCCTACGTCGAACGCTACGCGCTGGACCCGGTGCGGGCGGTCGGGCTCGTCCGCGCGGCCGGGGGAGTGTGCGTCCTCGCGCATCCGCGGGCGCGCCGCCGCGGCTACGTCTTCTCCGACGAGGTGATCGAGCGGCTCGCCGCCGCCGGGCTCGCCGGGATCGAGACCGACCATCCCGACCACGCCCCCGAGGACCGCGCCCGGCTCCGCGACCTCGCTACCGGGCTGGGCCTCGCCGCCACCGGCTCCAGCGACGACCACGGCGCCCTCACCGGCGACCGGCTCGGCGCCGAGACCACCGCGCCGGACGCGTTCGGCAAGCTCATCGCGGGTGCGTCCGGCGGTGATCTCCGTGTGCCGGATCGGGGTCCCGAAGCACGGTAGGGTGCCTTGCGTGGACGCGCGCATCGAACAGGTTGTGACGTCGGGGAAACTGACCCTGGACGACACCGAGTACGACGTCGAGAACAACACCTACATCGTCGGCGACGACGACGAGGTCATCGTGATCGACCCGGCGTACGACGCCGAGGCCATCCTCAGCGAGGTCGGCGACCGCGAGGTCATGGCCGTCCTGCTCACCGACGGCAACGAGCACCGGCTCAACGCGGTGCTCGAAGTCGCCGCCGCCGGCGAGGATGACGAAGAGAACTGGGCTCCCATCGCGCTGCACCGCGCCGACCGGCTGCTGTGGCGCGACTACTTCGCCCGCCTCGCCAAAGAGGAAGAGGACGAGGACGACGCCAAGGCGCTCCGGTCCCTCGAACCCGACATCTGGCTGGAGGACGGCGGCGTCTTCGAGATCGCCGGCGCGCAGCTCGACATCGTGCACACGCCCGGCCACACGCCCGGCAGCGTCTGCGTGATCAGCGAGCAGCTCGACGCGCTGTTCTCCGGCGACACGCTGCACCGCGGCCGCCCCGGCTCCATCGGCGGCGTCTACGAGGACCTGCGCAAGCAGCTCAACTCGATCGGCGCGCTGCTGACCCCGCTGCCGAAGGAGCTGAAGGTCCTCCCCGCCCAGGGCGAGGAGACCACGGTCGGCGAGGAGGACGCCCGCTGGGAGACGTGGGGCTCGCTGGCGCAGGAGTCCGACGACTGACGGTGGAGCAGCTCGGCTTAGAGGGCATGCCCCGGCGGCTGTACGCGTGCACGCCGTCGCGGCTGAACGCGTGGCTGGACTGCCCGCGGCGCTACCGGATGACGTACCTGGATCGTCCGATGCCGTCGAAGGGCCCGCGGTGGGCGCACAACAGCGTGGGCTCCAGCGTCCACAACGCGCTCGCGGCGTGGTGGCGGCTGCCCGTCCACGAGCGCACCCCCGAGGCGGCTGGAACACTGCTCACCCGGGGCTGGCTGACGGACGGCTTTCGCGACGAGGCCCAGTCCGCCGAATGGCGTGACCGGGCCCGCGACATGACCGAACGCTACGTCGCGGGCCTCGACCCGCACGACGAGCCGCTCGGCGTGGAGCGCACCGTCGCGACCCGCACCGACCGCATCGCCGTGTCGGGCCGCATCGACCGCCTGGACGCCCGCGGCGCCGAGCTCGTCGTCGTCGACTACAAGACGGGACGGCACGTCCTCACCGCCGACGACGCCCGCGGCTCCCTCGCCCTGGCGATCTACGCCGTCGCCGCGTCCCGCGTGCTGCGCCGCCCCTGCCACCGCGTCGAGCTGCACCATCTGCCGTCCGGCGAGGTCGCGGCGTGGGAGCACACCGACGAGTCGCTGGCCCGCCACATCCGCCGTGCCGAGTCGATCGCGGGGGAGGCCGCCGAGGCGGACGAGGCGTACCGGGCCCGGGTCCCGAAACCGCGCCGCGGCGAGACGCCGCCGGCGGCCGAGGCGCCCCGCGAGGTGGAGCACGCCCCGCACGACGACCTGTTCCCGCCCCGTCCGGGCGCGCTGTGCTCATGGTGCGACTTCGCCCGCCACTGCCCAGAAGGCCAGGAGGCCGCCCCGCGCAAGGACCCCTGGGCCGCCCTCCCGGTGGACGTCGTCTAGGCGGCACGGGCCGGTCAGGAGGCCGTGGCGAGTGCTTTCTGGCCGCCGGACGGCCAGCGGCGCGGGTCGCGGAGCCCGTAGAGGCCCTTGCTGACGTCGTAGCCGTCCGCCGCGAGGCGCCGCCGGGCGCGTCCCAGCATGTCGCGGGTGTCCTTGGCGAAGGCGTAGTCGTGCAGCCGCTCCGGCATCGCGTTCATCGCCAGGCGGAACGACCTGAGCGCCGCCGTCACCGCCGGCCGCGGCACCTCGGGCAGCACCCCGTACATCGCGCGGGCCCAGTCCGGCAGCGTGTAGTAGCAGAGCGCGCCGAACGGGAAGTAGCCGGGCTTTCCGGGCGCGAGGAACCTCAGGTTCTCCGGCATCGCCGGCCACATCAGGAACCGCACGGTGGCCGCGGCCTCGTCCGTCACCCGGAGCCGGGGCCGCATCTCGGCGAAGTACGCCTCCATCTCGGCGACGCTGCCGGGCACGTCCTCCGCGTGCAACCCGACGAAGGTGGCGGACCGGCGCTGCTCGTCGAGGTACCTGTCGGCCATGGCGCCGGTGAGCGGCAGCCCGGCGCGCCGCGCCACCTCCAGGTAGGAGTACACCTCGGCGCAGTGCACCCACCGCAGCAGCTCGGGCTGGTCGAGCCGCTCCTTCCTGCCCGTGTCGTGGTCGAGGATGCGCAGGCTCCGGTGGATCTCCCGGACGCGGTACGCCGCCTTCTCGATCTCCTCGGGGCTGCCGAACGTGCCGATCCCGACGAAGTCGGCGGTGCGCTGGAGCCGTCCGAAGGGGTCCTCCTGGAAGTTGGAGTTCTGCCAGACGCCCCACATGGCGAGGGGATGCAGCGCCTGCAGCATGAGGCTCCGGACTCCGCCGACCCACATGGACCGGTCGATGTGGACGCGCCAGGTGACGCTCTCGGGGGGCTGGACGGTCGCGGGCATTCACACCTCCATGAGACAAACTCAAGTAAGTGTGTCATTACTCCCGTCGTCCCGCGACACCGGGCCCATCAGTTCTGCCAGATGGACCGGCAGTGCTCGTCCAGCCACGCGACGCACCGGTCGAGCGTCAGGCCCGCGTAGTCGAACGGGTAGGGGCCGTGCGGGCCGGTGATCAGGTCCAAGGAGTCGGGACGGGCGATGAACACCGTCTCCAGCTGGGCGCCGGCCCCGCGCCGGTAGTCCGCCGGAAAGAGGAACTCCAGCTCCTGCCAGTTCCTCGACAGGGTTGGCCTGGGCATTCCTGGCCGTTCCGGTGCTCTCCGGTGCGGTGCTGTTTGTCCAGGTCAACCCACGTTTTCGGGATGGGTGCGGGGTGTGGCGTTGGTGTCCGTTCCGGCCCGTTTCGGGGCGTTGGGACCCTTCCGGATGACGTGGTGTTGACGTGGGGATGACACGGCGGGCGGGCTTCCGCGCTGGTGGTGTGGGCTATCGCTCGGGGCGTAGCGGCGTGACGCTGGCAGTGTGCGGGGGCGACGGGTCGTCTGCGGCGTCGAACGCGGCATCGATGGCGTTGCGGGTGCGTGCGTCTTCTAGCCGTGCCTCTAGGGGGTGCTGTGCCCAATCAGTGATCAGTACGTGAACCTGATTCCCGATCACCGTGGTTTCCACGGGGCGGCCTAGCAGGCGTCCGGCCTGCTGTGCGGCGGCCTGGTAGAGGTCGCGGTCGGCGTCGGTGTCGAAGTGGACGCGTACACCGCCGGTGCGGCGTAGGTCCGTGGTCCACTGCTGGGCTAGCTCGGTGGCGCGGTCTTGGTCGCTGCTCACGGGTCCCCCTTGGTGGCGTGTCTCTAGTGTCCCTCATGCTCGGGCGGCAACGGGCGGTCAGGGTGTGGTGGTCGGATGCGGCCTTGACCGGGGCGGCAGGCTGCTAGCCTCGCGCGGCTCCGGGCTGCCGTAGGGCTGCCCGATATCAGGCCGGGGCAGTCTGCCGGAGGGGTCCCCGGTCAAGGACGCATCCGGCCGCCGCACGCTCGATCAGCCCCGGGGGGTGGTGCGCTGACAGGTTCTGCGCAGCGGTGGCTTAGGCACGCTGACCTGGGGCCGCCCATGCTCCTATAGGTGGAGCCCTGCGCCGGAGGCGGGTCCGTGAAAGGGGGCGGGGG
>NZ_VCKW01000400.1 GCF_005889715.1 Actinomadura soli
GTTCGGGAGGGATGCGCGGGTGGAAGGGGCGCTTGGGTGGACGGTGGCGTGGGTATGTCGCGGCGGCCGGTCTGGCGGTAGCGGCGGCGGGGACGGCGGCGTTCGTGGTCGGTCGCGGGGATGGGGGCGGCGCGGCCGGTGGGCAGTGTCATTACCTGCGCGGCACCATTGAGGATCTGCGAAGCAAGCTGACCTGGCCGCACATGTTCCAGTGTCCGAACCGTCCCGGGGTCGCCGTGTACGCGGAGGCCGGGTTCGGGGCCAAGGTGGCGGTGCTCGAGACGGACCCGAGCTGGTTCATCTGCTGGACGCGCGGTGAGCCCCATTCCGGCGGCAATGACGTCTGGTACTACACGCAGGGTGACCGGGTGACGGCGATGCCGGGGCTGTACGGCTGGGGCTACGTGCCCGCGTCCGATCTGCGGGCCGACCGCGCGCCCGACCCGGCCATCACCCGGCGGTGTCGCTGACCTGCGAGTTCGCTGTTCTGAACGGTTCTGAACGGATCGTCGGCGCCCGCATGAACCCCGCCGGGCCGGTCGTTGTCTACCCTACGGGGGGTAACCCCGCACGCCGGGTTCACGGCGTACACCCCGCGATCGTCCACGCAATGACCGTCTTGGAAAGGGTGACGCGACGGGTGAACGACCGCGTGAATTTTCGGATCTTGGGGCCGTTGCGCGCCGGGGTGCGCGGGGAGCAGATCGACCTCGGCGGCGACCGGGCGCGGCTGGTGCTGGCCGCGCTGCTCCTCGCACCGGACCGGCCGGTGCCGGTTGAGCGGCTGGTGGACGGCGTGTGGCCGGACGGTCCACCGGAGTCCGCGCGAACCCAGGTCGCCATCGTCGTGTCGGGGTTACGGCGCGCGTTCTGCCGCGCGGGCACTGACCGGCAGGTGATCGAGACCGTCCGGCCCGGGTACCGCGTATCCGCTGAGAACGTCACGATCGATGCGCTTGCCGCTGAGAGGCATATCGCCGCGGCGCGGCGGGACGCGGCGGCGGGTCGGCTGGCCTCGGCCGCCGGGCGGTTCCACGCCGCGCTGGCGCTCTGGGACGGGCCCGTCCTCGCCGGGCTCGGTGGTCCCCTCGTCGAGGCGGGCGCGGTCCGCTGGGGGGAGCTGCGGCTGGCCGCGGTGGAGGAGGCCGCGCAGGTGGAACTGGCGCTCGGCCGCCACCGGGAACTCGTGGGTGAGCTGCTGGGACCGGTGGGCGAGCATCCGTACCGGGAACGGCTGCGGGCGCTGCTGATGCTGGCGCTGGCGCGGGCGGGACGGCAGAGCGAGGCGCTCGACGTCTACCACGAGGGGCGCCGCAGGCTGGACGAGGAACTGGGGCTTGAACCGGGACGCGAACTGCGGGACCTCCACGCCGCCATCCTGCGGGACGACCCGTCCACGCATCCGGGGGCGCCCGTCGTCACGTCCATGGACCCGGGGGCGCATGTCGTCGCGTCCTGCGCCGTGCCGCGCGGTCGTGCGCTGCGCTGGCGTCGCACGACGGGCCCGGCCCGCCCGCTGCGCTGCCGCTGACGACTGCCGCTGACAAGGGAAGGCCGCCGAGGGCGTGGCGCTCGGCGGCCTTCCTAGGAGAGGGAGGACGTCAGTTCACCCAGCGGTGGGAGCGCATGAGCTGCCCCTCCCAGAAGTTCTCCCGCGTACCGGCGGGGACGGTGCCCCAGTGGCTCTCGTAGTTGGCGAACGAGTAGACCTTGACCTTGCTGTAGGAGCCGGTGTACCCGTTGTTCCACATCGAGGCGACGAGGAACCTCGGGCTGCACCGGACGCTGCCGCTCTGCCAGTCGGGGTCGTCGCCGTCCCAGGCGCACTTGATGCCCGTGCCGTTCTTGCCGCTCCAGACGCAGAAGTCGCCCTTGGCGCAGGAGCCCTGCCACGCGGCGGCGGCCCCGGCGGTCTCGGCCTGCGCGGCGGCGGGCGCCAGGACGGTGGCGAGGCCGGCGGCGGCCAGGCCCGTCACGGCGATCCGGATCTTGTTCATGTCCCCTCCTACTTCGACCAGTGGTGCGAGCGGATGGCCAGGTTCGCCGCGTTGACCGGCTTGGACGTGACCGGCAGCGGGTCGGAGATCTGGCTGCCGTAGTTCGCGTACCGGTAGAAGTTGACCTTGTTGTAGGGGGTGTTCGTGTAGCCGTTGTTCCAGACGGTGTTGACCTTGAAGCCGTACGGCCTGCAGCGGACGGTGCCGCCCTGCCAGTCGGGGTCGTCGCCGTCCCAGTTGCAGCGGGTGCCGGTGGCGTTCTTGCCGCTCCACACGCACACGTCGCCCTTGGGGCAGGTGCCCGGGGTGGCGGTGGTCGTGGAGGCCAGGGCGGCGGACGGCGCGGCGGCGATGACGGCCCCCGCCGCCACCGCTCCGGCCAGCAGCCCGATTCGGATCCTGCTCATGTTCTCCCCGTTTCGTGTCCCCGTCGTCAGGTCTGACGGGGATGGACGGCGATCACGCTACGGGCGTCCGTTATCGAACGCTTATCGTCCGCGCCGGCCGGGTGTGCGGTGCCGTTGCGCTCCGTTTCGGGGGCGCTGGCCGGGTAGATCGTCTGCGACGTGCCTGGCGGAGGGGGGCTGCGGCGGCGTGGTGGTGCTGGTTGTGGCGTATGCCGTCGCGGCGGTCGCCGTTCCGTGGGCGCTCGGGCGGCACACCCGGTCGATGGCGTGTGCGGCGGCGGTGCTTCCGGCGGTGACGGCAGGGTGGGCCGTGGCGCGGGCCGGCGATGACGTCACCGCGAGGATCGGGTGGGCGTCCGACCTGGGGCTGGCGATCGACCTGCGGCTGGACGCGCTGTCCGCCGTCATGCTGGTGCTGGTCGGCGGGGTCGGCGCGCTTGTGCTCTGCTACTCGGGCTGGTACTTCGGGCCGGGCGAGCGGCTGATGACCGGGACGCTGGTCGCGTTCGCGGGAGCGATGACCGGGCTGGTGCTCGCCGACAACCTGCTGGTCCTGTACGTCTTCTGGGAGCTGACGACCGTCAGCTCGTTCATCCTCATCGGCGCCGCCCGGCCGGACCGGGCGGAGGACCGGCGGGCGGCCACCGAGGCGCTGCTGATGACCACGGCGTTCGGGCTGGTGATGCTGGCCGGGTTCGTGCTGCTCGGCCAGGCCGCCGGGACGTACCGGATCTCGGCCCTGCTCGCCGATCCGCCGGGCGGCGCGGCGGCGGAGGCGGGCGTGGTGCTCGTGCTGCTGGGCGCGTTCGCCAAGTCGGCGCAGGTGCCGCTGCACGCGTGGCTGCCCGCGGCGATGGTCGCCCCGACGCCGGTGAGCGCCTACCTGCACGCCGCCGCGATGGTCAAGGCGGGCGTCTACCTGGTGGCGCGGCTGGCGCCCGCGTTCGCGGAGACGGGCGTGTGGCGGCCGATGGTCGTCGTGGCCGGGCTGGTGAGCATGATCGTCGGCGGGCTGGTCGCGCTGCGGCAGGACGACCTGAAACGGCTCCTCGCCTACGGGACGGTCAGCCAGCTCGGCCTGCTCATGGTCCTTCTCGGGGACGGGACGCCCCTGTCGGCGCTGGCGGGCACGGCCCTGCTGCTCGCCCACGGCCTGTTCAAGGCGCCGCTGTTCATGGCGGTCGGCGCGCTGGAGCACGCGACGGGGACGCGCCGGGCCGACTGCCTCTCGGGGGCGGGACGGCGGCTGCCCGTCCTCGCGGTCGCCGGGGCGGCGGCCGTCGCGTCCATGATCGGGTTGCCGCCGTTCCTGGGGTTCGTGGCGAAGGAGGCGGCGATCAAGGCGTTCGCCCATGGGGGACTGGACGCCGCCGTCCTCGCCGGTGTGCTGGCGGGATCGGCGCTGACCGTGGCCTATGGCGTTCGTTTCCTGCATGGCGCGTTCGGTGGCGCGTCGGATGAGCGACGGCACAGGGAGGCGTGGGGGCTTGCCGGGCCGGTCGCGCTGCTTGCGCTGGCGGGGTTCGTCCTGGGGGTGTTCCCGGGGCCGGTGCAGGAGCTGGTCGAGCCCTATGCGGTCACGCTGGGGCTGGAGCCCGATTATGAGCTGGCTCTGTGGCATGGGCTTGGGCTGGCGCTCGGGCTGTCCGCGCTCGCGATCGGGGTGGGCGTCGGGGTGTACTACGCGTTCGGACGGTCGTTCCCGGCGCGGGCCGTCCGGTGGCGGATGCCGGACGCGCAGCGGTCGTACGACGCCGTGGTCGAGGCGGTGCTCAACGGCGCGCACGCGGTGACGCGGCGCGTGCAGATCGGGTCGCTGCCGGTGTACCTCGGTGTGATCGCGGTGATGGTGCTGGTCCTGCCCGGGACGGCGCTGGCGGCGGGCCTCATCGGCGGGCGCGGCCCTTCGGAGCCGCTGGGCGCGCTGCGGGCCTGGGACGATCCGGTGCAGCCCGTCCTGTCCGTGGTGGTGGCCGGGTGCGCGCTCGCGGCGGTGCGGGCGCGCCGGAGGCTGTCGGCGGCGCTGCTGCTCGCTGGCGTCGGCTACGGGACGGGCGGGCTCTTCGTCATGCAGGGCGCCCCGGATCTCGCCCTCACGCTCCTGGTCGTGGAGACCCTGTCGCTGATCATGCTGGTGCTGGTGCTGCGGCGGCTGCCGGAACGGTTCCCGCCGCGCCGCCGCACGACGCCCGGCCGGGTCGCCACCGGCGCGATCAGCCTCGGCCTCGGCGGGTTCGTCGCGGTGTTCCTCGTGGTGGCGGCGCTGAGCCGGAGCTCCGATCCGGTCGGCCCGCGGTACGCCGGGCCCGCCGGGGAGGAGGGGGCGAAGAACATCGTGAACCTGATCCTGGTCGAGCTGCGGGCCCTCGACACGCTCGGCGAGATCGTGGTGCTGGCCGTCACGGCGATGGGCGTGGCGGGGCTGGTGATGGGCCGTCCGGGGGGATGGCGGCGGTTCCGCCCGCCCGCCGAACCGGAGACCGGGGGAGCGTCCCGCTCGCGCTGGCTCGCCACGCCCGGGCGCCCGCCGCTGGGCGGCTCCTCGGTCGTGCTGGAGGCGGCGGCGCGGCTGCTCGGCCCGACGATCCTGGTGTTCTCGATCTACCTGCTGATCGCGGGGCACGGGCATCCCGGCGGCGGTTTCGTGGGCGGGCTCGTGGCGGGCATGGCGTTCGTCCTGCGGTACCTGCCGGGGGGACGGCGGGAGCTGGCGACCGCGCTGCCCGTGCGTCCCAGCGTGCCTGTCTCGTATACACATCTCC
>NZ_VCKW01000401.1 GCF_005889715.1 Actinomadura soli
GTCGTGGCGGCTCCCCCAGGGGGCGGCCGGTGCGGTGGCGACCCGGCTGGGGGACGGCGGAGCGGATCGCCGTCTCGCCCGGGTCGACCGGAGCGGGTTCGTGGACGCCGACGTCCGGCCCGGCCGCACCTATCGGTACCGGGTGCAGGCCTCCTACGAGCGGCCCGACGGGGCCCGCGCGCTGTCCAAGGGCGTCGTCGTGACCGGGCTGCCGGAGAGCCCGCCGTCCGCCGTCCCCGACCTGTCGGTCGAGCTGCCCGCGGCCGGAGGGCGGCCGGTCGCCACGATCAGCTGGACGGCCCCGTCCGGCGGCCGGGTGGTGATCCGGAGAGCGGACGGCCCGCCGCCCTGGCCGCCCGGCACCCTGCTCGCGGCGCCTGACGTGGAGCGCTACGGGCGGGAGGTCCCAGGCGCGGCCGTCCCCGGCCCCGGCGGGCGGATGACGCTGCGCACCCCGATCGACGGCGTCACCAGCGCGCATTTCCTCGCCGTCACCCTGGGCGCGGGCCAAGCGCTGATAGGCCCCTCGGCCGTGCTCGTCACGGTCGAGCCGGTACGGGAGCTGGAGGTCCGCCGGGTGGGCGACACCGCGGTGCTGAGCTGGATCTGGCCGGACGGCGCCCGGTACGCGGAGGTGGTCTGGGCCCCCGCCGACCCGGCCGGGAGCGCGCCCGGCGACCCCGACTCCTGGACGGCCGCGACGGTCTCCGAATGCCGCCGCCGCGCGTACGAGGACGACGGCTGCCGCCTCGACGTCGGGCCCGGTGCCGCGCTCGTGGCCGTCCGCACGGTGACGCGCGACGAGAACAGGAGCGGCGGGGCGCGGTCCCGTCCGGCGCTGGGCAGCGTCCCGGCGCGGGAGGCGGAGGTCCGCTACCGGTTCCGTCCGGCGCGGCGGCGGCGCCGGGGCGCGGCCGTCCTGGAGCTGACCGCGGACCGGCGCACCCGACTGCCGCCGCTGGTCGTCGTGCACCGCGCGGGCGACGTCCTGCCCCTGCGTCCCGAGCAAGGCGATGTCATCCACGAGATACCCGCCCGCGACCTGGAACCCGGGGCCCCGCTGACGCTCCGGTTCGAGATCCCCGGCGGCGCGCGCCGGTTCCGGCTGGCCTGCTTCCCCGCGCCCGGCGCCCCGTCCACCGGCACGTCCGGCGGCACGGGCGCGGTGTCCCTCCGACGCGACCCCCGAAGTTGGTGACCGCCGTTGCTCTCGATCCTGCCGACACTGGTCTGCCCGTACTGCTACCAGTCGTTCACGCCGCGGAAGATGATGTGGCGCTGCACCGGGCTGCTCGGGCCAGAGGGCGGCAGGTGCCCGCCCGAGCGTGACCGGGCGCTGTCGCGCCGCTTCGGCATGAACGAGGCGCTGCCGCCGGTGTTCGCCGGGGGCCGGCTCGCCGCCCTGAACGGATGGCAGTCGACGGCCCGCTGCCCGCGCTGCAAGGACGCGTCCACGCAGCGGATCTGCCCGCACTGCCACAGCCTCCTGCCCGTCCACTTCGACAAGATCGACAGCCGGCTGATCGCGCTGATCGGGGCGAAGGGCGCCGGCAAGACGGTCTACATGACGGTCCTGCTGCACGAGCTGATGCACTCGGTCGGGCGCCGCTTCGACGCCGCCGTCGTCGGCTCGGACGACCACACCCGCAGCGAGTTCGCCAAGCGGTACGAGGAGACGCTCTACCGGGAGAAGGTGCTGCCCGGCACGACGCGGCCGGGCCAGGCGGAGCTGCGCCGCCCGCTGGTCTTCAAGGTCACCCTGGACGGACGCGGCCTGCTCCGCTCCCGGGACCGGCACACGATCACCTCGTTCTTCGACACCGCGGGCGAGGACCTGATCTCCAAGGAGAGCGTCGACCTCAACGTCCGGTACCTGCGCGGCGCGGACGGGATCATCCTGCTGCTTGACCCGCTGCAGATGCGCGGGGCGCGGGAGAGCGCCAAGCCCGGCACCCGGCTGCCGCAGGCCGACGACAAGACCGACAACCCCGTCAACGTGCTGACCCGCGTGACCGACGTCCTGTACGAGGCGCACGGGCGCGGCCCCAACCGGCGGATCGACGTCCCCGTCGCGGTCGCGTTCTCCAAGATCGACACGCTGTGGCACGGCTTCGCCGAGGGAAGCCCGCTGCTGGGCGAGGCGCCCGCCGACAAGCCCGTGTTCGACCAGGCCGACAGCCTGGCCGTGCACGACTACGTGCGGGCGCTGCTGCACGAGTGGGACGGCACGCAGATCGACCAGGTCATGCGCAAGAACTTCGCGGACTACCGCTACTTCGGCCTGTCGTCGCTGGGCGGCAACCCCACGTCCGACAACCGGGTCGACCCGCGCGGCATCCATCCGCACCGGGTGGCCGACCCGTTCCTGTGGCTGCTCAGCAGGTTCGACGCCCTCCCGTCCACGAAGGGGTGACATGGACTTCCACCAGCTGTACTACACGTCCTGCCGGACGGGCCTGTCCGGCTACGCCGGGTACCAGTTCAACGCGGTGACCCCCGGCGTCTCCCCGGAGGTCATGCACGAGGTGGAGGCGGTCAGCTCCTACGAGCCGCCCGGCACGCTGGGGCACTCGCCGACCCCCGAGCAGATCGAGGGCTGCCCGGTCAACCTGTGCTTCGTGCCGGGGCCGGAGCCGATCGTCGCGAACGTCGCGTTCACCGGGACCGACTACTCCGGCAGGTTCGGCAACTACTTCGCGCACGCGCTCGTCCCGGCGAGCGGGGGGACGTGGCGGGGGCCGCTGCCGATCGAGCTGTGGAAGGCGCCGCTGTGGACGCGGGACGCGGTCACCGGCACGGACCTGCCGCGGCTGCCCGGCCCGCTGCCCACCGGCCCGCTGCGCCGCGACGCCGTCGACCGCTTCCTGGACGGCACCCCGCGCCGCCGGCTGCTGCCCGCGCTGCTGGCCGCCGTGGAGCGCGCGGCCCTGGACGAGGAGCGCTCGGTGGTGATCCTCGCCGCCGACGATGACGAGGTCGCGTGCTGGATCGCCGCGATCTCGTTCCTGCTGCCCCCGCCGCTGGTCGCGAAGGTGTCGTTCGCCACCTACCAGTTCCGGCCGTCCTACAGCAGGCATCACGTGATCGGGACCGTCCCGGGGGCGGAGATCGTCCCGGACGAGCGGGCGTTCGCGGGCTTCTTCCTGTTCGACTTCACCACGGGCGAGGCGTCCGAGGTGGCGGCCGGGCCGCTGCCCCTGCTCCTCGCGGGCACCGGGACGGTCGCCGCCGAGCCGCTCTGGCGGCGCGCCCGGGCCCTGGCCGCGGGCGGCGAGCTGCGGCTCGCGGACTGGCATCCGCTCATCGCGGCGGCGGCGCTGCTGGACGGCGGCCCGGGCATCGGCCCGGACGATCTCGACGCGGCCTGCACCTGGCTGGGGAGCAACGCGCGGCGCCTCGACCGGGACACGGTCGGCCGCGTCGGCGCCGCCGCGCTCGGCCATGACGCCGCGTCCCCCGCGCACATGACCGGGCTGGCCGACGCCGCCGCGGCCGCCGGGCTCGACGAGCTGCTGGCGCTGGCGGAAGGACGCCTGGTCATGGGCCATCTCGCGCAGGCGTCCGATCCCTCCGCCCCGGCCCCGCGCGCCGCGCGGCTGCGGTCGGCGCGTGCGCGCGAGCAGGCCCGGCGCGGCTACGCGCAGCGGCTCGCCGGTGCGGACGCGGCCACCCTGGTGCGGCTGCTGGCCCTCGCGGACGCGCACGGCGTGCAGCCCGACCCGCACACGCTCCGCGGCTGCGGGTCCGGCGTGGTCGGCCCGCGGCTGCTGCGCCGCTCCGACCAGGACGACCTGCACGACGCCGTCCGGCGCTGGCCGGACCTGCGCGCGGGGACGCTGTTCCACCTCGACCAGGTCGCGTCCGCCGACAGGGCGCGGGTGCACGCGGTGTTCGACGCCGGGCTCGACAAGGCCGTCCCCGAGGCCGAGCTGACCGCGCTGCCCGCGCTGCACGAGGCGGCGCTGGTCGCCCGCGGCCGCAGGGACGGGGAACCGCCCGTGGACACGGCGCTGGCGGTGCTGTCCGCCCGCGGCCCGTCCGGACGGCTGGACGAGGCGCTGCTCACCGCGCTCTGGCCGGGCGGATGGACGCCGGACGACGCACTGGCCCTGCTGCGGGGCCTGCCGGACGGCGCCGCCGCCGACCCGGTGCTCGTCCCGTGGGTGGAGCCGCTGCTGGCCTCGCCGTCGTCCATGGACGACCCCGTCCGGCAGAAGTCCTACGGCGCGCTGTGCGCGCTGGTGGACGGGCTGCCGCTGGCAGGGCTGCTGCCCCCCGCGCTCCGCGACCGGGTCGAGGCGGTGGCCTGGATCCACCTGGCGGAGAAGCCGCTCCTCGTGACCGGGTCGGGGAAGAACGCGACGCAACGGTACGAGGCGGGAAAGGCCCTGGTGGAGGCGTACAGCAGCCCTGCCGATGCCCCCGCCGCGTCCCCCGCCGAGGACTACCTGCTCCTGCGGCTGGGCGTGCTGCTGCCGACCCTGCGGCACGACGCGCTGGCCCGCCTCCTCGTCGCCGCGCACGACAAGATCTTCGACACCTACCTGGACCGGCTGAACCGGACGATCGACGGGGAGCGCGCGAACGCCGTCCCCGCCGCGGGCGCCGCGTTCGCGACGCTGTGGACCGCGGAGAAAGACCTGGGCGCCGTGCCGGTCGCCCGCGCGATCCACGACGTGCTGCTGCGCGGCCTGCCGGAATGGCGCAAGCGCGACCTCAACGCGGTGGAACGCGAGGTCCGCCGCCGGACGGGCCGCATGGCCGCGGCCCAGGACTTCCAGCGCTGGCGGGACAAGCACTGCCGGCGGCGCCGCTGGCTGCCCGGACGTCTGTCACAGTGAGGGGCCCCGACGATGTCGACCTATGGCGGAGGATCGACCTACGGAGGTGGGTCCACCTACGGGGACGGGTCCACTTACGGCGGCTACCCGCCGCCGCGCTACCCGTCCGGCTCCGGGGCCGGGCTCCCGACGGGCTGCGGATGCCTGATCATCCTCGCGGCGACGTGCCTGGGCTGGTTCATCATCGTCCCGGTCCTGACCGTGGTCGTGTCGTTCTTCACGGTGCTCTGCATGTACCGCTACCTCGTGACGCTGGCCTCGATCATGGGCCTGGGCAAGGCCCCCGCCCCGGCGCCCATC
>NZ_VCKW01000402.1 GCF_005889715.1 Actinomadura soli
GAGGCTGGGGCTGGGGCTGCGCGTCCCGTGGTGGACGTGGTGCGGTCCGTCCCGCCGGACCGGGGGCCGCGCGCTGTCCAGGGATCGCATCGCTCACGCGGACCATGCTGGCACCACGCCCGCCTCCCGGACGCCCCCTCGCCCGGCGTGTCGCCTTTGTCGTCGGTTCTCGCGTCCCGCCGCGCGGCTCGGCGCCCGCCGTCGGCCAGGCGGGGCGGGCCGGACGTGAAAGACGCCCGGCCGCCGGGCGGCTCGGGCGTCTTTCGGGCGTGGGAGAGACCGTCAGAGGTTCTTCATGATGTCCCGCATGAGGACGGCGGCCTCGCTCGGCGTCTTGCCGACGCGGACGCCGACCTTCTCCAGGGCGTCCTTCTTCGCCTGCGCGGTGCCCGCGGAGCCGGACACGATGGCGCCGGCGTGGCCCATGGTCTTGCCCTCGGGCGCGGTGAACCCGGCGACGTAGCCGACGACCGGCTTGGTCACGTTCTGCTCGATGTAGGCGGCGGCGCGCTCCTCCGCGTCGCCCCCGATCTCGCCGATCATGACGATGGCGTCGGTGTCCGGGTCGTCCTGGAACGCCTTGAGCGCATCGATGTGGGTGGTCCCGATGACGGGGTCGCCGCCGATGCCGACGCAGGTGGAGAAGCCGACGTCGCGCAGCTCGTACATCATCTGGTAGGTCAGCGTGCCCGACTTGGACACGAGCCCGATCCGGCCCGGCGTGGTGATGTCGGCCGGGATGATGCCCGCGTTCGACTTGCCGGGGGACGCGATGCCGGGGCAGTTCGGCCCGATGATCCGCGTCCCTGTGGTTCCAGAAGACGCGGCGCCCTTCGACTCGGCGTACGCCCAGAAGTAGGCGGTGTCGTGGACGGGAATGCCCTCGGTGATCACGACGCAGAGGCCGATCCCCGCGTCGACGGCCTCGACGACGGCGTCCTTGGTGAACTTCGGCGGGACGAACACGACGGAGACGTCCGCGCCCGTCTGGGCCATGGCCTCCTTGACCGTCCCGAAGACGGGCAGGACCGTGCCGTCGAAGTCGACCGTCTGCCCGGCCTTGCGGGCGTTCACGCCGCCGACGACCTGCGTGCCGGACGCGAGCATCCGGCGGCCGTGCTTGGTGCCCTCGGAGCCCGTGATGCCCTGAATGATGATCTTGCTGTTCTCGGTGAGCCAGATGGCCATCGCTCATGCACCTGCCGCGAGTTCGGCGGCGCGCCTGGCCGCGTCGTCCATGGTGTCGACCTGCTGGACGCCGGGGAGCGCCGCGTCGGTGAGGATCGTCCGCCCGAGGTCGGCGTTGTTGCCGTCCAGCCGGACGACGAGCGGCCGGTTCACGGTCTCGCCGCGGTCGGCCAGCAGCTTGTACGCCGACACGATGCCGGTGGCGACGGCGTCGCACGCCGTGATGCCGCCGAAGACGTTCACGAACACCGACTTCACGTCCCCGTCCGACAGGACGATCTCCAGCCCGTTCGCCATGACCTCGGCGGACGCGCCGCCGCCGATGTCGAGGAAGTTCGCGGGCTTCTGGCCGCCGAACTCCTCGCCCGCGTAGGCGACCACGTCCAGCGTGGACATCACGAGGCCCGCGCCGTTGCCGATGATCCCGACGCTGCCTTCGAGCTTGACGTAGTTGAGGTCCTTGGCCTTGGCCGCGGCCTCCAGCGGGTCGGCGGCGCCCTTGTCCTCAAGCTTCTCGTGCTCCTGGCGGAAGGCCGCGTTGTCGTCCAGCGTGACCTTGCCGTCGAGGGCGATAACCCGGCCGTCGGCGGTGAGGATCATCGGGTTCACCTCGACGAGGGACGCGTCCTCGTCGGTGAACACGGCCCAGAGGCGCTCGATGAGCTCGGCTGCGCCGTCCAGGGCCTCCTGCGGGAGGCGGCCCTGCTCGGCGATCTCGCGGGCCTTGGCCCGGTCGACGCCGTGCAGCGGCGAGATCGGGACCAGCGCCAGCCGGTCGTGCGGCACCTCCTCGATCTCCACGCCGCCCTCGACCGAGCAGATGGACAGGAAGGTGCGGTTGGCGCGGTCGAGCAGGAAGGAGAAGTAGTACTCCTGCGCGATCGCGCTTCCCTCCTCGATCAGGACCTTGTGGACCGTGTGGCCCTTGATGTCCATGCCGAGGATCCGGCCGGCGAGCTCTTGCGCCTCGTCCGCCGAGTCGGCCAGCTTCACGCCGCCGGCCTTGCCGCGGCCACCGGTCTTCACCTGGGCCTTGACCACGACCTTCGAGCTCCCCGCGGCGAACAGCTCCGCCGCGATGGCCCTTGCTTCCTGGGGTGTATGGGCGACCTTGCCGGTGGGCACCGGTACCCCGTACTCGGCGAAGAGATCCTTCGCCTGATGTTCGAACAGGTCCACGAGGCGTCCTTTAACGGATCGACAGTCGATCGACCACACGAGTGGGGGTTACACGGGTGTCCGTGCGGCCGGCACTCTGCGGTCCGCTCCGTCGATGCAGCCTAGTCAACCCGCATCCGTGGTGAGGCCGCCGGGTCCCTATACCAACGAGTGTTACCTAAACGGGGGTATGTCCGCCCTAGGGGGTGGGCACGAGTGGCACGTGAGGAGGATGAACCAATTGACGTAGTTTGATGTACTTATTTCGCTCCGGTGATGGGTCCGGCCACGACAGGCGGGCCCGGCGGCCGGCGGCTGGCGTGGCAAAGGGGGCGGACGCATGGCGATGGCGGAGGAACGGGACACGACCACCGCGGCGTCCGTCCTGATCGGCCCGCTCCCCGCCGACGCCGTCCCCATCGGCAAGACCGTCCCGAGCGGGATCATCTCGGCCGAAACCATCCTGGTCCCGCCGCCCTTGGACCCGGAGTCCGTCCACCCGGAGCAGCTGAGCCCGGCGCCCGTAGGCCCGGAGCCCCTCACCCGCAAGCCATCGCCCTCTCGGGCCCCTCGGACTCCTCGGGCACCTCAGACTCCTCGGACTCCTCAGACTCCTCGGACACGGTCGAGGAAACACGGTTCGGCACGCGTGGTCCGCCGCGTGACGGCCCTCCTCATCGCGGCCGCGATCATCGCGACCGGGGGCGCCAACGTGCCCGACCCCGCCGGGCCCGGCTGGGCGAGCCCCGGGCTGGTCGGCGGGGGCGGCTGGCCGTTCGCGGGCGTCCCGCTGGACCCGGACGACGCCGCCGGGGCGTCCTACCTGCCGAACAGCTCGGTCGTGCGGCTCGCGGACGGGCGCGTCCGGCTCATCCCGTCCGGTGGGGAGGCGCCCATCACGGTCGAGGCGTCCGACCCGCGGGTCGACCAGGCGATCCGGTCCGACAGCTCCTGGCTCGCGCAGGGCGCCGTCCCGACCGGCGGGGCGGCCCCGGCCGCGGCGACCGGCCCCGCCACCGGGCAGCACGGGGACTACCGCGACATGGCCGCCCGCGCCCTGCTCGACCTGCGGCTCCTCACCCGCCCGAACGGCGCGTCGCTCGCGTCCTGGTACACGAAGTGGCGGTACTGCTGGCCCCGCGACTCCGCGTTCGCCGTCGCCGCGTTCACCGCGACCGGGCACCCGTCCGAGGCCCGCCGCATCCTGCGCTTCCTCGCCCGCGCCCAGCACGACAACGGCATGTGGGCCGCCCGCTACAACCCCGACGGGACGGCGGTCACCGACGGCCGGGCGCCGCAGCTCGACTCGGTCGGCTGGGTGCTGTGGGCGACGTGGTTCTACAGCGCCCACGGGCAGTCGTCCGACGAGCTGCCGGACCTGTGGCCCATGGTGCGGCGCGCCGCGGACCATCTCGCCTGGTCGCTGGACGCCGAGGGCCTGCCGCCCGCCTCGTCCGACTACTGGGAACGCGACCACCGCAGCGAGGAGGACCCACGGCGGCCCACCCTCGGTGTCGTCGCCCCGGTGCTGGCGGGCCTGCGGTCCGCGGCCGACCTGGCCCGGGCCCGCGGCGAAGGCGGCAAGGCGGCCGAATGGCGGCGCGCAGCGCAACGCGTGTCGGACGCGGTCACCCGGCAGTTCGCGCCCTACGGCTACCCGCGCTCGCCCATCCGCGACGGCCTGATGGACACGTCGGTGACGTTCCTGGCGCCGCCGTTCGCGCAGACCGACGAGGGTGTGACCGCCGCCATCGCCGACGCGCAGCGCAAGCAGGCACTGCCGAACGGCGGCGTCCTGCCGGGCGAACGCTGGTCCGGCAGCCCCGACGTCGCCTGGACGCCGGAGACGGCCCTGTTCGGCCTCAACGCCGCCACCGCAGGCCGCACTACCGAGGCGGTCGGCCGCCTCGACTGGCTCGCCGCGCACCGCACGTCGCTGGGCGTCCTGCCCGAGAAGGTCGGACCGACCGGCAAGCACGCGGGCCCGGCCCCGCTCGGCTGGACGGCGTCGCTGGTCCTCCTCTCCCTCTCGGCGATGGAGAACCCGCTGCCCATCCCGCCCAGCGGCTGACCGGGACCGATCAGCCGAACTGCTCGAAGCCGAGCTTGACGATCAGCGCCGTCACCACGCACAGCAGCACGGCCCGGACGAACCCGGTCCCGCGATTGATGGCCATGCGCGCGCCGACCTGAGCGCCCGCGATGTTGCAGACGCCCATGGCGATGCCGATCGTCCACAGCACATGCCCCTGCACCGCGAAGACGGCCAGCGCCCCCAGGTTGGTACCGGCATTGATGATCTTCGCGGTGGCGGACGCGTTGACGAAGTCCATGCCGAGCAGCACCGTGAACGCGACCACGAGGAACGTTCCGGTGCCGGGCCCGACGAGCCCGTCGTAGAAGGCGATCACGACACCCGGGACCAGGACCGCCGCCGCGAGCCTCCGCCGGGTCCGCAGCACTGGCTCCGGCACCCGTCCAAGGTCCGGCTTCAGAACCACGATCGCGGCGACGACCAGCAGGACGACCATAATGACCGGCTTGAGCACGTCCGAGGAGATCGCCGCGGCGCACACCGCACCGCCCGCCGCGCAACACACCGCGAGCCCCGCAGCCGCCAACGCGACCGGACGATCCGGCTTGGCGCGGCGCGCATAGGCGACCGCGGCCGAGGAGACCCCCATGATCGAGCCGAGCTTGTTGGTGGCCAACGCGGTCGCCACCGGCTGACCGGGGTTGACCAGCAGCAACGCGGGCAACTGGATCAGCCCGCCGCCTGTCTCTTATACACCT
>NZ_VCKW01000403.1 GCF_005889715.1 Actinomadura soli
GCCGCAGCGGAACCCCTACCGCCGCCCGGAGCATCATCCCCGCACCCGGTGTCGTGCCCAACGGAGCCTTCGCCGCGCTCCCCGGAGCGCCGGTCTCGCCCATGGGAAGCGTCGCCCTGCCGCCGATCCAGGCACCCGCCCCCCTCATCGCCGGGACCCCGGCGACCAACGCGGCCCCCGTGATCCAGGCCAGACTCCGCAGCGGCACCTCCGCGACGCAGCCCCTCCCGTACACCACGTTCGCCATCATCGAGGCCCCCTGGCTGGCCCTCCTCCTGATGACGTCCACCGCCTTCGCCGCTCGCCTCCGCTCCACCCGCGTGAAGCGCTAAGGCGCGGATCCGTTCACCACCCGGCACGCCGGGGCGTCGGCGACAACAGGGCGGTGGCCTCAGCGGTGGCAGGCGGTGACCACTTCGGGCACGTCGGCGGCCTCGCCCATGCACATGCCCGTGTCCCCTCCATCTGCCTTCGGCCGCCACGGATGACCGGATGCGGTCGCGGGTAACTTAT
This sequence comes from Actinomadura soli, assembly GCF_005889715.1. GTDB lineage: Bacteria > Actinomycetota > Actinomycetes > Streptosporangiales > Streptosporangiaceae > Spirillospora > Spirillospora soli. Next base: position 514 of record NZ_VCKW01000403.1, read on the forward strand.
TGAGGCCAAGGGGTGCCGCTGCGGCGAGCATGGGGTGAACGATGGCCGATATGGGTGCGAGAGCCGGGACGAATCGGCGTTCGTCACAGAGCGTGAGCCCGGGGGTGTTGGCCGGCCGGGTGGTGAACGAACTGGCCCGATGGCCGGGGCTGCGCGTGTGCCGGGCCGAGTGCGGCAGGGGAGCGGCGCTGGCCCTGGGCCCCCGGCAGATCGTGCACCTGCCGGGTGACCACGAAGCCGAACTGCGACTGGGCGCGCCGGCCGTGCGGCGGCTGGGGCCGGCGCTCAACGACTCCCGGCAGCTCATCGCGCTGTCGATGACCGAGCCGGCCGCCTGCCCCGATGATCCGCACGCCGCCCACGCCGCCCACGTTGAAATCGGGGACGGCGCGGACCCGGAGGAATGGGTGCGGATCCGCATGGACGGCGACGCCGACGTTTCGCTGATCCTGTCGCTGGCGAGCATCGCGATCGCCGCCGGCACCGGCAAGATCGTCGGCCTGGACCGCGCCGAGCCCTCCTGCCCGAGGGCTCGGCGGGTCGCCATCCTCGGCACGCCCGGTGAGTCGCGCTACCGGCGGACGTGACACCCACCGCGCCGTCCCCGCCGATCAAGCCGCCCACCAGCGCGCCCATCGTCCGAACCGCCCAAGCCGGCTCGCAGCCCGAACGTGGACACGCATGATCAACCGACGCGACGCGGTCGGCCATCCCGCGCGGGTCCTGGCGCTCTGCCGTCGCTGGTCTCAGATGTGTTCGAGGGCCCAGGCCAGGGCCTCGTCGGCGATCTGCTCCGAGCCCGTCTGCGCGGGAAGGAGGTGGGCGTAGCCCGGGTATTCGCGGATCTCGGTGATCGTGGCGGACTTGTAGTGCTTCTTGTTGGACCGCTGGACGGCCGGGGGCATCAGGTGGTCCTCGCCGCCGGAGACGAACAGCAGCGGTGCCCGGTCGTCGTTGTGGTAGTCCACCCAGGTCTCCTGCGCGCCGGGCTGGAAGTTGGCCAGCACGCTGCCCCACAGGATGCCGCCGTTGGCCGGGACGTGATAGCGCTCGTACAGCGCCAGGGACTCCTGCTCGGTGAAGGTGTTGGTGAACGCGTACCGCCACTGCTCGGCGGTCAGCCCGACGGCCCTGTGCCGGTTGGCGGGGCTCTTGAGCACCGGGAACGTCGACTTCACCTGCGACAGCGGCACGACCCTCACGCCCTCGGTGGGCGCCGAGTTGAAGACGACGCCGGCGGCCCCGAAGCCGTGGTCGAGCAGGATCTGGGTGAAGGCGCCGCCCGCGGAGTGGCCCATGATGATCGGCGGGCGGTCGAGCTCGCGGACGATCCCTTCGAGTTTCTCGATGATCGCGGGAACGGTGACGTCGGCGATGATCTGCGGGTCGGCGCGCAGCGCTTCGACCTCGATCTCGAAGCCCGGGTAGCCGGGGGCGATGACCCGGTACCCCTTCGCCTCATAGTGGGTGATCCAATGCTCCCAGCTTCGCGGGGTCACCCAGAAGCCGTGCACGAGGACGATCGTGTCGGGTCCCATGCACTCAGCATCACCGGCAGGCCCACGACTGAACACCGTCCGGATGACCAAGATCTCCGCAGATCCGGGCAAAGTCAGCAACGAGCCGCGGTCCTGCAAGATCACGCCAGGACCGGTGATGCGGTCGACGGGCGCAAGGTTTTCGTGTTGTTCGTCTTTTCGGATGGCATGTGCGGTTGCGTCGTCGTACGAGGCGATCACCCTGTGTGCCGTGAAAGTCGCCATTGTGACTGAGTCATTCCTGCCCCAGGTCAACGGTGTGACCGGCTCGGTCTGCCGGGTCCTCGAACAGCTCGCCGCGCGCGGGCACCAGGCGCTGGTCGTCGCGCCCCGTCCCGGGCTGGTCTCCAGTGGAGAGACGGCCCACGCCCCCTGGAACTGTCCGGAGTCCTACGCCGGGGCCCGGGTGGAGCTCCTCCCCGGCGTCCGGCTCCCCTTCTACTCGTCGGTCGCCGTCGGGCTGCCGACCCGGCGGGTCACCGCGATGCTGCGGGACTTCGCGCCCGACGTCGTCCATCTCGCCGCGCCGATGGTGCTCGGCGCCTCCGGGCTGGCCGCGGCACAACGGCTGGACGTCCCGGCCGTGGCGGTGTTCCAGACCGACATCGCCGGGTTCGCCCGGCGGTACGGGCTGCGCGGCACCGACCCGGCCGTGTGGTGGTGGCTGCGCCGCCTGCACGGGCGCGCCGACCGGACGCTCGCGCCGTCCACCCCGGTGCTCGCCGAGCTCGACCGCCGCGGCGTTCCGCGGCTGTCGCTGTGGGGACGGGGCGTGGACCGGCAGCGGTTCCACCCCGCGCACCGGTCCGCCGGGGTGCGGGCCGTGCTCGCCCCGGACGGCGAGGTCCTCGTCGGCTACGTCGGACGGCTCGCCGCCGAGAAGCGTCCGAGGATGCTCGCGACGCTGGCCGGCCTTCCCGGCACGCGGCTGGTGCTCGTCGGCGACGGCCCGGAGGAACGCCGCCTGCGCCGCATGATGCCGGACGCGGTGTTCACCGGATTCCGCACCGGGACCGAACTGTCGCAGCTCATGGCGTCGCTGGACGTCTTCGTCCACACCGGCGCCGACGACACGTTCTGCCAGGCGATCCAGGAGGCGCTGGCCTGCGGGGTGCCCGTCGTGGCGGCCGCGGCGGGCGGCCCGCTCGACCTCGTCCGGCCCGGGGTGAACGGGCTGCTGTTCGCGCCCGACGACGGCGACGGCCTGCGGGCGGCCGTGTCCGCGCTGGCCGCCGACGCGGAGCTTCGCCGACGCCTCGGCGCCGGGGCGCTCGCCTCCGTCGAGGGACGCGGCTGGGACGTGGTGTGCGAAGAGCTGTTCGGCCACTACCGGCAGGTGTCCGGCGGCGCGTGCACGGCCGCCGTCCAGCATGCCGACGATGCCGCATGAGCCCGCCGAAGAGCTTCCCGTTCGTGGTGTCGGTGCACGACGTGTCCCCGAGCACCGCGACGGCAACCAGGCGGTGGCTCGCCGACCTCGACGAGCGCGGCGTGCCCGCCACGTTGCTCCTCATCCCCGCGCCGTTCGGGGACGGCCCGGCGCTGCCCGGCGATCCCGTCCTGGTCGACCAGCTGCACGAGGCGGCCGCCCGCGGGCACGAACTCGCCCTGCACGGGTACCGGCACGAAGGCGTCCCCGGCGGTCCGCACTGGCGGCGCGGGGTGAACCGGGTCCTGGTCAGAGGGGCCGGGGAGTTCTGGACGCTGACCGAGCAGCAGGCCCGGCAGCGGCTGCGCGCGGGCCTGGACCTGCTGGCGGACGCGGGCATCGAGACGGCCGGGTTCACACCGCCGGGCTGGCTGGCGTCCCCCGGCACCCGGCGGGCGCTGGCCGCGCTCGGGTTCGCCTACTGGACGAGCCACCTGGCCGTCCACCGCCTGCCGGGCGGGCCGGTGCGGCGGATGCCCGCGCTGTCACACCGTCCGGGAGCGGCGGGGGAGCGGGCCGGTGCCCGGCTGATGGTCGACGCGGCGCGGACGTTCGCCCGGCTGCGGATGCCGTTCCGGATCGCGCTGCACCCCGCGGACCTGACCCGTCCCGGCCTGCGCCGTGCCGCGCTCGCCGCGATCGACCTGGCCGTCGCGGCGGGCGGGCGCCCGACGACCTACCAGGCGCTGGTCACGGCATGAGGATCGTGCAGCTCGCCAACCTGTACAGCCCGGTGTCCGGCGGGCTGCGCACCGCCGTCGACATGCTCGGCGCGGGCTACGCCGCCGCCGGTCACCAGCGCGCGCTGGTGGTGCCCGGACGCTCGCACACCCGGACGGAAAGCGAGAAGGGCCTGCTCATCACGGTCCCCGGCGCGTCGGTCGCGCCCGGGTACCGGCTCGTCCTGGACCCGCGCCCGGTGCTGCGCGTCCTCACCCGCCTCGAACCGGACGTGGTGGAGGTCTCCGACAAGGCCAGCCTCACCGTGGCGGCCCGCTGGGCCCGGCGGCGCGGGGTCCGCGCGGTGCTGTTCTCCCACGAACGGCTGGACGCGATCCTGGCACCGCACCTCCCCGGCCGCCTGCCGGTGGCCCCGGTCACCGACCGCTGGAACCGGCGGCTCGCCGCGATGTTCGACGAGGTCGTGACGACCTCGGCGTTCGCCGCCGCCGAGTTCGCCCGGGTGGGGACGCCCCGCCTGCACCGCGTCCCGCTCGGCGTCGACCTCGCGACGTTCCGTCCCGCCGACGACACCGGCTCAGTGCGGGGACACCGCCCGGAACCCGCTGGATCGTTCCGGCTCGTCCTTTTGGGGCGGCTCTCCCGGGAGAAACGTCCCGAACTGGCGCTGACGACGGTGCGGGAACTTCGGCGGCGCGGCGTTCCGGTGCAACTGGACGTCGTGGGCAGCGGGCCGCTGCACGCCGCGCTCCGCTCGCTGGCCATCCGGGAGGCGCTGCCCGTCCGCTTCCACGGGCACGTGCACCGCCGCGAGGACGTGGTCCGGCGGCTGGCCGCGGCGGACGTGGCCCTGGCCACCTGCCCCGTCGAGTCGTTCGGCCTGGCCGTGCTGGAGGCGCTGGCCTGCGGCGTCCCCGTCGTCGCGGCCGACCGCGGCGCGGCCCGCGAACTGCTCGCCCCC
>NZ_VCKW01000404.1 GCF_005889715.1 Actinomadura soli
CCCTCCGCTGATAGACCGCCCTCCGGCGACGGTCGTCGTCAGGTGATGATGGGGGCGAGTTTCTGGATCGTGGTGTAGTCGCCGGCGCTGAAGCGGTTCTTGGAGACGGCGACGACCGTCCGTGACTCGACGTCGGCGAACACGCCGTTGCCGCCGCTGCCGCCCACCCGATCACCGTCCGGCCCTCCGCGGGCCAGGGCGCGCCGATGAGGAACCCGAGCGACTTCGCCGACGGGCCGCCGAACATCTCGTCCAGGTCGTCGCGGGCGACGGCCGACAGCTCGCGGAACCGGGACGGCGACACGAGCCGGACGCCTTCGACCTCGTCCATGAGCGCTGCCATCATGCGCGCCACGGCCCGCGCGGACATCGTGCCGCCCGCCGGGATGTCCGCCGCCAGCACGTCGGGACGGTTCCCGAAACCGGCGCTCGGCATCGCCTCCGGCGACCTCCCCGAGGATGTAGCCGAACGACTGGCTGTGGTACCCCGCGCCAGTGGTGGCGGGGCGTCCGACCGGAGGGTCAGTCTTCGGTGGTGCCCTCGTCGCCGCCGGGGTCGTCGGCGTCGTCATCGGCGTCCGCGTCCGGGGCGAGTTCCGGTTCGTCGTGGACGGACCGTCGCGTGGCCTGGTGAACCCGCACGGCCAGGATCGCCCGCGCGAACCGCGCCGCCAGCTCGCCGTCCATGACGTCCGGGACCTGGTCGACGCCGATCAGCGCGCCGGGCTTTGCGGTGACCGCGCCGGACTCGCCCACCCGCACCCCGAGCCCGTCGCCCAGCTCCTCCATCGACGGCAGGTCCAGCGCCGCGCGCAGGGTGTCCTGGAGGGCGCGTGCGGTGGTGGCGTCGCGGTCGATGCGGATCTCGGCGGCGTCCGCGCGCTGCTCGGCCCGCTCGGCGCGGATCTCGGCGGCGTCGGCCCGTTCCTCGGCGCGGTCGGCACGTGTGGCCAGCTCGGTGGCACGTGCCACGACGGAGTCGCGCTCGACGGTCAGTCCCGCGATCTCGCCCTTCGCGGCGGCCAGCTCGGCCCGCAACTGCCGCTCGGCCTCGGTGGTGGCCTCGAGTTTGTCGCGCGCGTCGGTGAGGTCGGCGCGCGTGTTCGCGAGCTCCGTCCGCGCGGTGGCGAGCGCGGTCTGCTCGTTGGTCAGCCGGACGGCCAGGTCGTCGCGTTCCCGTTCGGCGTCCGTGCGGGCCTGATGCTCGGTGCTCCACGCCGTCTCGGCGCGCTTGCGGAGCCCTTCGGCGTGCGCGGCCTCGTTGGCGGAGGTGGCGCGGGCCTGCTGTGACGCACCGGCCTCCTTCCACGCGTTGGCCTCGCTCTCCTGGGCGGCCAAGACGCTGGCCTTCGCCGCCGCCGTGACCTTCTGCAGCTCCTCTTTCGCGTCGGCGGCCTCCTTCAGCGCCGCCTCCGCCTGCGCTTCGGCCTGCAGGGTCCGGTCGTCGGCCTCGGCGGCCTCCGCGCGGGCGCCGCCCGCCTCGGCCAGCGCCTTCTCCGCGCTGTCGAGCACGCCGCGCACCTCGCCGTCCAGCCGCTCACCCAGCGTGGACGCCGTCGCGGCGAGGCGTCCGACCAGGTCCGCGAGATGTTCGACCTCCTTGCCGAACGCCCGGACGGGCGCCGGATCGACCGCGGGGATCGCGCCGCGTTCGACGGACGCCGCCGTCCTCGCGGTCCCGGGCCCGCTGAACACCACGCTCGCCGGCCCGGCGGTCGGCATGTCAGCCGGACCGGAGGCCGGCTCGTCGCCAGGCCCGCCGATCGGCTCCTCGGCCGGCCGGTCGGCCGGACCGTCGCCCTCCAGCCGGAGCGGCGTCGACAGCACACCGTCGTCCGGGACACCCTGATCTTCGTGCACGGGGGCATCCTAGTGAAATGCCCTGATTTGCACCTCCCCCTTGCGAACTGCGTTTACGGGCCGGCCATCCACGCACGGTTGTTGCAATGTGAGGACACGGCGACTCAGGGTAGGAATGTTCGGGCGGCTTTGGCCGGACGGCCCCGTCCGGCCTGGATAGGGCAGAGGTACGCGCGGGGGCGGGAATGCCATTCCAGAGCAGGATGCACGTTCAGCTCGTGCAGGGGACGGCCCTGGACCCCGTCGGGCTGCACGAGGCCGCCGACCGCTGGAGCCGCGAGCTGGCCCCCGGCTCCCGGGGATGGCTCGGCACGACCGCCGGAGTGACCAACGACGGTGAATTCATCTGGATGGCGCGCTTCAAGTCGTCGCGGGCCGCGCACCGCAACGACAAGCGGCGGGCGCAGCGCGAGTGGTGGGAGTCCACGGCCGCGCTCCTCGAAGGCGAGCCCACCGTCCACGACTGCACCGACATCGAGCCGTTCGGAGCAGGCGGCTCGGACGCGGCCGAGTTCGTCCAGATGATCCAGACGCGCGTCCGCGACCGGGAGGCGCTGCGCCCGTTCTGGACGGCCGAGGAAGGGCGCGCCATGGCCGAGGCGCGTCCGGACACCATCGGCGGGCTGTTCATCGTCCACCCGGACGGCGGCTGCACCATCGTGGTCTACTTCACCACCGAGGAGGACGCGCGGGACGGGGAGCGCAGGCCGATGCCGTCCGACCTCAAGGCGTGGCGGGACAACGAGATGTCGCACTACATAGACGACCCCGTCTTCTACGACCTGCGCAACCCCTGGCTGTACTCCCCGACCTGACACGCCCCGGCCGCCGTTGGTGTGGCCCGGCCGCCGGTGGTCCGGCCCGGCCGCCGCTATCCCCACTGGCCGGGCCGGTAGTCGCCCGCGGGCTGGCGGCTGATGACGTTCATGCGGTTGAAGGCGTTGATGCCGGCGATGAGGCACACCAGGGCGGCGAGCTGCTCGTCGTCGTAGTGCTTGGCGGCGTCCGCCCAGGCCCCGTCGGTGACACCGCCGGCGGCGTCCGCGAGCCGGGTGCCCTGCTCGGTGATCTCCAGTGCGGCCCGCTCGGCGGCGGTGAAGACCTTCGCCTCCCGCCGGCACGCGACCAGGTTGAGCCGTACCGAGGTTTCTCCCGCGTGCAGGGCGTCCTTGGTGTGCATGTCAAGGCAGCCACTGCAGCCGTTGATCTGGCTCGCGCGGATCATGCACAGGAACTGGGTCGCGGCGGGCAGGCCCGTGTCCGCCACGGTTCTGCTCGCCGCGACGAGGCGCTTCGCGAACTTCGCCGCGACGGTGTCGCCGTCATAACTCGACCGGGCTTCCATGGTGATCTCCTCGCCGTCGATGCCGATCCACCACGCTGACGACGACGCCCGGACTGATGTGACAGCCGGTCGGATGCGGGCCGCCGGTCAGCGACGCTGGGCGCCGTAGCGGAGCCCGTCGATGAGCAGGGCGACCATGCGCTGGGTGTGGCCGTCGTCGTCCTGGACGGGCAGGGTCATGTTGGCGACGGCACGCAGAAGGTCGTCAGGATCGACATCCGAGCGGATTTCGCCCGCCTGCGCCGCCGCGGCGAGGAGTTCCCCGAGGACGGGCTCGAAGCGCTGCGAGAAGTAGGACGGCAGGCTGTCGTAGGCCGGGTCCCCCGAGTGGAGGGCGGCGCTGAGCCCGCGTTTCGTGCCGATGAACTCCGCGAAGCGCAGCAGCCACCGGGTGAGCGCTTCGACGGGTTCGTGCCGCTCCGCGAGGGCGGGGGCGGCGTCCGCGCACGAGTCGACCTCGTGGCGGAACACGGCGGCGATGAGGTCCGAGCGCTGCGGGAAATGCCGGTAGAGCGTGCCGGCGCCCACGCCCGCCTTGGCGGTGATCTGCCGGACGGGGGCGTCCACGCCGGACGCGGTGAACACCTCGGCGGCCGCGATGAGCAGGGCATCGATGCTGCGCTGCGCGTCGGCCCGCACCCTCCGCAGCGGCTGCCCGCTGTCCGCGCGCTGCCCGCCGTCCGCGCGCTGCCCGCCGTCCGCGCGCTGCTCGCCGTCTGCCGCGGGCTCGTCCGCCGGTCGGCTGGTCACAGGGGCACCCCACTCCGCGCTTGCTAACCGGAACAATGTTCCGTATCGTCATAGGCGGAACATCGTTCCGCTTGCCTCAGCGTAGCGCGCTGCCGCGGGCACCGGCCAACACACGAGGAGAAATCATGAGGTACCGCACGCTCGGCCGAACCGGCATCAAGGTCAGCCCCTACTGCCTGGGCGCGATGATGTTCGGCGCGGTCGGCAACCCCGATCACGACGACTCCGTCCGCATCATCCACAGGGCGCTGGACGCGGGCATCAACTTCGTCGACACCGCCGACTTCTACTCGCACGGCGAGTCCGAGGAGATCGTCGGCAAGGCGCTCAAGGGCCGCCGGGACGACGTCGTCCTCGCGACCAAGGCGCACCTTCCGATGGGCGACGACCCCAACCGCCAGGGCAATTCGCGGCGCTGGCTCGTCCGCGCCCTGGACGACTCGCTGCGCCGCCTGCAGACCGACCACGTCGACCTCTTCCAGGTCCACCGGCCCGCCCCGGACACCGACGTGGAGGAGACCCTCTCCGTCCTCAGCGACCTGATGCGCGCGGGCAAGGTCCGGGCCATCGGCACCTCCACCTTCCCGGCCTCGGACATCGTCGAGGCCCAGTGGGCCGCCGAGCGGCGCGGCCTGGAGCGGTTCCGCGCCGAGCAGCCGCCGTACTCGATCCTCAACCGCGGCATCGAACGCGAGGTGCTGCCCGTCTGCGAGCGCTACGGCATGGGCACCCTGGTGTGGAGCCCGCTCGCGCAGGGCCTGCTCACCGGCCGCTACCGCAAGGACCAGCACACCGACAGCCACCGGGCCGGGTTCGGCTTCAAGCACCTGACCGACGAGCGCCGGCTGGACGCCGTCGAGCAGCTCATCCCCCTCGCCCAGGACGCCGGGATGTCGCTGACGCACCTCGCGATGGCGTTCGCGATCAGCCATCCGGGCGTCACGTCCGCGATCATCGGCCCGCGCACCATGGAGCAGCTCGACGACCTCCTCGCGGGCGCCAAGACGACCCTGTCCGACGAGATCCTCGACCGGATCGACGCCATCGTCCCTCCCGGCACGGACATAGGCACACTGGACGCGTCCTACAACCCGCCCGCCATCGTCCACCCCCACCTACGC
>NZ_VCKW01000405.1 GCF_005889715.1 Actinomadura soli
GGGCGGGGTCGAACCGCCGACCTTCCGCTTTTCAGGCGGACGCTCGTACCGACTGAGCTACCTGCCCGGGACGTGCTGGTGCACGTCTGGGCGGTCCTGACGGGATTTGAACCCGCGGCCTCCACCTTGACAGGGTGGCGAGCACTCCTAGCTGCTCCACAGGACCTTGCTGCTCCGAGCCTAGCGGCACCGGAGGGTGCTTGACGCTTGGCGACGTCCGAGAGCATACGCGATGCCCGAGGTGGTCGCCAACTCGTTAACGGCGGGGTTGGAGGGGAAGGTCGTCACGGAGAGATACCGGGGCGATACCGGTTTGTCAGTTGTGTTTCGTGTTATGCGCCCGGGGCTCCTAGTCTGTCCGGGTTGCGCAGCGGTGCGTGACCGGAGGGTGGCGCCGCTCCGAGAGGGGCGGGCCCTAGATGCGAGGGAGGCCGCGTGGTCGCAAAGCTCCCAGACCAGGGCGCGGAGAGTTATCAGCGAGGGTTGGGGACGCGCCAGATCCAGATGCTGGCGATCGGCGGGACGATCGGTACCGGGCTGTTCCTCGGGGCCGGGGAGAACATCGCCAAGGCCGGGCCGAGTCTGATCCTGACGTACGCCTTCGCCGGGCTGGCGTTGTTCTTCGTCATGCGGGCGCTCGGTGAGCTGCTGACGTACCGGCGGACGGAGGGAGGGTTCGCCGGGTATGCCCGGGAGTTCCTCGGTCCGTTCTGGGGTTACGCCACGACCTGGACGTACTGGATCATCTGGGTCACGACCGGCATGGCGGAGCTGACCGCGGCCGGCACCTACATCCAGAAGTGGTGGCCCGAGGTCGAGCAGTGGCAGACGGCGCTGGTGGCGCTGCTGATCCTGTTCGTGGTGAACCTGATCTCGGTGAAGCTGTTCGGCGAGCTGGAGTTCTGGTTCGCCATGATCAAGGTCGCGGCGATCGTGATGATGATCATGGTGGGGCTCGGGGTGCTGATCTTCGGGTTCAGTGACGCCGGGGAGACGGCGGCGGTCGGGAACCTGTGGGATCACGGGGGTGTCTTTCCCGCGGGGTACAGCGCGACGATCATGACGTTGCAGATGGTGATGTTCGCGTATCTGGGCGTCGAGCTGGTGGGTGTGACGGCGAGCGAGGCGAAGGATCCGGAGCGGAACATCCCGCGGGCGATCAACGCGCTTCCGCTGCGGTTCGCGCTGTTCTACCTCGGGTCGCTGCTGGTCATCCTCGCGGTGGTCCCGTGGACGGCGTTCAAGGGCGGCGCGAGCCCGTTCGTGCTGGCGTTCGACAAGATCGGCATTCCGGGCGGCGGGGACATCGTGAACTTCGTGGTGCTGACGGCGGCGCTGTCGTCCTGCAACGCGGGCGGGCTGTACTCGACGTCCCGGATGCTGCGGACGGCCGGCGTGAACGGTGACGGGCCGAGGCTCCTGTCGCGCTTGAACGGACGGGGAGTCCCTGTTCTGACCGTGGTGATCTCGGCGCTGGTGATGGGCATCGGGGTCGTGATCAACGCGGTGGTGCCGGAGAAGGCGTTCGAGTACATCACGTCGGTGTCGACCGGCGGGGCGCTCGCGGTGTGGACGGTCATCCTCGTCTCGCACATGATCTACCGGCGGAAGGCGAACGCCGGTGCGCTGGCGAAGTCGTCCTACCGGATGCCGTGGGCGCCGTACAGCAGCTGGGCGGTGCTGGCGTTCTTCGCGTTCGTGACGGTGACGATCGCTTGGGAGGCCGACACCCGGATCGCGCTGTACGTGATGGCGGCGTGGGCCGCGCTGGTCGTGGTCGGGTGGCCGTTCGTGCGGCGCGCCTCGCAGGACGCCACCGGTGTGAAGGTCGCCGTGGAGACGGAGAGCACGAGCGCCTGAGCGAGGGCCCGGTGGTCCGGCGGTGAGTGGTGCCGGGCCACCGGGCCGTTTCAGGTCGTGGGATGATCCCCCTGGGCGGTTCCATCCCTCCGGAGGCGCACGTGACGAGCATGCTCGAGATCCGTGTGCGCTGGGTCCTGCTCGTGGTGGTCGGCGTCGCCAACGTGGTCGGATCGATGGTGGTGCTGCTGTTCGCGACGTTCGTGGTGCCGGACCCGCCGCTGGACGATCGCGACCACGCCCACATGGTGAACGCGGTGGCGTTCTTCAGCTATCCGGTGGTCGCGGTGCCGGTGGCGTTGTTTCTGGGGTTGTGGCTGTGGCGGCCTGTTGTGTCGCTCGTCCGGGACGGGGGGACGCCCGATCGGCAACAACGGCGCGCGGTGCTCCTTGGTCCGTTGCGGTTGACGCTGCTCATCGGTGCGCTGTGGGTGATCGGGGCGCTGGGCTGGGCGGTGCTCGATCTTGTGTTGTTCACCGGACGGCTGGCGGTCAAGACCGGCCTGACGTGCCTGCTGGGCGCGGCCACGACCTGCACGATCGTGTACCTGTTGTCGGAGCGGCTGCTGCGTCCGGCGGCGGCGCTCGTGCTGGCGGCCGAGCGGCCCCGGAAGATCCGGCTGCCGGGGGTGACGACCCGGGTGATGCTCGCGTGGGCGCTGGGCACGGCGATCCCGGTGTTCGGGCTGATCTGCGTCGCCGTCGCCGCGCTGGCCGCGCCGGACATCAACGTCACCCAGCTCGCCGTCACGATCCTCGGCCTCGGCGGCGCCTCGCTCGTCGCCGGCGTCTATGTCACCTATATGGCGACACAGGCGATCGCCGATCCGATCAGGGCCGTCCGCAAGGGCATGGCGCAGGTGGAGCGCGGCGACCTCGACGCTGGGGTCGACGTGTACGACGCGAGCGAGGTCGGGCAGTTGCAGGCCGGTTTCAACCACATGGTGGCCGGGCTCCGCGAGCATGAACGGCTGCGCGACCTGTTCGGACGCCACGTGGGGGAGGAGGTCGCCGACCTGGCCCTGGAGCACGGCGACATCACGCTCGGCGGCGAGACCCGCGACGTGGCCGTGCTGTTCGTCGATCTCACCGGCTCCACGAGGCTTGCGGACACGCGGAGCCCGGACGAGGTCGTCACGCTCCTGAACCGGTTCTTCGGCGTCGTGGTGACGGTGGTGGCGGCGCACGGCGGCTGGATCAACAAGTTCGAGGGGGACGCGGCGCTCGCGATCTTCGGGGCGCCGACGCAGCTGGAGGACTCGGCGGGCGGGGCGCTCGGCGCCGCCCGGGAGCTGGCGCGGCGGCTGCGCGCCGAGGTGCCGCTGCTGGACGCGGGGATCGGCGTGTCCGCGGGCCCGGTCGTCGCCGGGTACATCGGCGCTGAGGAGCGGTTCGAGTACACGGTGATCGGCGATCCGGTGAACGAGGCGGCCCGGCTCAGCGACCTGGCGAAGGGGACGCGCGGACGGGTGCTCGCGTCGGCGACCGTCCTGGAACTGGCGCACCTCGCCGAGGCGGACGAATGGGACCTCGGACGGTCGGTGACGCTGCGCGGCCGGAGCCGTCCGACCCGGCTGGGCGCGCCTCGGGCGCCCGCGTCGCCGGATTCGCTGTTGGGGCCGTCCGGGGTGGACGGAGCGTCCGCGCTGGACGGACTGATGGGGACAGGGGCGCCGGCGGGCAGGGCTTTCATCCGCCGTGTCCGCTTTCCTCGTCCGCTGCGGCGGAGCCGGAAGCTCCTGGTCGGGGCGCTGATCCTGTCGAAGGCGGCCAGGGGCGTGGGGACGGACGGCAAGCCCGACGAGCCGGAATCGGGCCCGGACGGCGCCGTCCATTTCTGATCCAAAAGCCGTGTCCGCACCGTGCCGGATGCGCGACGATGCGTATCGTTCCCGTCCGTACACGGTCTGCTACCGCCCCGTAACTCCGGTGTCACCGGACGATCCGAGGGTTGGGAGCGAAATGGCCCCGGCTCCCCGACGCTCCCAGACCTCAAGGCCCGAGGTGTTGACGGTCTGCAGGCCCGGGGTTTCGCAGGCTCCGTGGCCGACGGGTTTCCGAAGGTTCCTGAAGGTTCCTGAAACGCTCCCGAGAGGTGAAGATGCACCGACGGAATCGTCTCGCGCTCATCGCCGTCACCGCTTCGACCGCGATCATCGCTCCGGTGTTGCCCGCCGCCGCGGACACCGGTCCGGGCTCGTCCTCGCGGTCCGGCGCCCCGGAACCCCATCCGCGTGCGGGCACCGCGCACGGTGCCGCCGCGTATGCCGCCGATGTCACGAATGTCGCGCACCGTGGCGCGTCCGCCTACGCGCCGGAGAACACGCTCGCGGCGTTCAAGCTGGCCGTGTCGCAGCGTGCGGACGTGTTCGAGCTCGACGTCCAGGAGTCCAAGGACCACAAGCTCGTGATCATGCACGACACCACGCTCGCCCGGACGACGAACGTGGAGGCGCTGTACCCCGGCCGCAGCCCCTGGAAGGTCTCCGACTTCACCCTCGCCGAGATCCGGAAGCTGGACGCGGGATCCTGGTTCGGGAGGAAGTACAAGGGTGAACGCGTCCCCACGCTGGACCAGACGCTGAGCGTCATGCGCGGCCGCGGCCTCGGGCTCCTGGTGGAGATCAAGAGCCCGAACCTCTATCCGGGCATCGAGAAGCGCGTCGCCACGGCCCTGAAGAATTCGCCGTCCTGGCTGAAGCCCGACCCGGCGGAGCGCCGTCTCGCCGTCCAGTCGTTCGACTGGGAGTCGATGCGCCGCTTCCACTCGGTGCTGCCCAACGTCCCGATCGGGCTGCTCGGCACGCCGAAGGTCGAGGACCTGCCCGCGCTGGCCTCCTACGCCGACCAGATCAACCCGACGTACCGCGACCTGACCGCGTCCTACGTGAAGCAGGTGCACGCGTCCCGCATGGATGTGCTCACCTGGACGGTCGACGACAGCGGCGACATGAGGAAGGCCGTCCAGCTCGGCGTGGACGGCGTCATCACCAACAAGCCGGACGTGCTCCGCCGTGTCCTGTCCGAGACGACCGCCCCCAACCGCTCGGCCGCCTAAGACCAACCCGAGCCGCGCCGCCCGTTCGGCGCCTGATCCGACCGCCCGTTCAACTGTCCGATCCGGATGCCCGTTCGGCTGTCGGCCGCTCGTTCGGGCGCTTGCGCAGGCGTCGCGGGGGACGTCCGGGTCAGGTGGTTGGGGTGG